>NZ_VFTQ01000006.1:0-288487 GCF_006439475.1 Mesorhizobium sp. B2-8-9 | reverse complement strand
AAGTCCAGGCAGATGCATTTGGGCCTAACATCGCTAATTATGAGAATACGGGCGAGCGTCGCCCGTATTCTCTTTGCATCCGGTGGCCGCGATCACTCTCCTCAAAGGTAAACCGACCAACGGTGTCCACCGAGGTCCAGCACTAGGTGCGATCAGTCGGCTTGATTTTCAGCAATTCCTGATTTTCACCAACCTGTGTGAAGTTCATAAGAAAGCTCAAGGGGGCCTAACCAGCTCTTCACCATAATGACAACGGCTTCGGAACCTTCATGACCGCAGCGGACTTCTCCGCTTCATTATGAATTCGAATGGAGGGGCCCCTGCATGAAAGTCACCGCAGCAGGCATCGACCGCATCAAGATCGGCAATGCGGACGCAAGCGGCCAAGGCGCGCATTTCGTCGTTTGGCTTTATCTTCAGGTTGACGAAGGCGGCACACAGACCGGTCAGGAGCTGGTGGTATCGGTGCCATATGATACGCGGATGACATTCGATGAACTCGCCACCCAGGCTTTCGAGAAGGCGCACGCCATGCTTCGCGCCTGCTGCGAGATCGATGAGACCATGTGGTGGAAGCAGTTCAACCGCAGCCTAGCGCCGCTGCCCGAATGGACGCCCGGCGCTCAATAGTTGGTCGGCGGCGAACCAGGCGTGGGGACTGACTGGACGCCGAACCCTGGCAATGCGGATGGGGATCCACTTCGCATCGGGTGCTTCAGGCGCATGACGACCTCCAGCATGTCACCCGGGATGTCCACGTTTGGGCAGAAGCTAAGTTTGTCTCAATGGCCGAGATGAAGGCGCAAAGCTCCCGTTCACTTCAGAATCGTATGCCTGGGCCTGCAGGCAACGCGTGGACCAGGCGGCGCCGGAACGGTCTCACGAATGATGCCGTCGCGCACGTAGCAGTTGGCGATAGCCGCGCTCGACCATCTTCAAGCCGTCGCGCACAAGCGAAGCGTCTGATACCGAAAAGCCGAGTCGTGCCAGTCGGCGGCGCTGAGCAGTCGCCGACCGAACAAGGCGATCGCGACTTCAAAATGGGATGCCTGCTCTTCCCGGCCATCGAGGCATCGCAGCATGTGGCCAAGGCGTCGGCGCTGGGCCGCGGTCAAGCGGGCGTCGGGAAGGTGCTGCCTGTGAGCAATTGTGAATGCGCTCGAGAAGGCTGGAATTGAAGTACTGCCCGATAATGGAATTCTGTTGCGAAAGAGCTGTTGATCGCGGCTTCACCGCTGAAGCCCTGTTTTAGACGCCGAAGCCCGTCCGGCCGAAGCTGAACGGGCTTGCTACTGTTACTCGCCGCTGCGGCGGTTGGGGCGGGACCAGATGAGGCTGTGGCCCTCGCCTTCCTCGTCGGCGAAGAGGTTGGCGTAGATCGGAGCGGTGAAGCTCGGATCGTCCAGCTTGAGCCCGAGATAGTCGCGGCCCTCGTTGGAGCGCTTGGACCAGGCGGCGCCGATCTCGGCCTTGCCGACCACCACGCGGTGGCTTGGAGCGTTCTCGCCGCTGGCCCGGATGTCGGGGACGATGCGCACGCCCTTGGCCTGGACGCTGAGGGTGACGATCTCGCCGGTGAACTCGTTCGCATTGGTCTTCTTGAAGCTGCCGATGGTAGCCATTTTCAGTCTCCGTTCTCGTTTGCGAGCCCGCACCATGCGGCCTCGATGGCGATCGTGAGGCCGGAGGCGACCGCTGCCGCATCGCTTGCGACCGCAGCAAAGCGCAGGATGGCGCAGGCGCGGGTTTATTGGTTGCGCGAGGAATGGGCTTCGCCCAGGGGAAGAAACGCGCGACGCGCCATTGCGGCATAGGCGGTCGAGGCTTCAGCCGTCCTTCGGCCAGATCAGCCCGTTCGAGAGGTCGTTGGTGCGCTCTGTGAAATGGAAGACGGAGACGATGGGATCATTTGCGATCAAAGATGGTGTGGACCGTTTCGCCGCTGCTGATGTTGCCGCGGCCTGACATGTGCTGCATCAGAGCCTGGATCCATCTGGCGATCGCGGATGGGATCGGCCTCGTCCCGCGTGCTGACTGGTAATGCCGTTGCTGGCTGCTGTCGGAGCCGGTCGAGACACGCGAAAGCTCTTGTACCAGCTTGGGCGAGCCTTGCTGCGCTCCAGATTGTCACTCGTAAACGCCACTCGCCGCAATGAGGCGCACCAGCTCCGCCTGCCGCCGCGTCTCCGTCTTTTCGAACACGTGCTGCAGGTGGGTGCGCGCCGTGGTCAGGCTGATGCCGAGCTCGTCTGCGGCCGCCTGAAGTCCTTCGCCGCGGGCGACTGCAATGGCCACGGCGGCCTCGGCCGGGGTCAGCCGATAGAGATTGCGCACCTGGGCCTGCGTGGTCCCCGGCGCGCTGTCCGGATCGGCCACGAACACGATTGCGGCGGGGCGGCCGGTCACGAACCAGGTCGACTCGATCTTCAGCGGTGCCACCAGCACGCTCAGCGGTCGCCGCGGTGCCGGCCGCGCGAGCGCCATCACGCCGCCCGCGGTGTCCGACCGCTCCGCAGCCGCGACGATCAACCTTTGAAATTGCGCGGCATCCGCGCGCCTGGCTGCGCGCAGCGCCGATTTCTCTGTCCTGATTCCGTCGGCTTCATTGAGCAGCGCTTCGGCCGTTCGGTTGGCGAACAGGATCTCGCCGCTTGCCGCCACGATCAACACGCCTTGGGCGACGCGGTCGAGCGCCTCGACATTGGCACTCCTGGCGATCTCCGAACGCGAGAGGCGCAATCCCAGGCTCGCCGCGCGGACCAGATGCGGCCCGATACGACGCAACCGGTCGAGGTGCTCGGGCTCGAACTCTCCTGTCGTCTCGGCGCGTCCGCAGGTGAACACGACGCGCGTGTCCGGCTCGTTGGCCAGCACCAGTCCGATCGAGTGGCACATGTCGCCAGGCCGGCAGAAGTCGTTGTAGAACTCGGAGCGCCGGTAGACCTCGCGAGGCAGGAGCTCCCAGATTGGGATCAGCGTACCGGCGTGCAGCCGCGCAATGCGCGGCAGGAACACATTTGTCTTGTAGTAGTACCGCGCATAGGTGATGTCCGCCTCGGGCGGCATGCGCACCGAATTCGCTTCGCTGCGCAACGTTCTTGTGTTCTGGAATGTCAGCTTGGTGGCGGCGCCTTCGAGGAAATCGGACAGCGTCTCGAGAACCTGCGGCCAGCGGCCGGGTTCGACCGCCGCATCGTAGATCTGCCCCACCATGCCGTCGAAATCGTGCATGTGTGCCGGATTTCACCGCTCCCTCGCCTGAAGGGACTTGCAGTTTGCCGGAAGCCGGCTTCACTGACAACCGTTCCCGGCGCATCTCGTATGTTCATACGAGGCGACCGCCTGAGGCCAGCGTGTAGCTATCGTGACACCATCAAGCTTCACATCAACCACACGTGGCGAAAGATGCAAACGCGGGCAGCACCTGGTACTCAAACCGACTGGAATGGTACGCATTACGAAACGCTGCTGACTGGGCGCGAGACTGGCGGCAAGCTCGGGGCATTCGCATCCAATGCTGGCCCGGGAGACGGACCGCCGCGTCATCGCCATCCCAAGTCCGACGAAGTCTTCGTCATTCTCCAAGGGCGGCTGCGCTTCTGGCGCGCCGGGGAAATTTCCGAGCTTACCACCGGGGCAGTGTTCTACATTCCCGCTGGCGTCGAGCACACCTTCGTCGTCATTGAGCGTGCGCGATGGATCGCCATCCTGTCCCCGGGTGGTCTCGAGAACTTTTTCCCGGCGGTTGCCGCGCAGGGACTGGAAATTCCGCGCGACCTTGCGGCAATCAAGGACGTCGCGGCCCAGTTCGATATGGAGATTACCGGGCCACCCCTCACGATCGCTGGGCTATAACCGCACTGGGCGTGTCACCGCATTTGGCTTCATCGGGTCGGATGGTATGATCGTCGAGCCGACCGAATTCGAGAATGTCGATAGTTGGTTGAGATTATCCGCGAGCTGTCACCAAGGGGCGATGATCATGGAAGCGGCGCCGGGTTCACAGGTTGCTGACCACTACGCGCGAGGCACCCTGCTCGCAGATATCCGTGATGGTCTTGCCGCCATGGGGAAGACCGAAAGCACAGTCACGGCCGAGGACCTCTCGCCGGTGGACGAGTTTCACATTGGCGGCCGCGCCGTCACGGAAGAGTTGGCAGGGCAACTTGCGCTTATTACCCAGGATCGAGTGCTCGACATCGGCTGCGGCCTGGGCGGACCGGCGCGACAGATCGCTGCGCGCTACGACTGCCAGGTGAACGGCGTGGATCTCACTCGCGACTACGTCGAAGCCGGCAATGTGCTCTCCACTTGGCTGCATCTCGATGAGCGCGTCTCATTGCAGCAGGGCGATGCTTTAGCGCTGCCCTTCGCAGATGGATCGTTCACCGCCGCTTACATGTTGCACGTCGGAATGAACATTGCCGACAAGGGCGCACTATTTTCGGAGGTTGCGCGCGTCCTGCGGGCGGGGGCGCATTTCGGTGTCTTCGACGTCATGCGTACCGGAACCGGCGAGCTGTCTTATCCGCTGCCATGGGCGAGTACGGCAGACACCAACGCGCTCGCCGCGCCGGAGCAGTACCGCGCCGCGCTTTCCGCGGCAGGGTTCGAGATATTGTCGGAACGCGAGCGGCGCGATGTTGCGCTTGACCATTTCGCGAGGCAGCGCGCCCAGGCGGCCACTGAGCAGGCAGTACTGGGGATCCAGACACTCATGGGAGCGCGGCGGCCGCAGATGGTCCGAAATATGGTCGAAAGTATTTCAGCGGGCCAGATTGCACCGGTCGAGATTATTGCCCGAAGACGGTGATGCCTGAGTTCGATCGTTGGTTCACGCTGCTTCGGGTCAGACTTTCAACGAACGAGCCCTGCCCTGGCGTCGTCCGCTTAGCTGAGCAGCAGAGCTGACCTCAACGGCCGCAAGGCGGCGCAAAACGCCATTCAGTTCAGTGTGGTAACCCTGGGCTTGCATGCAACGCATTAAGTGAACCAGGCGGCGTCGAAACCTTTTCAGGAATGACGCCGTCGCGTGCGAAGCAGTTGGCGATAGCCGCGCTCGGCCATCTTCAAGCCATCGCGCACTAAGCGATGCGTCTGATATCGAAAAGCCGAGTCGTGCCAGTCGGCGGCGCTGACCAGTCGCCGACCGAACAAGGCGGTCGCGACTTCAAAATGGGATGCCTGCTCTTCCCGGCCATCCAAGCATCGCAGCATGTGCCCAAGGCGCCGGCGCTGGCCCGCGGTCAAACGGGCGTCGGGAAGGTGCTGCCTGTAGATCGAGCGGATGAACCGCTCGACGGCTTGCAGGCGGTCGTGCGCCATTTCGTCCAGCGGTATGATGGCGGCGAGCGGTTCGTCTGGCTTGGTGTCGCCAAGAAGCGCCAGTTGCATACCGCCCGGCGACGAACGCACGTGAAGGCCGACCTCGTCATGCCGGCCCGCGGCCAGTTGGACGTCGGAGGCGCTGCCCTGACCCGTGCGCAGGCCCCGCGGAAGCGCGACAAGGTTGACGACCCCAGGGTTGATCTGAGGCGCCCAACAGACGGGCTGCTCTACCGCGGACTGGTCAGGCCGGGCGGCGAAACTGCAAACCCCAGCGCTTGCGTAATGCGCGCATCGCCTTAGCCGAGCGTGAGGTCGCGAAGTCCTGCTGATATTGCGGATTGCGTCGCAGGAATTCCCAGGCAATCTGATCGGCGGTTGCGCCTTTGACGAATGCATATGCCTGTGGGTCACGCCACTGCGATGTATCCGGCTTCATCCGCACCTTCCCTTCTCGTGGATTTGATAGGGGGACGCGGCGTTAAGCGAAATCCTTGGATTCCGTCATTGACGAATGGACGAGGAGAGACCTTGGCGACGAGCGATCAGGCAGGGGCCTAGCGAGGCTTATTGGCTTGCGCCCTGCAGTATTTTGAATGTGTTCGTCCAGCTGCGATAGGCCTCGTCATCACCTTGGCTCCACGCACCGAAGGCGCGCCAGGCCGCGAAGGATGATGCGGACTGCTCGAACAGCGAGCCGATCGATTGGTCGCCGGCGGGCCAGCCGGCAGGCTGGTCGCTGACCGCCGCGTGCGTGAGACGCCGCAAATCGGCCAAGGCAGAGCGGATCTGCGGAAGCGGAAATTCGCAAAGGTCGGTGTTGTCAGTCGCCTCCCGAAGGATGACCGCGAGTTTGGCGATCACGCCTTTCAACGATTGAGCAGGCGTCGACGCAAGCTCAGCCAGCAAGGCGTCGGCCTTCTCGGCATCATCCTGTTCCCGGGGATCGAGATCGTCGCAATCGGCGCTAGCCCCCTCCCCGCGCCTAATAACTGCGCCGGTGGCAAGCGCGCGCCGCTCCAAGAGTGTCTCCTCCTCCTGCTGCTGCCGGACGCAGGAAGCCAGCATCGCAACATGGGCGTCGATCCAGGCAAGGGACAGGAGAAGTGCGGGATCGGGTGACAACAGGGCTTCGGCTGAAGGGCCGGCACGCTCTTTGGTCAACGGAGACCGCATCTCCCGTCCAAGCGTGACGGAAGGCAAAGTCGTGGTATTGTCGGAATCAGCCATGATCCGAGCTCCCACACAGCTTGGCTTTGGTCAGGTCGAAAAGGGTGTTCGCGCACCCTCTTCGACCGCTAGTTCAGGCAGGGATAGTGTACAAATTGATTGACGTCAATCATAATATTGGCGACAGGGCTGCGAATTTCAGCCCCGAACAGTGTCGCGGCGCGCGTGCAATGTTGGGATGGAGCCAAGATGATTTGGCCCGTGTGGCAAACGTCGCACGGCAGACAATCGCTGATTTCGAACGCGGGGCGCGGATTCCGATCGCAAACAATATATTAGCGATTGTGAATGCGCTCGAGAAGGCTGGAATTGAAGTACTGCCCGACAATGGAATTCTGTTGCGAAAGAGCAGTTGATCGCGGCTTCACCGCTGAAGCTCGGTGTCAGGCGCCGAAGCCGAACGGGCTGGCTACCTGTTACTCGCCGTTGCGGCGGTTGGGGCGGGACCAGATGAGGCTGTGGCCCTCGCCTTCCTCGTTGGCGAAGAGGTTCTCGTAGTTCGGAGCGGCGAAGCTCGGCTCGTCGAGCTTGAGCCCGAGATAACCGCGGCCCTTGTTAGAGCGCTTGGACCAGGCGGTGCCGATCTCGGCCTTGCCGACCACGACACGGTGGCTTGGTGCGTTCTCGCCGCTGGCCCGGGTGTCGAGGGACGATGCGCACGCCCTTGGCCTGAACGTTGAGGGTGATGATATCGGTAGCCCGGCAGAATGAGGCGCTGACGAATCCGCTCTTTAATCTCGTCCGGCAGATCAATGTCCTCCAAAGGTTTGTTGGGCGTGAAACCTGGCTTTCCAAGCAAAATGTCCCAGTCATTCGCCTGCAAGGGACGCTCGCACGTAAAGACCTCGCAGCACGAGTGATGAACGCGCTGAGCCAGAAAGACAGCTGAGATTAATGTCGGTTCCGCCTAGCCGACCTCAAGCCAGCATCTGCTTTCGACGGATGCGAACCGGAAAGACCGACTCACTGCGGAACTTGCGCGAGCAAAGACGCACCAGCGCTTACGATCCGATGCGCCCTTGCCGTGCAGTTTAGCTGTAGGCGAGGTCATCTGCCGGCACGTCCGAGCGAAACAGAGGGGAGGCACATGACCTCCCCTTCCAAAGTTGATGCGTGAAACATTAGGCAGCATCGCGTTCTTCTGCGGTCTCCGGCTGAAGGCCATGCAGGAAAGCGACGGCGCGCTGCGCATGGGCTGCGGCCGAGAAGATCGCGCGCTTGTCGTCGGCGAGGACTTTCAACCACGAGCCGAGGTAGCTCGCATGGTCCGGCCGGGGCTCGAGTTCGGGCGCGATACCAAGATCGGCGCAGAGGAAGCAGCTTCCGAGCTCGGCGGTCAGTTCCTCGCGCGCTCGCTCGCTGCGATCCTTGGCGTAGCGGCTAAGGTCGCGATTCACGCGATGCGGCGCCGAAGTCCAATGGGTGACCTCGTGACTGAGCGTGGCAACGTATGACGCGGCGTCCTGGAACGTCTGGAACGGCGGCATCTGGATATGGTCCGTCACCGGGGCATAGTAGGCGCGATCCCCCCCGTGCCGGATTAGCGCACCGGTATTGGCAAAGAACTGGTCGGCATGCCCGATTCGGGCGATCGGATCGCGCACCGGCTCTGCCTGCGATCGACAAAACTGGTCCGGCAGGCCATCGATTTGCGCAATGTTGAAAACGGAATATGCCGTGAGGAACGGGATCTCGCGGTCGATTTCCTCGCCCCTGATGTCCGTCTCCGTCCTGGTGAAGCGGCTGGCGAAGACCACCATAGAGCCGGTCTCGCCCTTGCGAACCCCGCCGCCAAGGTCGAGCGCCTGCTTGAATGTCATCCACATCGGGCTGGAAAACCCGCGTGCGACAGCCTCCGACCAAAGCAGCAGCACGTTAATGCCGTTATAGGGCAGACCATTGTGTCTGAGGGGCCGGGTGACGCGGCCGGAGGCATTGCTCGATTGCCATGGCTGCATCCAAGGACGGATACCCTTCTCCAGCTCGGCTACGATGCGGTCGGTGATCCGCGCATAGACGTCCATGCGCTCTGCATTTTGTTTCCTGGTCATTTTCATGAACCTCCAGTTGCTGGCCGCGCCGATCGCGGCCCCGTCAAGGGGGGTCCGCTCGGGCGGAGCAGGAAGGCGGGCCGCACACCCTATCGGGCCCCATCGTGCTTGCACGATGGGGTGGGCCGCAGCGACAGCGGAGGACGGCGAAGCCGTTGCGCTGACTGCCTGGTTCCGCCAGGACCTCGAGAAGGACGGGGCGCGAGCGGCCGTCAGAAAATAGGAAGGCGGCGCTGGGCGCCGCCTGAATGCAGTCGAGAGAAGGTCGGTTCAATGAACCGACCGGCCACCGCTATAGGGATCGTATTCGAAAAGGATTTCGACATCGGCGTCGTCGAGCTCAGCGGCGGGCACGACGCCAAATTCGTCGTCGACCTGGAAGAGGATAACCGGGACCATGAGAGTGCGAGCGAGAGACCATGCGGCTTTTTGGGCGAGTATGAGATCGTGGGACATCTGATTGCTCCATCTTGGAGCGGGCCAATTCCCGCTCGATGGCTCCGTCAGTGTGCGGAGAGGCGGGCGCGATCACCCGAAGGCGCCAGCCGAGCGGCCGCAGCATGCTAGCGGACCTCTTGCGGGTTGATCGTGGAAGATCCGCAGCCGCACTAGGAAAGCCATCACCAGAGAGCGGGATTGGGCGGTGAAGGGAGCCCAATATGCCGATCGGGCCGAGGCTGACGAAAGGAACTGGCATCGGCGGCCGCCCCGGAGCGTCGTGCGCCGGAAGCAACGCTAGAACCCCGATGCAAAGTCGCGCACATGAAATCGCTGGAACAAGAACATGCCGTGTCGAAGTGGTCGCCACGGGCGGGAAATTGGGAGACGATGCGGCCATATTGCTCGGGCGCACCGCACGGCAGCAGGTTGTCTCTCTTCGTTCCCAGGAGACGGCGCTCGCAACGAAAGGTTCACTTGGCCACGATCGAAAGCCGCGTGTTCGGCCTTTGAAAATCGGCTGGGCCCCGCGCAGTCGATGCGACGGACGAACGAACCGGACGTGCTCGATATGGAAGGAGGGCGGGACCGGAGCCCCGCCCTCGACGTTCATCCGAGAGCCGCCATCTGCAATTCGGCCGCCTTGCGGTCGACGGATTGGCCGGGGTTTTCGACTGGACGCTCGAAGGGCTTCCAGACCTCGCCTACAACCTGCTCGTAGGCCGCGATAGCCCCCTCGGCGGCCATGCGCAGCGCATGGGCCTGTAGTGCCATATCGGCGGCGAACTCACGCTTGCGCTGGGCAGCGCTGTCGAAGCCGACCGGACCTGCGACGTCTTCGTTCCGATCGTCGCAGGCCGACTTGGCCGTCGCGTCCCGAGCTTCGGATACCGACCGGCTGTAGAACTGGCCGGCCCCGTAGGCGGACCCGACAAAGGCACCGACGACGCGTTGCAGGTGTATCTGCATGGCGCGTTCCCCAAGCCCCTCGTCGAGCGCCGTGGCCGTGTCCACGACGAGCTTTTCGTGCAAGTCGCGAATGCCGTCGCTGTCGAGCACCGGGAGGCCAAAGCTCTCCGAGACGAGCGCGCACTGTGCGGCGTCGGGACACACGAGTCGGACCATTTGGAAGGTAGTGCCCTTGCGCAACGGAGCGACGCGGGCGGTTGCACGGGGATTGGCGGCTTTCCTGGTCATTGGCATATCCTTTCTTCTGGTTCTCAAGGCCAGGACCGGCTCCGTGCCGGCCCTCCCTCGGGCGCGGACCAAAAAGAACCGGCGGAATGACGGGCGCTTCAGGGTCCGGGCGGACCGAGACGAGCATGGAAGGGTTGCGGCCAAGCAGGGCTTTTCTTCAGCCCTCGCGCGGGGCGCGGGCCTGCCATGCCGAGACCGGACCGATCCGGCCGCCTCGCGGCGCGGAGCGCGGCCTTGAAGCGGACGGCCGCAGGTTCAGGACCGCACAAAGCCCGAGTGAGGACCGGCACGTGCCTCGACTTCGACATTGGAACCGAAGGACGGGTGATCATGGCCACCTGCCTATTCATCGACCGAAGGTGTCTCGGCACGCACCACACGGTCACACCATCATGGCCCTGGGCCTACGCCGGAGTTCTATTGTATCGCCAGCGCTCGCTGCCGCGGCCGTACACCTGCAGCCGCCAAGCGAACCTGGCGGCGGCAGAGCGATCAAAAGGAGGCGAGGTCTATTCGGCGGCCTCGCGGTAGCCTTCCTCGAGCTCGCCTTTCTCGGAACGTTGGTCCTCTCCACTCAGACCGTCGACCTCAGGCCCAACGTCGTCCTCGGCCTCGGGGACGGTGCTCTTGGACAGCCACTCGGTCAGGCTTGCCGCATCGGCAGCGAACAGCGCAGCCGGGTGGACGAAGTGCCCCTCCTTGAAGTACTCGACGAGCGCGGCCCGCGTGTCCTTTACGCGCGCCCGCGGCAGAACCGGCGTGTCGTCGCACAAGCCCCCGAGCGCCGGACGCGACAGACAGGACAGGAAGTCCTCGGTGCCCATATTGGCGAGGAAGCTGTCTGCCCCGATCGCGCCCCCTGCGACGAGCGCCACCACGCCCGACTTGCTCATGCCCTCGCGGCAGGAGAGCGCATCGATGAGGACGCCCCGGGCCGCGATGCGCAAAGTCTCGGCGTCGAAAGCGAACTTGCCCTCGGCATCGAAGAGGGTGGCGGCGTGCCGAGGCATGCGGCGACCGAACCAATGATCGCCGCCGGCACCGGAATCAACGCGCACGTTCTGGCCAGCGAAGGCGAGAACGAGCAACGCCAACAGCGTGTCGTCCTCGATCGGCGCCCGTGACAGCGCCTCATGGAGAGCATCGGTGCGCAGGTCGCCGATCATCTCGATGCCCTTACGGGTCACATCGGGACGCGATTTCGGCATGACGACCGCCTCGGCGGCTTCCGTCGCGTTGGCCTTCTTCTTGGCCTCGGGCAGACGGAAGTGAACGGTCTTCACCTTTCCCTCGCGGTCGAGATACATCGCGGCGTGATCCGACTTCTTCGGCGTGCCATAAACGCGTTCCGCCTTTGGCGGCAGCTTCACCTCTCCATAGGTGTTCGGTTCGGTGATGATGCCTTTCTTGGGCAGATTCTGAGTCATCCATTCCTGCTGGGCGCCGAGGAAGGCCTCGACGTCGGTGGTGTACCGGCTGTCCTGGTCGGCCGGTGCGAACAAATCCTCCACCCAGGCGATGCCATAGGCCTCGCGCAGCTCGTCGCCAAAGCTTGCGTCGCGCGCGTACATCCGGCGCTTGGTGAGACCGTTGGCGATGCTCCACCACGACACCTGCGGATCGCCCTTGTTCGGCTTTTTGGCCTTCCAGACCTCCTTCTGCTCCTCAAGCGAAGCGGCCGCGATAGTGCGGAGCTGCTGCTCGTTCGGCATATCGCCCTTGGCCATGGCGTCGAGCATCGCCGGCAGCACATTGGCGAGCAGGCGCAGCTTCTTGATCTGGCGCACCGACTGCGCGAGGGCGATCGCAATGGCCTCTTCGGTCCAGTTCAGCGCAACGAGACGCTCGATCGCACGCCACAGATCGACCGGGTTAAGCTGCTCGTGCGTGATCGAGGTGGCCAGCGAGCGCATCGCGCCGCCGTCCTCGGCTCGAGGCACGACCAGAACGGCGATCTCTTCGAGACCTGCAGCGATCGCCTGCTTCGCCCGGCGATGACCCTGATCGATGACGAAGCCATTGCCGCCATCGGCCTCAGCGAAGACGATCAGCGGCTCGACAACACCGATGGCCTTGATCGTTGCCAGCAGCAAGGCGTCGGCCTGAGGGCTGGACTTGGAGCGCCGCGCCTTGTCAGGATTGTCCTTGAGCGAGCGCGGATCGACAAACTTCAGTTCCATTGGAATGCTCCTTGGTGGGTTATGGACAGGCCCCGTCGCCGGTCCTTTCTCGTCTTCTTTCCGAAGACATCCCCCGGCCCGCGGGAGCGGGCGGGACGGGGCAATTGCGCTGGAGCATCCCTGCCCGGCTGGCCAAGCGGGGCTTCTTCAGCCCTGCGCAGGATGACGGGCCGGGATGGCGACGGGCGCGATTGAGCGTCAGCGTCGGCGGACCACCCGATCTGCGAGCAGTCCTCCTTGCTTTTTCGCTTCCCTACTTCGTTCGGGAAGGCCCCTCCACCGAGCCGGCGAGGGCCGCTCAGAACGTGGGGGCGGGTTACGCCGCCTGCACCTCAGCGGGGCGTACACCATCGATCTCCTGCGACAGCGATCTTTCGATTTCGGAGAGCTGGCGGCGCTTGTCGGCCAGTTCGTCCGAGAAGGCGAAGGTACTGCCCGCGCGTGAGCGATAGCACGCGAGCCGCCGCTCGGCCTCCGCGAGCCGGTGGCGTGCGCGCTCCTGCTCTTCCTCGAGATTGCCAAGCACATGTTCGAGCTTTGCAATCGCGCGAAGCGGCGTGGTGGTCACAGGCAACTCGACTTGCGTCGTCGCGCCGGCGCGCAGCAACGTGGTGATGTAGCCATAGCTGTCCTGGCCAAAGCGCTCGCCGCAATATTGGAGTTCGAACCCACCGATCGCGGCGATGGTGCGGGTACCGGCATGCTGGAGCTGGATCAAGGTCAGGATCTCGGTCATCAGCGCGCGGCCGGCGAGCTTGCGCTCCACATATGTCGCGTTGCCCACGCTCATGCGGAACGCCTCGCCCGTCGTCGGAACCAGCCGCGCGAGGTTCTGGCCGATCTCGCCAATGCGACGTGTCGAGTGTTCGATGTCGCGCTCGGCATCGCGGATCTGCCGGCGGATGGCGAACTGATCATCCTGATGCGCCGCCCTCAGGCGTTCGAGCCGGGCGATGTCGGCCTCGAGCCCGGCCTTCTGCATCAGGCGCGGGTCGCCCGAGGCAATCGCCTTGGCCATGGCGAACTGGTTGACCTGCCCTTCGCCGAGGTCGTCGAGGCGGCGCACCGAGGTGTCGCCCGAGAGTGCAGCGGCGATGAAGCGAGCCTTGCGCTCGTTGTTCTGCCACATCTGGGCGTCCATCGAGCCTTCGGTGGCATAGGCGAAGATGTCGACGATGTGGTGCTGGTTGCCCTGCCGCAAGATGCGTCCCTCGCGCTGCTCGATTTGCGAGGGGAGCCATGGCACGTCGAGATGATGCAGCGCCTTGAGCCGGAGCTGGGCATTGACGCCGGTGCCCATGGTGTCGGACGAGCCGATGAGAAAGCGGACTTTGCCCGCGCGGACGTCGCCGAACAGCCGCTGCTTGGCCTCCGACTTCTTGAAGTCCTGCATGAAGGCGATTTCGGCCGCCGGCACGCCCATGCGCACCAGCTCGTCGCGGATCCAACGATAGGCCGAGAAGCCCCGCGTCCGCTCAACATTGAGCGTGCCGAGATCGGAAAAGATCATCTGCGCGGCGCCAGTCAGTTCGAACGGCGTGCCGTCCGGCCGGACGTAGGCTGCGTCTGCGGTGTCGCGCCAGATGCGGTAAGCATTGGCGATGAGGTCGTTGAGCTTATTGCCCGGCTCATTGTCATTGTCCGGATCGACGAGGCGGAGGTCGATCGCGGCATGGCGGCCATCGGTGATGACCGAGAGCAGGATATCGTCGCCGGGCTCCGGTGGCGCTTCGCGCCCTTCGATCGCCTTGATCCGGGCGTCGAGGAGAGCCTGGTAGCGCTTGAACGCGACAGATGGTTTGCAGGTCCTGATCTGCCGCGTGCCGGTCGAGAGCGCCGGCACCTTGACGTAGTCGCGCAGATCCTCGGGCGTGATCACATCCGCAAAGGTGCGGAACATGGCGATCAGCTCAGGGACATTGACGAAGGTGGCGAAGCGGGTGACCGGTTTGTATTTGCCGTTGGGCTGCAGCTCGAGTTCGGTAGTGACGTCGCCGAAGGTCGAAGCCCAGGCATCGAACTCGTGGAGGCCACGCTCGGACAAAGCCGCGTAGCCGAGGTAGCGCTGCACCGAGAACATCTCGCCCAACGTATTGGTGATCGGTGTACCGGAGGCGAGGACGAGCGCCCTGCCCGGGTTCCTGGTCTCGATGAAGCGGGATTTTACATAGAGGTCCCAGGCGCGCTGCGAGCCGTTCGGATCGATCCCCTTCAAGCTCGACATGTTGGTCGCGAAGCTGAGCTTCCTGAACTCCTGCGCCTCGTCCACGATGATCTGGTCGACGCCGATCTCGGAGATGGTGAGCAGGTCGTCCTTGCGGGTTGCGAGGGCCTCCAGGCGTTCCTTGAGGCCTTCCTTCAGCCGCTCGAGGCGCTTGCGCGACACGCGATCGCCGCTTTCGACCTTGGTGAGCAGGACCTCATAGAGCGCGAGCTCGTCCTGAATCATCTGCTGTTCGAAGGAGGACGCAACGCCGATGAAGCGGAAGGCCGAATGAGTGATGATGATGGCGTCCCAATTCGCCATGGCCGCGCGGCTGAGGAAGCGGCGCCGCTTGTCCTTGGTGAAATTGGTCTCGTCGGCGACGAGGATGCGGGCCATCGGATAGAGCGCCAGGAACTCGCGCGCGGCCTGCGCCAAGCAATGTCCTGGGACGACCATCATGGCGTTGGCGACGAGACCGAGCCGTTTCTGCTCCATGACGGCGGCCGCCATGGTCATGGTCTTGCCGGCGCCTACGGCGTGCGCGAGATATGTCGAACCGGCCGAGATGATGCGCCAGATGCCGCGCTTCTGGTGTCCATAAAGAGAAACCGCGCCTGAGGCGCCCGCAAGTTGCAGATGGTCCCCGTTGAACCTTCGCGGGGCGATGTTGTTGAACCGGTCATTATAGACCCGCGCCAGCCGGTCGGTGCGGTCGGGATCGGACCAGATCCAGTTTTGGAAGGCCCTTTTGATCTTGGTGAGTTTCTCCTTGGCCGCCTCGGTGTCGACGACATTGAGCACGCGCCGCTCGCTGTCGCCATCCTTGATGGTGTCAAAGATCTGCGGCATGCGGCTGTTGAGCGCGTCGGTGACGAGCTCGCCGGCATGCCGGCGCTCGGTGCCCCACTCGGACGTGCCGGACGCCATGTAACCGAGCTGGCGGGCATCGACCGTCCAAGAACCGAGCTCGGGCATGTGGTGAATGCGGATCTCGGCGCCCATCGTCTCCTTGACGAAGGCGACCACATCGGCGGCCGGAATCCAGGGTGCGCCGAGACGCGCAGTGATGTCGGATGGGCCGAGATCGGCGGGCTGGACAGCTAGGAGGGCGCGGACGTTGCGCTCGAAGGCGGGATCGAGAGCCGCGGCGGCTTCAGCGGCCTTGAGCTTGCCGCGGACCTGGCCGGAGAGATAGTCGTCGGCGGTCCGCCAGGCGCCGCTCTCCGGATCGCGGTAGATGGCGTCGCCCAGATCGGCGATGACCAGGTCGGGATCGACATGCGACAGCTCGGCGATCTGATCGATATCGACTAGGCCGCGCTCGTTCAGCACGACCGCGAGAGCGTCTGCTGGCGAATTGATGATCGGGGCCGCGGGCGGTGCGATCACCCGCTCGGTGAAGATCGGACCAGGCCGCGCCGTGTCCGTCTCGAGGTCGTAGTCCTCGATCGAGGCCATGAGCCAGCAATCAGGATCATCGAGGAACGGCGCGAGGTTCGGGCGGCGATGCGTCTCGCGCACCTCGCCGGTCTCCGGGTCCTCGCTGGTCGACACGACGGTAGTGTTGATCGGACCGAAGGCACGGACGAAGTTTGACCAGGCGATGCGCAGCTTGACCTGCGCCGCCTTCCACGGCCGATCCAGCTCCTGCGCCTTGAGGACCTCGCGCACCGCGTCGCGGATCGGGATCAGCTTGCGGATGATGCGGGCGTGCTTGTCGAGCATCCCATCGCTCGACCGGCCCTTGCGAACGGTGAGGGTCACTGGCGCGCCGTCGACCATCTGCATCAGCGCGGTGTTCGAGGCGACGAAGAAGCTGCCCTCGCGGATAGAGGGACCTGCGGGGAGGTCTTCACCGAGGTGCTCGGTGTGCCCGCCTTCGAGATCGATCCTCTCGGGCTCGCCGTCATAGATGGCTTCCGGAAGAAGCGAGATGGCATCCGACAGCGCCTCTGCAAGGTCGACGCCCTGACACGGGAGGCAGGTATACGTCTCGCCAAACCGTCCCGACGTCGTCGCGTGCGTGCCGAGCACGGAATCCGGTTGCCGGGCAAGCCAGCGGTTGATGCGGATCGCGCCATCGCCGCCGTCGGCAGGACGGACCTCGTCCGTATCGAGCCACGACAGATCGCCTTCGGCCTCGCCGTGCCCACACTTGCGGAAGAAGAGAAGGTCCACCACCACATCGGTGCCGGCGTCGGCCCGGAAACTGCCCTCGGGAAGGCGGATGGCGGCGACCAGATCGGCGGTCTTGCCGATGTGCTCGCGCACCGAACGATCCGTCTTGTCCATGGTGCCCGAGCTGGTGACGAACGCCGCGAGACCACCGGGCTTCAACAGATCGATCGAGCGGGCGATGAAGTAATCGTGCAGGCGCAGCCCCATCGACCGATAGACGCGATCCGAGTGGACGATACGATCCGAGAAGGGTGGGTTGCCGATGGCGAGATCGAAGTCAGCCCGCAAGTGGGTGCGGGCGAAGTCGGTATTGAGTATGCGTGCCCGGGGCTGAAGCAGCCTGGCAATTCGCGCGGTCACCGGATCGAGCTCGACGCCGGTGACGTGCACTTCGTCGCGCAGCTCTGCCGGCGTCAGGGCCACAAACAATCCCGTGCCGATACCGGGCTCGAGCACCCTGCCCCCACGCCAGCCCAGACGCACCAGGCCTGCCCACATTGCGCGGACGATGAACTCTGGCGTGAAGTGCGCATACTGCGTGCAGCGCGCGAGCGAAGCGTAGTCGGTGCTCGACACCATCTCCTCGAGCTCGGCGCCCATTGCGTGCCAGCCGGCGCGGAAATCATCGTCTCCGGGACGGCGAAACAGCGCATTGGCGAGCTCGGACGCACCAAAGCCGGTGAAGCGGATCAGCCGCGCCTGTTCCTCGCGCGTCGCCGGCCGATCGGCGCTCTCGATTTCGGCGGCGAGCCGTATCGCATCGAGATTATCGCGGGCTCGCTGCTTCCAGCTCCGGGCAAGACCGCGATCGGTCTCGAGGAAGAAGTTATTGCCATCCAGGCCGGCCTCGGCCGCGCGGCACAGCGAGTGGACGGTTTGGAAGGCCGGCTGCGACTCCGGCACGGCGGGCGTCGTAGTCTCTTCGGCTTCGGCCTTGTCGGCGCCGAAGTCGCTGCCGAAGGCGGTGATGCCGAAGCCGAGACTGGACGAGAGCGTGGTGGTGTTGAACAGATCGAGCGTGAATGGATCGTCGTTGGACATCTGGAGAAATCCTCGTCTTGAAGGCGCGCGCAAACCCCCGGCCGAGCGGGTCGGCCAGGCGATCGATGTCGCGGCTTGGGAAGTCAGCGGGTGATCAGCGAGAGCGCGATTTCGGTCTCAGTGAGTTCGACGTTGAGGTGAGTAGCCCGCAGGTTGCGGTCGAACGGCGGAAGCAGACGCTCGGCCTCGATGAACTCGATGCCGTCATCGGCGCCGAACTGGCGGCGTTTGTAGTCCCACCAGTCAACATAGCCCCTGGGGTGGCATTGCTCGGAATAGATGACGAGCGCGCGTGCCCCTTCGGCGAGCCTGCCGTTGGACATGATATAGACGCCCTCGTCGCCGACCAGCCACACGCCCGCCCTCTCGCCCTCGCCGGGGCGGGTGCCGTAGTAAGGATCGCGGAAGCCGCCATTGGCCGCGGCATCCTCGATGCCGCGCTCTATGGCCTTGCGCACCGCTGCGATCGGGAAGGTAAACATCGCCGCCTCCCTCACGCCGCTGCGCGGACGGGAAGGTGCCTGAGATGCACCGGCAGCTTGGCCGCGATCTCGTCGTCGGTCAGGTCATCGAGCAATTTCTGCTCGGGCCTCCCCAGGCCATAGACGAGGATGGTGCGTTTGCCGCGATGCTCGGCTCCGAGGCGCTCCCCGGCGTAGCTGCGGTACTCGTCATGGGTCGCGCTCCAGACATGCTCAAGGCGCTCCGCACGCGTCATCGCCTTCACTGGCCAGGATTCGCGTTCGACGATGGCGTCGCGCATCTCGACCGGCGAGCGGGGCCGCGCGAGGTCGCAATAGGCATGGAAGTAGCGCGTCTTGCCGTTGATGCGCAGTGTGTAGAAGACGCTGGTCAGGCTCTCGGTGAGGAACTCGCGCAGGGCGAACATCTCGCCGCGCATCCAGAGCGGCGGCAGCAGGTCGAGCATGTAATCGTGCTCGGCTCGCGCGATTTCGAACCACTCGCCGGCAAACAGGCCGCCGTCGTCATCCTCCCAGCGATCGGGCCGCTGGGCGTGGCGGTCGAAGAGGCGGAACATCTGCCGGCGATCGGCGACGCCGAAGTAGATCTTGCGGATGAAGGATTGGGTCATGGGAGGCTCCTGGCCTTGTGCGGAGCCGGAGTGCGGTTCATCCCCTATGGATCACCATCTTCTTCGGCTCTTCCGGACCATCCCCCCGCGGCCGCCTCTCCGCCCGGGCGGGTCAAGGGCCGGCGCGAGCCGGGCGAAGCTTCACCCTTGAGGCGACCGGCGGGCATGCGGCAGCTTCCTCCTTCCTCCTCTCCTGCTTCCGCTTTCATTCTCAGATCGGCGTTCCAATCATCCGCTATAGGTCGAAGGCGATCACTGCCGCACCCAGCTTCCTCCCCCAGCCCGAGCAGGCGGTCGGCATAGATGTCGCCCTGTTTGTTGTTGTCGGTAGCCGCGACGAGCTCAATACCCGGCTTGGCGGCAAGCGCGCGGAGCGCCGCATCGGTTGCCGGCGACCAGCCGCCACCGGTGCTGAGATAGAGCGTGTCGGCGCTGAAACCCTCAAGCGCGGCAAGGCTCATGGCGTCGATCGCGGCTTCGGTCACGCAAAGGCGCAACGCATCGGGACTTCCGAGGCGGAACAGCACCTTGGCGCCGCCGGTGGCAAAGCCGCGCCAGTCCGGTCCGCGTTCTTCCCAGCCGGCAACGGTGCCGTTGGTGTCGACATGGGCAGCCCACATCGAGCCGTGCGGGCCTTCCCGCAGAACGCCGGCGCTGATTGAGGCACGGACGATGCGATCGGGAAGATGCCGGCCCTCGGTGAGATAGCGCCAGGTCGCCGATCCGCGCCATGGCCTGCGCCGTGCGTGCCAGCGCTCCGGTATCGACAGGACAGGCTCCCGCTGGCGGGACACCCGCTGCCAGACAGGCTCGGACGGCACGAACCCGACGAGGCTGGCGACGTCATTCATGGCTTCGACGAACGGCACCTTCTCAAGATGTTCGACCAGGCGAAAGACATCGCCTTTTTCGTCGCCAAGCGGGTCGAACCAGCCCTTGCCGTCATGGATGACGATGATGATCGACGCCTCACGGCGATATTTCATCGCCTTGCACGTGCTCTGCTTGACGTCGAGGGCGAATCCCGCGCGCTCCAGCACCGCAGCGCAGGGTACCTTGTCCTTCAGCCCTTCAATTTCTGCTTTTTCCATTTTCGCCCGCGCACCTGTGCAGCGCCTCCCTTCTATTCGGTTCTCGCCCAAGCAATTGGGCAGGAACAGGAGGCCGCGAAGAGCAAGGCGGGCAAGGGCGCGGCATGCAAGGCAGTGATTGTGGCGGGTTGCGCCGCGGCGCAGCTTCCCTTGCCGGCCTTGGCGCGCAAGCGGCACGGTGCGCCGCCGCCGCTCTCGGTGACACTCTGCTTCCGCGACTTCTGCACGCACCGGGCCTTTGCTCCTCTCTTTCCCTCATCAATCCGTCGCTCAAAACTCCGCCCTTCTCGGCCTCTCCATCGGGAGAGCCCACTGCTCGCCCGACCAATGTGAAAAGGGCGTACAAAGTGGAGGCACCGAAACGTCCGTAAGCGCAAACAGGTCAGTTCGGTGCCGGAGCAGGTTCGTGGCCCTGAGACCGGTTCAACAGGGCGGCCGAAGGAGCATCAGCATAGCGCCGCCGTAAGGCGGGATGCGGGACCGACAGCCCCCGGCGAAGGGCGCCATATGAGACGACCAGTCCGGTTCTGCAACACTGGGCTCGATGTGATTGATACCAAATGAAATCACGCGAGAAGTGCCGCGGACTCGTGCGTCAATAAGCCAATTTCTGGATGCTGAGGGCGCCGGCAGGGCGCCAGGTGTCCATGGCATGCTAGCGGGGGCTGACACTTCCGACTTCGCTGCAAGGGGTGAGTGGTTGAGGCTGGCGTATTTGGCTTGGATCCTGCCAGAACGACTGCTTTTTGTCGTTTATCGTCTCGCCAGCAGGACGCACCGCTTCCAGTGGCCGCACCCAAATCCGGGAGACCCACCCGATCGGGATCAGGAGTGAAGGCATGGTTATCGATGTGGAAAACAGAACCTGGTCATGGGCTCTCGCCCATTGGACAGACCCCAACGTCGCCGAGCCCCATTGTTGGTTCTAGAAAACCGTTCTGCCTTCGCAACTAGCGACAGCAGAGGCCAATCACCGTTCCATACCTTCCAATCGCCGAGCCCGACGCTCCTTCGGGCTCGGCATCCAGTCCTATGGGGACACGGCACCGTCCTGCTTCCTTGATGCTTTGCCTTCCCTTAAAATCCCTATCGGACAAGAGAGGAGTTCCGCCGTGAGCGAAGATGCCTTCAACATGTCGATCCGCAAGTTCCTGAAGGAAGTCGGCGTCACCTCCCAGCGCAAGATCGAGGAGACGGTGCGCGAAGGGCAAATCGGCGGCAAGAAGTTGAAGGTCCGCATGACTCTGACGGCGGAAGGCACTGGCCTCACCCACGTGGTGGACGGCGAGATCGAACTTCCATGAGAGCGGCGAAGTCGTCCGGCCGAACAGACAGCGTTTGCAGCGGCGCGGCCTCCATCAGTCAATGCCGGTTCTATGGGATAGGAAGAGGGGCGGCCGAGGTCCCATATACGCGCCCCTGACGCGGCGTTTCGCTCCGGCACGTATTCATCGCAAGCCGCGCCTGACGAGGAGTCCTTTCGCACGCGTCACAAGAGGTTGGCGTTGCTGATCTTTGGCCCAGTCATCCATGACGGCGCTGTGGGCACGTCCTCGATCACGCCAACCTTGCGGGCCCAAGTCGTAAAGGCCTTGTGTGCGGCCTCGACTGGTTTGCGACCGTCATAAGCCGAGTAGCACGCTTCGCAGGCCGCCGCGTGAAGCAGGCCACGTCTCTCCACAGGCCATTCTTCCAAAAACTCAATGGCATCCATCACGCAGTCGATCTTTTGGATATAGCCATTCTCCCCTACGAAAACCGGCTGCTTGAAAACACCACCGTCCATAGTGACCTCCCGTCAACAACTGACCCCATTGGTCGTTTCCGCAGATGCAACGGTAATATTCGAACACCTGCACCCTCGGCTGGAGACCAAGAGAAAAGATTGGAAGGAGTTCTTTTCGGTTCAAGAGGAGCCGCGAGCCTCACCAGCAGCACCTGAATGCCACAGCGAGCATCGATGGCAGGCCCTACTGTGGCGGTTGCTAAGAGCGAACGACCAGGGGAACCAGGCCCTCGTGCCGTTCGCCTAGATAGCAGACGACGCGGTCGCCGACGCGCTGGAAATTCAGGTCGACCTTCGCCTCGCCCACGGCTAAGTGCCGGATGACGATGTTGTCGATGCCTATTGGCAACCGCGGGCGATCGACATTGATCTCGCGCTTCCAACCGTCGATGCGGATCCCCAGGCAGGCCTGCAGCATCATAAACGCGGAACCGGCCGACCATGCCTGCGGCAGACAAGCGACGGGATAGGCAATCGGCGCATCACCGATCGCCCGCGTAAAGCCGCAGAACAGCTCCGGAAGCCGCATATTGAACCGGACCGCCGCCTCGAACATGCTGCTCATAAGCTTCACGACGCTGGTGCGCTCCTGGTAACGGGCTAGCCCGGCGGCACAGATCGCCGTGTCATGCGGCCAGATCGAGCCGTTATGATAAGACATCGGATTGAACGGAATCTCGTCGTCGGCCAAGGTGCGAACGCCCCAACCGCTGTGCAGATGCCCCGACAGCAACTGCTCGGCGATTGATTTCGCCCGTTCTGCCGAGGGCAGCCCAACATAGAGCAGGTGACCCGCGTTGGAGGCGCGCACCGCGCATTGCCTGCCTTCTCCATCGATCGCCAAAGCGTAGAAATCGCGATCCGGCATCCAGAACCGAGCCTCCACTGCGCTGCGTGTCTTTTCCGCCATGGCGCTCCAGTGCGCCGCCTTGGCGGCGTCTCCGCGCTTGGCTGCCAAGGCAGCCATGCCTTGATAGGCTGCGAAGACGTAGCCTTGCACCTCGACGAGTGCGATCGGACCGCGAGGTATTTTGCCGTCGGCATGGAAGATAGCGTCGGCGCTGTCCTTCCAGCCCTGGTTGAAGAGACCCGTGTCCGCTGCCCTATTATAGGTCACGAAACCGTCGCTGTTGCGGGCACCGACTTCCTCCATCCACGCGATTGCTGCGCACAGCGAATCCCACATGCGATCGACGAACTCGTCATCGCCCGTACGATCGGCGTAGGACCAAGCCAGGTAGACATAGAGCGGAGTGGTGTCGACGCCGCCATAATAGCGGCCGAACGGCAGCTCGCGCAGTATAGCCATTTCCCCTTTGCGCGTTTCATGCATGATCTTGCCGGGCTCGGCATCGTCGAACACAGAGGTCTCCGTCGATTGATAGCGGCCAAGGAACGCCAGCACGCCGCGGGCAAGCCCGGGGTTGAGCCACAGCATTTGTAAGGCGGAAATGACGCCGTCGCGGCCGAAGGCAGTCGAAAACCAGGGAATACCGGCGTACGGATATGGCCCGGTCTCCAGATCGGTGGTCAGCAGGGCGATGTCGGCACGTGTGCGCGTGAGCCAGTCATTGAACACGCGGCCGGAGCTGAAAACAGTCGCGCCCTGTCGACGCTTTGAGCGCATTGCAAATCGCGCTCGCGCCGCGGCGGCGCGGAACCGATCACTGGACGGGATTTCTTCGTTCTGACCGACTTCCAGATACAGCGCCTTTCTGTCGTGCCTCCCCACCAGAATGAGAAACTCTGCATGATGCGGATGGATCTGGTCGGGCCTCATCGAAAACGCGATGACGGATTGGCGCGCCACATTATCGAGGCCCTCGTAGCAAAATGTCACGCCTGACTCGCCGACCAGGGCGTCATGTGCGCGACCGCGCCGGCTGCGCGTGGTGCCGCGCACCTCGAACATGTCACGGAAATCGGCATCGAAATCGAACCGGACCGGCAGCATCACCTCACGCGCGGAGTAGTTCGTGAAAGTGACTCGCTCGTACATGCGGTCGTGCCAGATGAATCTGGTCCGCTCGATGTGCACGACCCCAGGCAGCGTTTCACTGCCGTCGGGCCCGATGGTGGCCAAATTCGTGAGATTGGCGGTGAATAGGATGTTGTCCTGCGACAGCGACGCTCCGAGCAGCGACGGCATGCGGCCGCCTATGAACAGCCGGAAACGCGACAGCACTCGCGTATCATCGCGGAAAAGCCCGTCGCCGCTGCCGCGTATGTCGCCATAGCTGTCCGCGACGACGAAGCAGTCCTCATGCTTCAGCGCAAATTGCCTATGCGGCTCGCGCGGGGCCGATTCATCGAGTGCGGGGAGAGCGACCGCTGGATTAAGCTTGCGTTCTTCGACTTCGATGCTCATCTCAACCCTCCCGGTTCAGACGGCCGATGCTGGCGCCATCCCATATGCCTGCGCCCGACCATCTCCTATCAACAGTATCTCGCATCAATGCTGCGATGCCCATGATCTCGAAGAGCGTCATTGAAATCTTGGCGGATATTCGACGAAGCTTCCGCTGCTCGACCTGATCAATGCGGCGGGAACCCGGCGATTCTAATTGCCAACTCGTCTCAAGCGATGCTGTTAAAAAGTGCTGGCTTGCCAGCCGCGTTTTCGGCAAACCCGTTTCGCGAGCCGAGCGGAAATTGCTCGTCGCATGCCGGCAAGCGGTAGATCCTCAGATAGTCGCTGCACATGCGCCCGACGGTGAACCGCTTTTCAAAAGTATTCCGCACTCGTGCGCGATCGAGACTGCCTATCCGCCGCACAGCGTCAACGGCTTCGTCAATGCCTTCCACTATCAGTCCGGATACGCCGTGATCGATGACCTCCGGAACGGCTCCCCGGTTGAAGGCAACCACCGGGGTGCCGCAGGCCATCGCCTCGATCATCACGAGGCCGAACGGCTCCGGCCAATCGATCGGAAACAGCAGCGCTGTCGCGTTGCCCAAAAACTCCGCCTTCTCACACTCATCAATCTCGCCAATGAACTTGACATTCGAATGCCGAAGCACCTGAGGTTCGACCCTGTCGCTCCAAAATGACCGGTCTACTGCGTCGATTTTCGCCGCGATCTTCAGCGGCATTCCAGCGCGCGCGGCGATTTCCATCGCGGCTTCCGGCCCCTTTTCGGGTGAGATGCGGCCGAGGAACGCGAGGTATCCAGAGGCTTTCGGCCGGAATGGCAGGATGTCGTTCGGCAGGCCGTGATAGACCGTTCCAAGCCAATTGACCGGCGGCATGGGCCGGCGCTGGTCATCTGAAATCGAGACCAGTGGAATATCGTTGAACATTGCGTATAGCTGCGCCAGGTCCGGAAGGTCGAGCCGACCATGAAGCGTGGTAACGGTTCGCTGCGCGAACTGTCTAATTATCGGAAAATGGAGAACATCGACGTGGAAATGCAGCACGTCGAATTCGTCCGCCCGTCTGCGGACCTGTTCAAGCATCATCACGTGGTAAGGAATCGGATTCCTTGCTTTCGGATTGAAGCGAAGCGCAACGTCGCAACATGCCACCAGTTCGGCCGAAGTACGTGAATCGCCGCTGGCGAACAGCGTCACGTCATGGCCCCTTCGAACCAGCTCTTCCGTTAAATATGAAACGATGCGCTCGGTCCCGCCATAGAGCTTCGGTGGCACGGACTCAGTCAGGGGTGCGATCTGGGCAATCTTCATGCGCGGGGACCCTGTAACGAAAGCAGGCCTTCGACCAACCGGCTCGGGAGCGGTTAGTCCTTCTCCCGCGTTGTCGCGAACTTTCGAACTGCTAATTTGTTCCCAGGATCAATTACTTCGCCGTGGCATTACACAAATTGGGAAAGGGCGCGCCACATGGCCATAAACTGCCGGACGGGCAAGCCCGTTAGCGAGCATGGCGGCAATCGAGGCGATGGTGATGCAGTGCGGCTTCAGTTCGAAGCTCTAAGCGCCCTGCTTTCAGGCGCGTGATTGTTCCGGGCCAAATCCCAGGAGCCGCGCAACTTCCCGCGAACTCGAGAATGGCCCTACGGGAGATCTTTCGTCATCTGGCGACAAGGTCTTGGCGAAGGGCTTAAGCCCCGCTTCTTAAGCTTCTGTTTCCTTTCGATCGATAGGTTCGGCATGGAACGTTTGCGGGTCATCCGGTCCATGTCGGTGTATGCTTTCCCAATTAGTCGAGAACTTCCCGCCATTCGAATCGTGGCGAACGCAATTGCTCGCCTTCCGAGTGACGAGGCGGCTACGCTCTGGCGGGAAACTGCTACGCATCTGCTTTCGGTCGCGACCGAACGCGGCCAGGACGCCAACGATGCGCGCGCTGAGGTCCGTCGCTTCTTCGAGGCTGTTCAGGAGGCCTTGCTCTGCAGCGCGCCCGCCTAGTCTAGTTGCAGCCTCGCCGGGCCGGCGACCCGACAACGGGCCTGACTTACGCGATCGCACCGCACAGCTCGTCGAGCATCAGATTGCCGTTATTGGCCGTCCACTGGCGCACGAAGTCGGCGTGAGCGGCCAGCTTGCCGCCGCCAGTGATTGCCGGAGCGGGTCAAGCGAACCGCTCTCGGCGCGCAGCTTCATCAGATCGTTCACGAACTTCGGCGAAACCCGGAATGACGCGACGCCTCTCGGTTTCAAAGATGGGATGTATCGAGCACCAACTACCCCAGGGTTTGGCTTGCCAGAGCATAGGTCTTCGGCCCAGCCGAGCGGCCTTCGTAAAAATCGGCGAGGCGTTTGCCCAGCGACATGGTCAGCACCGTGTCGAAAACCGGCATTCCGGCGTGCGACAGGAAGGCAGCGAACTCGCCGTTGTGCATGTGAGTGTCAACCCTGAGGAAAGACCCAGAATGATCGGCTACATGCGGCCGGACGATCGCAACCGCATCAGCATCGCTTTCGGCCACGACCGGTCCTATGACATGGCCTCGCCCGAATGGCCGGCAGAGCGCGAAAGCGTTCAGCTTGTCATTCTTGAAAAGACCATAGCCGTTCGAGTGTGCGAAGAGCCTTTCGATGAGCGCTGTCCGCCTCACTCCAAACCCCGCCGCGTCGAGGGCGACCGCTGCCGGAATATCGCCTGCGTCCAAAGTCCGGACGTCGCTGCCCGCCTCCGTGGGGCTGCCTGCCGTTGGGACGCGGGCGATGCCCTGGCATTGATAGACGGTCTTCTCAGGCTGGAAGTCGAGCGAGAGATAGAGTCGCCGGGCGGCGCGGGTTGCATTGAGGCGAAGGTCGTGCCCGGGAAGGTTATCGAAAACCCGCTTCATCAGCCACTGCGCGGCCCCAAGCGTCTGAAGCCGTGGCGAGGTGATGACCATGCCGACGGTCGCGAAGCTGTCGCCATGCCCGAACCACATCGCGGAGCCCAGAACCCGGCCGATCTCATCGAGAGCCACCAAGCCTTGTCCCGTTTCGCGCAGGAAGTGCCAGTCTTCCGCACGATGCGGCCAGCCTACAGACAGCGAGAGCGCATGCAATCGGTCCAGTTCAACACCTTCGAGGTCGGCGATGCGCACCGAGAAGGCATCGATTTTCAAGCTTTCGGACGGCTTCAATTCCTTGCCTCTGAAAGATTGCGTAACGGGTGACATACAACGTCCCTGCCCTGCCAACGCTAAACAACCAGACCGATACGATTTGCTCGAATGACGCGTGCCAACGCAAGATTCAACTGAAACATTTCCGCTTTCGGCACGCAATCGCGAAAGAAAGCGCCCATCGTCTGCGGCAATTCTGCAGTTATGACCGGCGCCGAGTCCGGCGAACCGAACTGACTTGAGGGCAGGAATGCACGTCTGCGACATCCTCGACCGTCTCGTCGCCTTTCCCTCCGTCGCCGGCAAGCCAAACAATGACATCGCCAGTTGGATCGAGACCTATCTTAGAGAATACGGAGCAAAGGTCAGGCTGGTTCCCGGACCTGAGGGCGACCGCTCAAATCTATTCGCCACGATCGGTCCCGCCGATGTACCGGGCTATATTCTTTCCGGCCACATGGATGTCGTCCCCGCTTGCGAGCCGCAATGGAGTTCCAACCCTTTCGCCTTGCGCCGCGAGACCGAGCGGCTCTACGGACGCGGCACCACTGACATGAAAGGGTTTCTTGCGGCGGTGCTCGCGGCGGTCCCAGCGCTCGCGAAACTGCGCCTCGCCACGCCGATCCATATCGCTTTCTCCTATGATGAGGAGATCGGATGTCGCGGCGTGCCGCACCTGATCGCCTGCCTTTGCGAGTTTTGCGCCAAGCCGCTCGGCGTCATCGTCGGGGAGCCGAGCGGCATGCGCGCCGTGCGCGGCCACAAGGGCAAGGCGGCTGCCCGCGTGACGGTAGGTGGGCGGTCCGGCCATTCCTCGCGACCGGATCTTGGGCTCAACGCCATTCATGCGATGTCCGATGTGCTGGGCGCCGCGGTAAGAGAAGCGGAGCGGCTGAGGCACGGCCCGTCCGACGCAAGCTTCGAGCCGGCCTATTCCTCGCTGCAAGCGGGTGTGATCGCGGGCGGCCAGTCCGTGAACATCATCCCCGACTGCTGCACGCTCGACTTGGAGGCGCGCGCAATACCGGAGATCGACCCGGCTGGCTTGCTCGCCCCGGTCAAGGCGCAGGCTGAAGCACTTGCCGCTCGAGGCTATGCTGTCGAGTGGACGCCGGTAAGCGCCTATCCGGCGCTGTCTCTGCCGCAAGACTCGGCACTGTCGGTTCTAATGGGGGAACTGACCGGCGCAGCACCCTTGGCCGCCGTCAGCTACGGCACAGAGGCCGGGCTCTACCAGGCCGCGGGGCTAGACGCGATCATCTGCGGCCCGGGTGATATCGGCCGCGCCCACAAGCCGGATGAATATATCCTCGAGAGCGAGCTCGCTGCCTGCCAGCAGATGATCGAGGCGCTGGGTGCACGATGCGCGGCGTGAAGGAGCAGCCGGAATGACCTTCCTGTTCAACTCCGATGCGCGGCGCGGCGCGGTATTTGCCGAGGCATTCGCGAGCGAATTACCCGAACTGCCCTTCGCGATGGACCAGGCGTCGGTCGATCCCGACGCGGTTCGCTATCTGATCACCTGGACCGTTCCTCAGGACCTCGGCCGTTACCGCAACCTCGAAATCCTGTTTTCCCTCGGCGCCGGCGTTGATCAGTTCCGCTTCGATGCGGTCCCGGCGAAGGTCAAGATCGTTCGCATGATCGAAGAAGGCATCGTGCGCATGATGCAGGAATATGTGACGCTCGCCGTGCTCGCTCTCCACCGCAACCTGCCAATCTATCTGGCGCAGCAGCGAGCCGGAGAATGGCGCGACGTCCCTCAGCTTCAAGCAGGATCGCGTCGGATCGGTGTGCTCGGTCTCGGACAGCTCGGCCAAGCCGTCCTCGACCGGCTGAAGCCCTTTGGCTTTCCACTTGCCGGCTGGAGTCGCTCGCAGCGGCTGATCCATGACGTGACCTGTTATCATGGCGACCTCGGGCTTAAGCAGATGCTGGCGGCCAGCGATATACTGGTCTGCCTCCTGCCGCTGACCGACGAGACGCGAGGTTTCCTCAATGCCGATCTCTTCGCGAAGTTGCCCGCGGGCGCGGCTCTCGTCCACACCGGGCGCGGACCGCAGCTCGACCATGAAGGGCTTGTCGCCATGCTGGACAGCGGTCATCTGTCGTCGGCGATGATCGACGTAACGGATCCCGAGCCGCTTCCCGCTGGCCATCCGTTCTGGTCGCATCCGAAGATCATCCTGACCCCGCATGTCGCCAGCGTCACCCAGCCCGCGACCGCCGCGCGCGCCGTGATCGACAACATAAGGCGCCATCGCGCCGGTCTCGATCCGATCGGGCTCGTCGACCGCTCGCGCGGCTATTGAAACGTCAACTGGAAGGATCATACCTTGTCTCTGCTCAAGACCGTCGATACCAACCCGGTTTTCCGGCCGCGCGAATCCAAGGCGCTGCCCGACCGCCTGATTGCCGGCGACCCAGCCTTCAAGACCTGGGCCCAGGACGTCGCCAAGGACGACCTCGTCCACACCGGCGTGTGGGAGGCGACACCGGGCGAGACGCGCTCGATCAAGGGCGACACCTTCGAGTTCTGCCACATCCTCGCCGGCATGGTCGAAATCACGCCTGACGGCGGCGATGCGGTCACCTATCGGGCCGGCGATAGCTTCGTGATGAAGCCGGGCTTCACCGGTGTTTGGAGGACCATCGAGACCGTGCGCAAGATCTACGTCACGGTGGGCTAGGGAGCGTCCGCGCAGGCAGCGACCTCCGCGGAAGATTTTGCCGTCTCTTGTTCCAAGCACGCAACATTCGTCGGCGGCGGATCACCGAACAGCGCATGCTGCGTGCCGGCACGGGCTAAGCTCAGGCCGATGCTGCCAAATGGTTTGCCCATGAGCCTGAGCTTCAATCCCGATACAATCGCCCTTGCCGTCGGCCACTTCATCGATGGGGAGCTGGTTTCGGCCGAGGGCGTGATGGAGATGCGCCGTCCGTCCGATGGCAAATCCTACGCCGCCTGCCCCGTGGCCGGTCTGGATTTGGTCGATCGGGCGGTGGAAAGCGCCAAAGTGGCGCTGAAAGCCAGCAACTGGGGCGGCGTCCGGCCGCGCGAGCGCACCAAGGCGCTCCACGCCTGGGCCGATCTGATGGAGGCGGAGGGCCAAACGCTCGCCCGGATCGAGGCCCTGAGCTCGACCCGGCCCGTGGGCCAGCTCGTCGCCGGCGACATCGCCGTCACCGCCGAGCAGATCCGCTTCTTTGCCGAGTTCGCCGACAAGGAAGGCAGCGAGCTGGTGCCGACCGACGACGCCAGTCTCGGCATGATCATGAGCGAGCCCTATGGCGTGGTCGGTGCGATCACGCCGTGGAATTTTCCGATCTCGATGGCCGGATGGAAACTCGGGCCGGCGCTGGCCGCGGGCAATGCAGTCGTGCTGAAGCCGTCGGAAATGACGCCCTTCTCGGCTATCTACATGGCAGAGCTTGCGGTCAGGGCCGGCCTGCCGGCGGGGCTGATTAACGTGGTGCTCGGCGACGGCCCGACGACCGGCACGGCGCTTACCGGTCATCCCGAGATCGCCAAGGTCAGCTTCACCGGTTCCACCCGCGCCGGTTCAGCCATCATGGAGAACGTCGCCCGCACCGGCGTCAAGCCGATGACGCTGGAGCTCGGCGGCAAGAGCCCGCAGCTCGTCTTTGCCGATGCCGATCTCGACAAGGCGGCGACGGCAATCGCCGGCAGCGTCACCTTCAATGCAGGCCAGGCCTGCGTGGCCGGCACGCGTCTGATCGTCGAGAAGAGCGTGATCGACCAGTTAACGGCCGCCATCCTGGACCGGATGAAGGCAGTGCGGTCCGGCGCAACCTGGGACGAGACGACGCAGTATTCGCCAATCATCTCGGAACGGCAGCGGGCGCACGTTGACGGCATCGTGCGGGCCGCTGTCGCCGCAGGCGGCGAATGCCTGATCGGTGGCGGGGCCATGGAAGCTCCCGGCTATTTTTACGAGCCGACGCTGATTGCCAATGTCAGTCAGGACAATCCGGCGATCGTCGAGGAGATCTTCGGCCCGGTCCTGACCGTCCAGACCTTCGACAGCGAGGAGGAGGCGCTGGCGCTATCCAGCCATCCGACCTACGGGCTGGCCTCCGGCCTGTTCACCGCCGACCTGTCGCGTACGATCCGTTTCGCGCGCAGGCTCGAGGCGGGCACCGTCTGGGTCAACCGCTACAGCCGCTCGCGCGACCACATCCTGCCCACTGGCGGCTACAAGCGCTCCGGCATCGGCAAGGACCTTGGCCGCGAAGCCTATCTCGCCAACCGCAGGACCAAGAGCGTCCTGATCAGCCTGTGAAGAGATGTCGATGAAAACCTACTCTATCGCCCTGATCCCCGGTGATGGCATCGGCCCCAACGTGACGGCCGCGGCCTGGACGGTGCTGGAAACGGTGGCCAAGCACTCCGGTTTTACTCTCAGGGGAACCGAATTCCCCTGGTCCTGCCGCTTCGTCAAGGAGACCGGCCGCATGATGCCCGAGGACGGCATCGAGACCTTGCGCCGCTTCGACGCCATTCTTCTCGGCGCCGTGGGCTGGCCGGCCGAAGTGCCGGATTCCGTGTCGCTGCACGGCCTTCTGCTGCCGATCCGCAAGGCCTTCGTGCAATATGCCAATATCCGGCCGCACCGCCTGTTGCCGGGCGTCAAGGGACCGCTGCGGGCGGAAAGTTTCGACATCCTTTGCATCCGCGAGAACACCGAAGGCGAATATTCGGGCGCCGGCGGTCGCGTGCACCAGGGCACGCTGGACGAAGTCGCCGTGGAAACCTCGATCTTCACCCGCGCCGGCGTCGAGCGCATCCTGCGCTTCGGCTTCGAGCAGGCGCGGGCACGCCGCGGCAAATTGGCCTCAGTCACAAAGTCCAACGCGCAGAAATACTCAATGGTGTTCTGGGACGAGATCACGCGCAAGCTGGCGGCGGAATATCCTGATGTCGCCGTCACCAGCTATCATGTCGACGGGCTCGCCGCGCGGATGATCATGGCGCCGGAAAGTCTCGACGTGGTCGTCGCTTCCAATCTCTTCGGCGACATCCTGACGGACATCGGCGCGGCGATCCAGGGCGGGCTCGGCTACGCAGCTTCCGCCAACATCAACCCCGACCGCTCGGCGCCGTCGATGTTCGAGCCAGTGCACGGCTCCGCGCCCGACATCGCCCATCTCGGCATCGCCAATCCGATCGCCACCATCTGGTCCGGCGCCATGATGCTCGATCACCTTGGCGAGAAGGATGCGGCCGGCCGCGTCATGAAGGCGATCGAGGCGACGACAGCGCAAGGCATTGGCACCGCCCCTGGCAAGGACAGCACGGAAGCCATCACCGCCGCCGTGGTCGCGGCGCTCACCTGATTTGCGAGGTCGTATTGATGAAAAACCTGAATGACAAAAGTCTCTTCCGCGAGGCCGGCCTCATCGGCGGGAGATGGGTCGCGGCAGGTTCCGGCAGGACGGTCGATGTGATTGATCCTGCAACACAGCTATCGGTCGGCACAGTGCCCGACATGGCTGGTCCGGAGACCCGCACGGCCATACAGGCCGCGGCTTCCGCCTATCAGGATTGGAAAAAGAAGACCCATGCCGAACGCGCCGCCCTGCTGGAGGCCTGGCATGGCCTGATGCTCAAGCATCTGGACGATCTCGCATTGATCCTGACGACCGAACAGGGCAAGCCGCTGGACGAGGCCAAAGGCGAGATCCGCTACGGCGCCTCCTTCGTCAAATGGTTCGCCGAGGAGGCGCGCCGCATCAACGGCCACACTATCCCCGCGCCCACGGCCGACCGCCGCATCATCGTGCTGAGAGAACCGGTCGGCGTTTGCGGCATCATCACGCCGTGGAATTTTCCCAATGCAATGATCACCCGCAAAGTCGCGCCGGCGTTGGCCGCCGGCTGCACCGTGGTCATCAAGCCGTCCGAGTTCACGCCCTATTCGGCACTGGCGCTGGGCGTGCTCGCCGAACGGGCGGGCATTCCGGCCGGCGTCATCAACATCGTCACGGGCATGCCGGCCGAGATCGGCAACGAAATCATGGCGAACGAGACCGTGCGCAAGATTTCCTTCACCGGTTCGACCAGGGTCGGCTCACTGCTGATGCGCGGCGCGGCCGACAGCGTGAAGCGGCTCAGCCTTGAGCTCGGCGGCAACGCGCCCTTCATCGTCTTCGATGACGCCGATCTCGACCTCGCCGTCGAAGGCGCGCTCGCGTCAAAATTCCGCAATGGCGGCCAGACCTGTGTCTGCGCCAACCGCATCCTCGTTCAGGCCGCAGTCTATGAAGACTTCGCCGCCAAGCTCAGCGCCCGCGTGAACGCCATGATAGTTGGGCCAGGCACGCAGCCCGGCGTCGCGATCGGACCGATGATCAACATGGCGGCGGTCGAGAAGATCGAGCGGCATGTCGAGGACGCGCTCGCCAAGGGTGCTGCGATCGCAACCGAGAAGCCGGCGTTACCGCAGGGCCCGCAATATGTTGCGCCGCTGGTGCTGACCGGCGCAACGGCTGAGATGCAGCTCGCCGGCGAGGAAACCTTTGGTCCGGTAGCGCCGCTCTTCCGTTTCGAGACCGAAGAGGAGGCGATCGCGCTCGCCAACGGCACGCCATACGGACTGGCCTCCTACTTCTACACCGAGAACCTGAAGCGCGCCTGGCGCGTCGGCGAGGCGCTGGAATTCGGCATGGTGGGGCTCAACACCGGCTCCGTCTCGATGGAGGTCGCTCCCTTCGGCGGCGTCAAGCAGTCCGGCCTCGGGCGCGAGGGCGCCCAGGCCGGTATCGAGGAATATCTTGAGACGAAGAGCTTCCATATGGGCGGGCTGGGCTAACCCCAGCCCCGATCACTGGATCCGGTCGAGCGCCTTGTAGTAGAGGCCGACCATCGGCAGGAACCAGGGCTTGCCGGAATAGCCGGGGATGGACGGCCATTGGAGGCCCTTCAGCGGATTGCGATCCTCGCGGCCGAGCATGGCGTCCGCGATGATCATGCCGAGCTGCGTGGAAAGCTGCGCGCCGTGCCCTGAATAGCCCATCGCGTACCAGACCCCATCATGGTAGCCGGCCCGCGGGAAGCGGTCCTTGGTCATGTCGACCAGCCCGCCCCAGCAATAGTCTATCTCGACCTTGGCGAGCTGCGGGAAGATCGCAGCGAGACTTGCCCGCAATATCTGGCCGCTGCTGGCATCGGAGCGCTGGTCCGATGTTGCCGAGAAGCGGGCACGGCCGCCAAAGATCAGGCGCTTGTCCGGCGAAAGCCGGAAGTAGTTGCCGATATTCATCGAGGTCACGCATGTCCGGTTGCCCGGCATCGTCGCGGCGATCTCGGCATCGCTCAGCGGCCGCGTGGCGATGATGAAGCTACCAACGGAGATGAGTCTGCGGCGGAAATAGTCGAAATTCGGCGTGGTGTAGGCGCCGGTCGCCACGAGCAAATTGTCTGCGCTGATGCGGCCGCGCGAAGTGGTCAGCTGATGCAGTGCGCCGGACTGCCTGTGATCCGTCACGGTTGCATTCTCATGGATAATGGCGCCATGGCGGACCGCCGCTGTCGCCAGCCCAGCCACATAGCGGCCCATATGCATCATGGCGCTTTTCTTCGAGAGCATTGCGCCATGAAAGGGCGAGCCGATCTCGGATTTAAGGTCGGTCGACGACAGCAGCGCCGTATCCGAGTCCACTTCCGCATGGACGGCTTCGAAGTTGCGGGCGATCGCTTCGAAATGCTTCGGCTTGGAGGCGAGCTTCAGCTTGCCGGCGCGACGGAAGTTGCAGTCGATGCCTTCCTCGGCGATCAGCGCCGCGATGGTGTCGACGGAATCGTCCAGCGCGCGGTAGAGCGCGATCGCGCGTTCCTTGCCAAGCTCCGCCTTGGCCGAAAGATAGCTGTGCGCGAGGCCGTTGTTCAGATGCCCGCCATTGCGCCCGGAGGCGCCCCAGCCAACCCGCTCCGCTTCCAGCACCACGACCTTGGCGCCGGCCTTCGCCAGCTGGCGCGCGGCGGCGAGACCGGTGAAGCCGCCGCCAACGATGGCGGCGTCGTAGTGCCCCTCGACCGGGCCTTGCGCCCCGCCGGAAAAGACGGGGGCGGTGTCGTGCCAGTAGGAGACGAACTTCATCGGTAACCCGCCTGTTTCAGAGCCCGACCACACCCGGCAGCCCGGAAATATCGGATATCTCCACATAGCCGTAATAGGGATTGGCCGGCTCGTGGCCGCGGTTGACCCAAACCTTGTTCTTGATGCCGAGGTCATGGGCCGACATCAGGTCGTAGCGGAAGGAAGACGAACAGTGAAGGATGTCTTCCGGACCGCAGCCAAGCCTGTCGAGCATATATTCGAAGGCCTTGAAGCGAGGCTTATAGGCCTGTGCCTGCTCGGCCGTGTAGACGGCATGGAACGGTGCGCCGAGCTTTTCGACGTTTGACATGATCTGCGCGTTCATGGCGTTGGAGAGGATGACCAGCGGAATTTCCTTGACGACCTTGGCAAGGCCGGCCGGAACGTCTGCGTGCGGCCCCCAGGTCGGCACGCGCTCATAGACCATTTTGGCGTCATCGGGGCTGAAGCCGACGCCATTGCGTTTGCAGGCGCGTTCCAGCGCATTGTGGATGACCTCGGCATAGGGCTTCCAGTCGCCCAGGATCTCATCCAGCCGGTACGCCGCGAAGTTCTTGATGAACTCCTGCATTCGCGGCTCGTCAAGCCGGCTGCCATAGAGGTCGCGCGCCGCCTCCGCCATCTGGAAAAAAGTCAACGTGCCGTAGCAGTCGAAGGTGATGTATTTGGGCCTGAAGGAAGCCATGTTCGTCGATCTCCAGTGGAAGCACATCCGCGTTCGGATGTTTTTCATCATAGGCTGGCCGGGAGCGAGCCACCTGACCGAAATCCGCCTTCCGAAAGCAGAAAGTTCCGTATCCGCTGGCCTGTTTGGCACGCTGTAGCACCCTGCAGCCGATCCAAGGGTTGGTCGGCGGCCGGGGGGCGCATCCGCTGCGGCCTGCGCCAGCACAAGATGCGGCGCACCCCCTGCGCAAAGGCGAATGATACTGCCGAAGTCGAAACCTTCAGACGATCTGCGGGGCACCGATGGCCGAGACTTGAGCCAGACGGAAAGGTGCCTCATGCAGCAAGGCGAGATCGAACTCCAGGACTTTGGGCCGGATCATATCGAGGGCGCAGTCGCGCTTTCTCGCCAGGAGAACTGGCCGCATCGCCCGCAGGACTGGCAGATGGCGCTGCAGCTCTCCAGCGGCGCGGTCGCGCTCGACGGCCAAGGCCGGGTCACCGGGACAATCCTGGTAACGCCATACGGCGCGAATTGCGCGATGATCAACATGGTGATCGTCGACAGGAACGCGCGGGGCAAAGGACTCGGGCGCCGGCTCATGGAACAGGCCTTTGCCCTTGCGGGCGACCGTCCACTGCGACTTGTCGCGACAACCGACGGCATGCTGCTCTATCGGAAGCTCGGCTTCGCGCCCTCGGGCACGATCCTGCAGCATCAGGGCAACATCGCCAGGCTTGGCGCACCCGATGGCGTGGAAGCAGCAAGCGCCAATGACCAGCCTGAGATCAAGGCGATTGACCGTGACGCCTATGGAGCCGATCGCGAAGCTTTGATCGACGCGCTCGCCGAACGCGGCCAATTCGCCGTCATCCGCCGCGATGGGGCTATCAGGGCTTATGCCGCGATCCGCCCGTTCGGACGCGGTGAAGTGATCGGCCCGGTCATTGCGGGCAGCGCCGCGGACGCCAAAATGCTGATCAGCTACTTCGCCGCGTCGCGCCCCGGCGCCTTCCTGCGCGTGGACACCGACAGCCGCACCGGCCTCGCGGGCTGGCTGACCGAAATCGGCCTCGCCCATGTCGGCGGCGGCGTCGCCATGGACCGCCCCGCCAGGAATGGGCCGGAACAGGCCAGACCAAGAGTTTACGCCCTCGCCAACCAGGCGCTCGGATAGTCCGGAGGACAAAAATGCTCGCCAATTCCCTGCTAGAACTCGACCGCGCCCATCTCATCCATCCGGTCACCTCCTATCGCGGGCACGAGGCGCTCGGCGTGCGCGTGCTGAAATCGGCGAAGGGCGCTACAGTGACCGACGCGTCCGGCCGGCAGCTTCTCGACGGTTTCGCCGGCCTGTGGTGCGTGAATGCCGGCTATGGTCACGACAGCATCGTCGAGGCGGCGGCCCGGCAGATGCGCGAGCTGCCCTACGCCACTGCCTATTTCGATCTCGGCTCGGAGCCCGCCATCCGGCTCGCCTCGGAATTGGCCGAACGCGCGCCCGGCGACCTCAACCACGTCTATTTCACGCTTGGCGGCTCGGATGCGGTCGACAGCACGATCCGTTTCGTCCGCTATTACTGGAATGCCAGGGGCGAGCCGCAGCGCGACCAGTTCATTTCCATCGAGCAAGGTTATCACGGATCGTCGGTGGTCGGCGCTGGCCTGACCGCCCTGCCCGCCTTTCATGCCGGCTTCGGCATTCCCTTCGAATGGCAGCACAAGATCCCCTCGCCCTATCCTTATCGCAATCCGGTTGGCGATGACCCGAACGCCATCACCGCCGCATCGCTTGCGGCGCTGAAGGCCAAGATCGAGGATCTCGGCCCGCAGCGCGTCGCCGCCTTTTATGCCGAGCCGATCCAGGGCTCCGGCGGCGTCATCGTGCCGCCGAAAGGCTGGATCAAGGCGATCCGCGAGCTCTGCCGGGAATACGGCATCCTGTTCATCGCCGACGAGGTGATTACCGGCTTCGGGCGCACAGGCCCCCTGTTTGCCTGCATCCACGAGGATATCGTTCCCGACTTCATGACGACGGCGAAAGGCTTGACCTCGGGCTATGTGCCGATGGGCGCCGTGTTCATGGCTGACCATGTCTACAACGTCATCGCCGATGGCGCGGGCGCTTCTGCGGTCGGCCATGGCTACACCTATTCCGCCCATCCGGTCAGCGCCGCCGTCGCGCTCGAGGTGTTGAAGCTCTATGAGGAAGGCCTTCTGGAGAACGGCGTCAAGGCCGGCGCCCGCCTGATGGCGGGGCTATCAGGGTTGAGCGACCATCCATTGGTCGGCGACGTGCGCGGTCGCGGCATGCTTGCCGCGATCGAGTTGGTGGTCGACAAAAAGAAGAAAACGGCGCTTCCAACCTCGGCCATGCCGGCGCGGCGCGTCTTCGACAGGGCCTGGGACAATGGCCTGATCATCCGCGCCTTCGCGCACGGTGTTCTCGGCTATGCCCCTCCGCTCTGCTGCACGGACAGCGACATCGATGCCATTATCGAGCGCACGCGGCGAACGCTGGACCAGACGCTGGATGATGTCGATGTCCGCCGAGCCCTTGCATGAAGGCGACGCATTTTTCGCATCTCGAAATATCGCTGGGGTGGACGATTTCGCAATTTTGTGCCGCTACCTCGCGCCTTTTCGGCGAATCCAGCGCGGGGGAAGTGCCAGACTGCTTTTTAAGACAAGGCCAGAAAGCCCGAATTTCTGGGCTTTCGAACAAGGCCGACGCCCCGGACAGCACGGAATATTGTTCTGTTCAGCATGAGTAATTCGGCCGCGCGCAGAGGAGAGCCAGTCTTGGCCAGGGGCTTTAACGAGTTCAAGTACATGACCTTCGACGTGGTCGGTACGCTGATCGACTTCGAAGGCGGCATCACGACCTGCCTGGCCGAGATCGCCGCGGAGGCCGGTGCTTCCGTCGACGGCGAAGAAGCGCTCGCCCTCTACCGGCAGGCCCGCTACATGCCCGATGCGAAGCTTTTCCCCGACGATCTCGCGCGTGTCTACATGGTCGTCGCACCGCGGCTCGGCCTGCCGGCCGAGGAGAAATACGGCGCCCGCCTCCGGGATTCGGCGAGCGGCTGGCAAGGCTTTTCCGACAGCAGGGCGGCACTGGCCGACCTTGCGAAGTCCCATAAGCTGATTGCCATGACCAATGCCCGGCGCTGGGCTCTCGACCATTTCGAGAAGCAGCTTGGATCGCCCTTCTTCGCTACCTTCACCGCCGACGATACCGGCACCGAGAAGCCGGACCCTGCCTTCTTCCAGAAGGTCTTCGACTTCGTGGCGTCCCGCGGCGACAGCAAGGACGACATCCTGCACGTTGCGCAAAGCCAGTATCACGACATCGGCATATCCCGGACGCTCGGCATGACCAACTGCTGGATCGAGCGCCGCCACGCCCAGAAGGGCTATGGCGGCACGATAGAGCCCAAGCACTTCACCGTGCCCGACTACCACTTCACCTCAATGGCCGACTTTGCGGCGGCCGTGCGGGAAAGCCTGAAGGAACGAACCTGAGCTCAAGACCCGGAAAGCCGCATCAAGACGCGCATCCCGGCCAAACAACAGAAAGGGGAATGACATGAGCGACAAGATCACCAACTGGACCGGAGCAGACGATGCGATGGTCGAAAACGCCATCCGGCGAGGCGCGAGCCGCCGCCAACTCCTCAAAATGCTGCTGGCAGGCGGCGCCGCCTTTGCCGCGGGAAGCGCTGTGCTCGGCCGAGCCACCAATGCCGTCGCCGCCACGCCAGTCTCAGGCGGCCACCTCAAGGCTGCCGGCTGGTCGTCCTCGACGGCCGATACGCTCGATCCGGCCAAGGCGTCGCTCTCCACCGACTATGTCCGCTGCTGCTCGCTCTATAACCGCCTGACCTTCCTCGACAAGGATGGCAAGACGCAGATGGAGCTGGCCGAAAGCATCGACAGCAAGGACGCCAAGACCTGGACGGTGAAGCTGCGCAAGGGCGTCACGTTCCATGACGGCAAGGACCTCACCGCCGACGACGTCGTCTTCTCGCTGAAGCGTCACCTCGACAAGGCAGTCGGCTCCAAGGTCGCCAAGATCGCCGCGCAGATGACGGGCTTCAAATCTGTCGACAAGTCGACCGTCGAAATCACGCTCGCCGACCCGAACGCCGACCTCCCGACCATCCTGGCGCTCCATCACTTCATGATCGTAAGGGACGGCACCACCGACTTTTCCAAAGGCAACGGCACGGGCGCTTTCGTGCTGGAGACCTTCGAGCCGGGCGTGCGCTCGGTGGTCACCAAGAACAAGAACTACTGGAAGTCGGGCAAGCCTTATCTCGATTCCTTCGAGTTCATCGCCATCAGCGACGACAGCGCGCGCGTCAACGCGCTTCTGTCGGGCGATATCGGCTTCGCCGCCTCGATCAATCCGCGCGCGATGAAGCTCATCAGCGGCCAGCAGGGTTTCGAATTGTCGAAGACGACCTCGGGCAACTACACCGACCTCAACATTCGGCTCGATATGGACCCTGGCAGCAAGGCCGACTTCGTGGCCGGCATGAAATATCTCGTCAACCGCGAGCAGATCGTCAAATCGGCATTGCGCGGCCTTGGAGAGATCGGCAACGACCAGCCGGTCTCGCCGGCCAACATCTTCCACAACGCCGACCTCAAGCCGAAGGCTTTCGATCCGGACAAGGCGAAGTTCCACTTCCAGAAGGCAGGCGTGCTCGGCCAGTCCATCCCGGTGATTGCCTCCGACGCTGCCACCTCCTCGATCGACATGGCCGTGATCATCCAGGCGGCCGGGGCGGATATCGGCATGAAGCTCGATGTCCAGCGCGTCCCCTCCGACGGGTACTGGGACAATTACTGGCTCAAGGCGCCGGTCCATTTCGGCAATATCAATCCGCGCCCGACCCCGGACATCCTGTTTTCGCTGCTATACGCATCGAATGCGCCCTGGAACGAAAGCCAGTACAAGTCGGAGAAGTTCGACAAGATGCTTGTCGAGGCGCGCGGCTCCCTCGACCAGGCCAAGCGCAAGGAGATCTACGACCAGATGCAGACCATGGTGTCCGAGGAGGCGGGAACCATCATCCCGGCCTATATCTCGAACGTCGATGCCCTCTCCAGCAAGGTGAAGGGTTTGGAAGCGAACCCGCTTGGTGGCATGATGGGCTACGCAATGGCCGAGTATCTCTGGCTCGAAGCCTGAGAGGCGCCTGCCGGGGGCCGGTCAGCCGGCTCCCGGCACTGCCAGGGCAAGATTATCGGCCGAACGCAACCGCAGGAGCGCTTCCATGACGTCTGGGGTTTTGAACCTCGTGGTGAAGCGGCTTGGGATCGCGCTCGTCACGCTTCTGATCGTGCTCTTCGCCGTGTTTTTCGCCACCAGCATGCTGCCTGGCGACACCGCGTCCATGCTGCTCGGCCAGGCGGCGACACCGGAAGCGGTCGCCGGCCTGCGCGAGGCCATGCACCTCAACGATCCGGCGATCCTGCGCTTCCTGCGCTGGCTTCTCGGCCTGCTGCATGGCGACCTCGGCACGTCCTATGCCAACAACATGCCGGTGGCAGTGCTGATCGGCGGCCGTCTGGTCAACACCATGAAGCTCGCCGCCATCACAACGCTCTTGTCCGTGCCGCTGGCGCTGACGCTCGGCATCACCGCCGCGATGCTGCGCGGCTCGCTCTATGACCGCGCCGTTACCGTGCTTTCGATCGGCGTGATCTCGGTGCCGGAGTTCATGGTCGCGACGCTGGCGGTCCTGCTCTTCGCGGTCTATCTCAAATGGCTGCCGGCGTTGTCTTCCGTCAACGAGGCGCATTCGCTGACCGACTTGGTGCGCATCTATGCGATGCCGGTGATCACGCTCACCTTCGTCATCTCCGCCCAGATGGTACGCATGACGCGGGCCGCGGTGATCGAAACGCTCTCCACGCCCTACGCCGAGATGGCGCTTCTCAAGGGCGCTTCGCGCGGCCGCATGGTGCTGAGGCACGCGCTTCCCAATGCGCTCGGCCCGATCGTCAACGCGGTTGCGTTGTCGCTGTCCTATCTGGTTGGCGGCGTCATCATCGTTGAGACAATCTTCAACTATCCCGGCATCGCCAAGCTGATGGTCGATGCCGTCGCGACGCGCGACCTGCCGCTGATCCAGAGCTGCGCGATGATCTTCTGCCTCGGCTATCTGCTGCTCATCACGGCCGCGGACATCGTGGCCATCATGTCCAACCCGAGGCTGAGATGACGATGGCCCGCGCTGCAGCCTCCCGACGATCTCTGCTCGGCCACAGCTACAATCTTGTCGGCGTCGTGGCTTCGCTGGTTATCCTGGCGTGGACGCTGATCGCCATCTTCGCGCCCTACATCATCCCGCATCCGATCGGCGACATCGTCGATGACGACTATTTCGGCCCGATGCGCCAAGGCCTGTGGCTGGGCTCGGACTATCTCGGCCGCGACATGCTCTCGCGGGTGCTGATGGGCGCGCGCTACACCGTGGGCATATCGCTTGCCGCCGTCTTCATCGCCTGTTTTTCAGGTGTCGTGCTCGGCATGGTCGCGGCCGTCACCGGCGGGTGGTTCGACACCTGCCTAAGCCGCTTCCTCGACGCCATGAACTCCATCCCCAGCAAGCTATTCGGGCTCGTCGTCGTTGCCGCGGTCGGCTCGTCGATCCCGGTGCTGATCCTGACGCTCGCGGTGATCTATATCCCTGGCGCCTACCGTTTTGCCCGCGCGCTTGCCGTCAACATCAACACCATGGACTTCATGACCGTCGCCCGCGTGCGCGGCGAAAGCACCGCCTACCTCATCGGCTCGGAGGTCCTTCCCAACATTATCCGCCCGGTGCTCGCCGATTTCGGCCTGCGCTTCGTCTTCATCGTGCTCCTGCTTTCCGGCCTGTCCTTTCTCGGGCTCGGGCTGCAACCGCCTCTGGCCGACTGGGGCGCGCTGGTGCGCGAGAATATCGGCGGCCTGCCGTTCGCGGCGCCGGCAGTCATCGTACCTTCGCTGGCGATCGCCAGCCTCACCATCAGCGTCAACCTGCTGATCGACAACCTGCCGCAGAAGATCAGGGACAGGGACGCATGACCAATCTCGTCGAGATGAGGAACCTGAGGATCGAGGCGAAGACCGATTCCGGACGGATCGTCGAAATCATCAAGGGCGTCAGCCTCGACATCGCCGACGGCGAGATCGTCGCGCTGATCGGCGAGAGCGGCTCCGGCAAGACGACGGTGGCGCTCTCGCTCATGGGGCACACACGCCCCGGCTGCCGGATAACCGCCGGCGAGATCAATGTGAACGGCAAGAACATGGCCGCACTTTCCGAAAAGCAGCGAGCCAAGCTGCGGGGCACCGACATTGCCTATGTTCCACAAAGTGCCGCCGCCTCGTTCAATCCCTCGGCGACCATCATGGAGCAGGTGATCGAGGTCACGCGCATCCACAGGCTGATGCCCCCCGAGAAGGCGCGAAAGCGCGCTGTCGAGCTGTTCAGGGCTTTGTCGTTGCCGGATCCGGAAGGGATCGGCGCCCGTTATCCGCACCAGGTTTCCGGCGGCCAGTTGCAGCGGCTATCGGCGGCCATGGCGCTTATCGGCGATCCCAAGCTGGTCATCTTCGACGAGCCGACGACGGCCCTCGATGTGACGACGCAGATAGACGTGCTGAAGGCGTTCAAGTCGGTGATGCGGGCTGGCGGGATAGCAGGTGTGTATGTTTCACACGACCTCGCCGTCGTCGTCCAGATCGCCGATCACATCGTAGTGCTCAAGGGCGGCGAAGTGCAGGAGGCCGGCAGCACCACCGAAATCCTTTCTGCGGCCCGCCACCCCTACACGCGCGAATTGCTCGCGGCCTTCGAGCCGAAGCGGCGGCAAGCGCACGCGGACGCAGATGCCGGCGCGAAGCCGTTGCTGCGCATCGACAATGTGACGGCCGGCTATGGCGCGGTGCGAGACGATGGACTGCCACTTATCCGGGCTGTCAATGCCGTCAGCCTGGTCGTCGAGAAAGGCCGCAACCTCGGCGTCATCGGCGAATCCGGTTGCGGAAAATCGACGCTCGCGCGCGTCATCGCCGGCATCCATCCGGCAGCGGCCGGCGATATCGTCTTCGACGGCAAGCAACTGGAGCGCGCCGCAAGCAAACGCAGCCAGGACCAACTGCGCGAGATGCAGATCGTGTTCCAGTATGCCGATACCGCGCTCAATCCGGCCAAGCCGATCGAAGACATCATCTCCCGCCCGCTGGCCTTCTACCACGCGATGAACAGGCAGGCACGCTCGAAGCGCGTCGATGAACTGCTCGACATGGTGCGGCTGCCGAGAGCGCTGCGCTATCGTCGTCCGTCGGAGCTCTCGGGCGGCCAGAAGCAGCGGGTGAACTTTGCACGCGCGCTGGCAGCCGATCCCAAGCTCATCATCTGCGATGAAATCACCTCTGCGCTCGACACGGTGGTGGCAGCCGCGGTCATCGAGCTGCTCAAGGAGCTGCAGCGCGAGCTTGGGCTTTCCTATATCTTCATCAGCCACGACCTCTCGGTCGTCGAGGCGATCTGCGACGAGATCATGGTCATGTACAATGGCGAGCGGGTGGAGCAGATCTCACCCGACGGGCTGAAAGCGCCCGCCCACCCCTATTCCAAGCTTCTGTTCTCCTCGGTGCCGAAGCTCGATCCGACGTGGCTCGACGGGCTCGTCCGCGACCCCGAACTGATCAGCCAGTACGGCCACCGCTAGGCAAAGGATCGCGCCTCACATCGCAAACAGGCTGAGGAAGGCATATGCTTCTTGACGACGCAAGCGCTTCAGCACCACGAAGCTGAAACGCTTGCCGGTGCCGGCATCCATCTCGGTCACGCGCTTCATGAGCGCCTCTCGCGACGCTACAATCGCGAGCAGAGCCGGTAGGCCTCATAGATCGACGAGTAGACATCCCGGCTGGCAACGGCGTCGCCAATGCGGTGCAGGACGAACGATCCAGCGGCCTGCGTGCCATCAGCTTGCTCTGTGCTTGCTCCCATCATGAGGGCAGGATCGGTGACGCCGTCGTTGGCGGCGCGGCCGCGCAATTCCTGGAAGGTCTCTTCGACGGGCACCGTGCCGCGCTCGATGATGAGTTGCGCCGCGGTCATTTCCGTTTCTGCGCCGGTGAGTTCATGCCGGAACATGGCGGCGATCGCGTCGCCTTGGCGCGCGACCTTGACCAGGCGCAGATCGCCGGCAACGCGGACGCCGAGCTCCGAGGCAAGTTTGCGAAAACTCACTCTGTCCGGATAAGGCGTCTCGATCGCCAGGGTGTCATCCGCCATGGCCAAGCTGACCACGCGCCCCAGACGCGCCAAGTGGAGGGCACAGGAGATGGCGGCCTGACGTCCGGTCTCGTCGTAGATCAGCACATCCTCCTTGGCTGGCACGACTCCGGTCAGAACGTCCCAGACGCTGTCGCAGTGTTCAGCGCCATCCAGCCATTGCATGTCAGGAATGCCTCCGGTGGCAACGATGACGGCGTCCGGCTTTTCGGCAAGGACGAGCTCGGCATCCGCATAGGTGTTGAGACGGACTGCGACCCCAAGGCGAGCCAGCTCGTCGACACGCCAGTCGACGATGCCGATGAGGTCCTTGCGGTGATGGGCAGAGGCGGCAACGAGCACCTGCCCGCCAAGCCGCGCTCCGGCCTCGAGCAGGGTCACCTTGTGCCCGCGCTCGGCTGCAATCCTTGCCGCCTCCATCCCGCCAGGACCGCCGCCGACCACGACGACTCGCTTCAATGTGTCGGCCCGGTCAATAACATGCCCGACGATCGTTTCGTGGCCGCTGGCCGGGTTATGGATACACTGCACCTTCTTGTACAGGCAGTAGGATGCGCCGACGCACGGGCGAATGCGCTCTTCCTCTCCCCGCATCACCTTGTTGACGATATTTGGGTCCGCGATGTGCGCCCGCGTCATGCCAACCAGATCGATCAGGTTCTCGCGGATCGCATGCCTGGCCGTGGCGACATCCCTGATGCCGGCTGCATGGATGACGGGCAGTCTGGTCTCCCGTTTGAACTGTCCGACCAAGGGCAGAAACGGCGCGCTCCTGGTGAACATGCCAGGCATGTTCTGTTCGGCCAACGCCAGATCGGTGTCCATGCGGCCGACGATGCAGTTGAAGAAATCGATATGGCCTTCCCGCTCGAACAGCTTGGCGAAGGCAAGACACTCCTCGAAATTTGATCCGTCGTCCGCCGCCTCGTCGATAACGAAACGGATGCCGACGGCGAAGTCGTTACCCACCGCATGACGGATCGCCTCGTGGACCATCAGGCCGAAGCGCGCCCGGTTCTCCAGGGAGCCGCCAAAGGCATCGGTACGCCTGTTGGTTCGGCGGGACAGGAATTGGCCAATCAGATGGCCCCCGGTGACGGTTTCGACGCCATCCAGACCGCCCTCGACGCAGCGCCTGGCGGCACTCGCGTAATCCTTGACGATCCTGTCGATGTCGGCGCCATCCATCTCTTTCGGAAAATTACGGTTTCGTATCTCTCGAACGCGCGAGGGCGCCACCGGCGGCAGCCAGTTTCCGGCATAGGCAGTGGCGCGCCGGCCCAGATGCGAGACCTGGCACATCACGGCCGCGCCGTGGCGATGAATGCGGTGCGACAGCGACTGAAGATGGGATACGATGCGATCGCTCGAAAGATCCAGCTGACCGCCGCCCCAGCTCGAATCGGGCGACGTCATCGCCGAGCCGCCCACCATCGTCATCGCAAGGCCGCCCCGCGCTTTCTCCTCATGGTAACGCTGATAGCCTTCGAGCGGCAGGCCGCCTTCGTCGAGCATCGAGGCATGGCTGGTGCTGACGATGCGGTTGCGCAGCATCAGGCCCTTCAGCCGAAAGGGCTGAAGCAGGGGATCGCTGGATGCCGTGCCTGCTCGAGGTGCCGCTACGCTCATGTCTGCTCCCGCCCATTCGCGAGGGTTATAGTTCGCCATTTGCAGCGCGGCGGTAAGCTTGAAAATACTTTGGGCAGCTATACGCTGCACGCATGGCCGGTTTTGCAAAACTCGTTCCGTCCGCGCGCGGACTGCTTGTCTTCGAAGCTGCCGTCCGGACGGGCAGCTTCACGGCGGCCGCGCGCGAGTTCAACGTCACGCAGCCGTCGATCAGCCGCAGCATCGCCCAGCTGGAGGCCCATCTTGGCGTCGGTCTTTTCGCACGAGGTCCAGCGGGTTTGGCCCCGACCGCGGAGGCGCGCACCCTCTATGCGGCCGTAAGCGAGGCATTTGACGGGATCGAGGGCGTGATCGGCACGATCAGGAAGAACAGCGACGCGAGGCCGGTCGTCACGCTTTCGCTTTCGAGCTCTCTCGCAACCCATTGGTTCGTTCCGAGGTTGGGGGCGTTCAACACGAGGTTCCCCAACGTCGACCTGAGGTTCGAACTGATCGCGGGCGTCCTGCGAGGCCCGGCCGATAATGTCGACCTTGCCACGCGAATCCTGGCCGACGACGATACGAATTATCACCACTGGCCATTCTGTCCGGAAATCATCGTGCCGGTGTGCAGCCCGTCCTATCTGTCGACCCACGGCCAGTTAGTGCATGCAGGAAACGGGGAAGGTCATGTCCTGCTTCATCTGACCGATGCTAAGCAGCAGCGGCAGGATGCCTGGGGCAGCGTGGCGGACCGCAAGACAAGCCGGGCAAAGTGGCTGGAGTTCTCGGACTATGCGGTCGTCCTTCAGGGGGCCATGAACGGTCAAGGCGTGGCGCTCGGCTGGCTCAGCAATGTTTCAACGGCGTTGCTTCAGGGGACGCTGGTTCGGGCATCCGACAGGCAGATCAACACGGGCCGCCACCCTCACGACCGCTGCGACCGATCGTGTCCGACATCGCTACCTGGATGATTGCCGAGATGCAGGCCGAACTGGAGAGGCTGCATCCTCTGTTGGGGCCGGACACACTGTAAGGGACCTGCGACAACCGCAGTCAGGGCGCGGCCATAGCCGACTACATCGGAAACAGGCTGGGCAGCGGCATGTGTGCCTTGACGATCGGCGACTTCAGGACCACGAAGCTGAAATACTTGTCGATGCCGATATCCATGTCGGTCAGCCGTTCCATGATCGTCTGATACTCGCTGATGCCGGCGGTCATGAATTTCATCAGGTAATCGTAGCCGCCCGAGACAAGGTGGCATTCTATGACCTGGTCGATCTTCTCCACCACGGCGAGAAAGCGGGCGAAGTCGACCTGGCGATGGTTCTTCAATGTGACCTCAGTGAACACCGTCAGCGTCTGGCCGAGCTTGCCGATATTGACCTGTGCGGAATAGCCCTCGATGTAGCCTTCCGACTGGAGTTTTTTCACCCGCATCAGGCATGGGCTCGGCGACAGATGCACCAGCTCGGCCAGTTCGACATTGGTGATGCGCCCGTTCTTCTGCAGTTCGTGCAGGATCTTGATGTCGATCCGATCCAGCTTCATGGCCGTCTCCACGGAACGCATGCCACAGCACAAAATGCCGTGCTGCCAATACCCAGCGACACTAGCACAGCCCAACGGCCTGTCCATCGGATCGGACACCGCTTTGAAGCGCATCGGCTTCCGAATTCAACCGGACTGCCGGAATAAAATTCTGCCTCGCTCTCAACTGCAGCAGCGCCTGCCTGCGCAGCGCGATAGATTGAAGCCCCATGGCGGAGATAATCATGCGCGCGCCGCTGCAGCAAATTCAGACTTCGAGCGAACTGCCGCAATCCGCGGACGCGGTGGTCATCGGCGGCGGCATCGTCGGCGTCTTTGCGGCCTATTACCTGGCGCGGCGCGGCATGAAGGTCGTGCTCGTCGAAAAGGGGCGCATCGGCGCCGAGCAGTCCTGCCGCAACTGGGGCTGGTGCCGCCAGCAGAACCGCGACGCCCGTGAACTGCCGATGGCGACACGCAGCCTCGATCTGTGGGAGCGTTTCGTGGCGGACAGCGGGGAGGACACCGGCTTTCGCCGCTGCGGCCTGCTCTACCTCAGCAATGAGGAGGCGGAACTGGCCAGGTGGGCGCGCTGGCGCGACTTCGCCAGAACGGCCGGCGTCACCACGCTTATGCTCGACGGCGCCGAGGCCAGTGAGCGGGGCCGCGCAACAGGCCGACCATGGAAGGGCGGCGTCTTCTCGCCGAGCGACGGCACCGCTGATCCATCGCGCGCCGCGCCAGCGGTCGCCCGCGCCATCCTGAAGCTCGGAAGCACGGTGCACCAGAATTGCGCAGCGCGCGGCATCGAGACCGAAGGCGGGCGATTGAGCGGGATCGTCACGGAAAGCGGGACGATCCGCACGAAGGTGGCGGTCCTGGCCGGCGGCGCCTGGGCCTCCTCCTTTTGCCGTCAGCTCGGCTTCCGCTTTCCGCAGGCATCGATCCGCTCCTCGATCCTGTCCGTCTCGCCCGGGGCGGAGGGCCTGCCGGACGCGCTGCACACGGCGCGCATCTCGGTCACGCACCGCGGCGACGGCGGCTATACCCTCGCAATAAGCGGTCGGGGACGCGTTGATGTCACGCCGCAGCATCTGCGCTTCTCGTCGCACTTCGTGCCGATGTTCCTGAAGCGGTGGCGCAGCCTTGCGCCCGGCGGCCTGCAGGGTGTGCGTTCTGGGCACGAAACGCTCAAGCTTTGGCGGCTCGACCAACCGACGCCGATGGAGCGCATGCGCATTCTCGATCCGGTCCCGGACCAGGCGACCATCCGCCTGACCCACGCCCGCGCGCTCGAGCTGTTGCCGGCGCTGCGCCAGACAAGGATCAGCGCGGCCTGGGCCGGCTATATCGACAGCACGCCGGACGGCGTGCCCGCGATCGGCGAGATTGATGCCGTTCCAGGCTTCTTCCTGGCTGCCGGATTTTCGGGACACGGCTTCGGCATAGGATCCGGCGCCGGACACCTGGTGGCCGATCTCGTCACCGGCTCGGAGCCGATTGTCGACCCGAAATCCTACGATCCGCGGCGTTTCGATGCTTCGTCCTGGGGTAAGGTCGCCGATTTCTAAGGCTCGCCACGACTTTCGCGCTCGCATCAGCCCTCCTGGAGAAAAGCGCCGACAGGCGCGGGCCGCACAGGCGCCTGTCCGCGAAACCGGCCGACATCCTTTAGCGCGCATCCGGCCTGCGCCGTGATGACTTCGACGGCGGCCGGCAGGCAATAGCGTCCCTGGCAGCGGCCCATGCCGACGCGCGACAGCGATTTCACTCGGTTGGCCTCGCCGCCGCCATGCTCCACGCTCTCACGTATGCTTCCTGCTGTCACGTTCTCGCAGCGGCAGACGATCGCATCGTCGGGGAGTGCCCGGGCCATCGCCCCCGGCCACGGAAAGGCGATGGCCAGACCGCGCGCAAAGCGCTCGAGCTGCTTAAGCTTGCGCAGGTCGGCGCCGACGGAAGGCATCGGATGTCCCAGATCGGCAAGGCAGGCTGCCGCCGCGAGGCGCCCCGCGATCTCGGCCCCATCAGCCCCGACCAGGCGAACGCCGTCGCCTGCAAGATAAACGCCGTTGCCGGCCCGCCCCACCTGGTCGGCCTTCGGCAGCCATTGCCGCCACTGTTCGTCATAGGCGAAGGTGCATCCCGCCAGATCGGCGAGATGCGTCTCGGCCCGTAAGTGCCAGCCCATGCCCACCATGTCGCATGACGTGAGGTGCTGCCTTTCGCCAGCGTCGCGCCAGCGCACCGCCACCACCCCCGACCCGTTGGCCTCGATCTGTTCGAGCGACACGCCCGCATGGTAACAGCCACCAAGCCGCGCCCGCATAACCAAACCGCGCAACGCGACGGCTGGCCGAGCGGCAATATCCCACAGGCCTCGCAGTTGCTGGCGCCAGGGGGAGGTGTCGAGCACCGCCACCACATCTGCGCCAGCCTTGACGAGTTGGGCACCAACCAGGGTCAGCAAAGGCCCCGATCCCATAAGGACGATCCGTCGCCCGAGCGCCAAGCCCTGCGCCTTGAGCGCGATCTGCGCAGCACCCAGGCTGTACACGCCGGCGTTCTGCCAGCCTGGAACGGGGGCGACGCGGTCGGACGCGCCAGTGGCAAGGATCAGGCGGTCATAGACGATCATCTGCACGCCGCCCTCCCCCAGCACATGCAGCCGCCCCTCATGCGCGGCGATGACCGAGGTGCCGGCGCAATGGGTGAGCCGCCGCTCTTCGGCCAGTCGGTCGAAGAGCGAATGCAGCGCGTGGGCCTTGGTCGCCTCCGATCCATAGAGCTCTTCCGGCGTGCGGGTAAACCCGGCCGGCGGGCGGCGATAGATCTGGCCGCCTGCGCGCTGCCCCTCGTCGATCACAATCGGATGGAAGCCAGCATCGACTAGCGTCGCCGCAGCCCTGATCCCGGCAGGGCCGGCACCCACGATCACGATGCGCGGCGAGGCAACATCGCTCACAGCCAGTTCTCCGGCGGCGTCGTGCGCAGTCGCATCCCCTCGGCGATCAGGGTTGTGCACGCGCGCAGGCGCGGTCCCTCCTCTTGCCAAACCCAGCAATCCTGGCAGGCTCCCATCAGACAGAACCCGGCACGCGGCTCCGATCCGAACTCGGAGTTCCGCAAGGCGTGTCCTGACGCCAGCATGGCGGTCAGCACGGTGTCGCCGGTGAGCGCGCCGCGCCTCTCAGCGTCGAGAAGGAAATGCACCTCTGCCCGGTCGCGCTCCGCCAGCCGGACGATGCGGCCGGCCGTGATCATTCCGCAGCCTCCTGTACCGGACGAGGACGCGGCAGTTCGGGGAAACGCTCGCAGACCGCATCGAAGGCCGCCTGAACGCCTTCCGGCCCAGCGCGTCCCTTCATGCGACGGAAGACCTCGGTCTTGGCGAAGAACCGCCAGTGGATCGGCAAGGCGTCCAGGAAGGCCTGGAGGCGGTCATAGGCCGCCGGTGTCCACTGCGCTTCGTAGCCGTCGCGCTCGGGGCCGAAATGGAAATGGCCGACAGGGGGCTTGCGCCGCGCGCGCTGCTGCTCCGTCGCCTCCTCGTCGACCTCGCCAGCGCGCAGGACGACACCGTAGTCGCGCTCGGCCGCAGCCGCCGATACATAGCCGCGCCGCACGTCCTGCGCGACCTTCCACGGCTCGCGCTGATAGGGATCGCCGCGCCCGCCGCCCCCGGCCGAGCGGATTTCCAGCACGTCACCGGGCTGCAGAACCGCCGTGTCGATGTTGCCCAGCCGCCGCTCGTGCTCGGTCCCTGGATTGACGACCATGTCCGAGAGACCGGCTGCCTTGCCGCCCAGCACGCCCCAGGGTCGGAAGAAGCTGCGGTCGCGGTTGCGCGCAGTGATCCTGGAATCGGGGGCGAAGACCCGGAAGGCCATCTCCGTCGCCAGCCCGCCCCGCCACCGCCCGGCGCCGCCGCTGTCCTTGGCGAGGCCATATCTGACGAACTCGACCGGCGTCTCGGTCTCGGTGATCTCGATCGGCGTGTTCTTCAGATAGGCGGCATCCGCGCCCGATCCATTTGTCCCATCGCGATGCGGCATCGCCCCGCCGCCGCCCACCACGGGGTTCACCGCAGCGATCACGCTGCGGCTGGTGCGCTCATCGACGGTCATGACGTTGACGATGCAATTGTTGCCGGCCGGCGCCGCGGGCAGGCGCTCCGGCACCGCCTGCGAGAAGGCGCCGAAAATGACAGAGCGCAGCCGGGCGCAGGTGAGCGAGCGCATGCCGACGGCCGCGGGATGGACCGGGTTCAGCACCGAACCCTGCGGCGTGATGCAGGTGAAGGGCCGCGTGAGACCCGTGTTGAGCAGGAGCTTCGGGTTGAGCGTATAGAGCACGTAATAGGCGCCCACCAGCAGCATGGTGTGACGCGGGTCGCCGCCCGAGGGTACGTTGAGAGATGAGCCGAGCTGCGGGTCGGAGCCGGTGAAGTCGAGCACCGCCTCGTCGCCCTTGATCGTCAGCCTCAGCTTCAGCCGGCAGGGATTGGCTTCGACCGAATCCTCGTCGGCATAGTCGGCGAATTCCCATGTGCCGTCGGGCATGGCGCGCAGCACGTCGCGCGCCTGCGCCTCCGCGTGATCGAGAAGAGCGGCAACGCCTTCGATGAAACCGGCTTTGCCGAACTTCCTCACCATCGCCTGGATCTTGCGCTCGCCGGTTTTGAGTGCGCCGACCAGCGCTTTGATGTCGCCGATGTTGAGGTCTGGCTTGCGCACATTGGTGCTCATGATGCGCAGGATGGTCTCGTCGAAGACGCCCTCCCTCACCAGCTTCATTGGCGGGAAGCGGATGCCTTCCTGATGGATTTCGGTCAGCGCCCGGCTGAGCGAAGCAGGCACCGCCCCGCCCATGTCGGTGTTGTGGATGTGGCCGCCGGTCCAGGCGACGATCTCGTCGTCGACGAAAACCGGCTTCCACAGATGCGTGTCGGGCGCATGCGTGGCGACGTGGCCGGAATAGGGATCGTTGGTGAACGCAACATCGCCCGGTCGGTAGTCGCTGACCATCGCGATAGCCCGATGATACGAAAGCCCCGGATACCAGGTGGCGCCGAGTTCCATCGGCACGGCGAAAGTCGCGCCCCCACTATCCATCAGCATCACCGTGAAATCCTGCGTCTCCTTGACGAAGGCGGAGTGCGCGGTGCGGTGCAGCGTGTGGGCCATATTCTCGGCCGCCGCGCGGGCATGGTTCGCCAGAACCTGCAGGTTTGTCCGGTCAAACATGGCGTCACTCCGGGAAGGTCAGCAGAAGGTTGAGATGGCGGTCGACCCGTGCCTGCGTCCCCGCGGGGATCGCAAACGTGGTGTCTTCCTGAACGAGCACGGCAGGCCCATGGAACGTGCTGCCAGGCATGAGGGTCTGCCGGTCGTGAAGGTCGACGGTCTCGACGCCGAGGCCCGTATAGACCGGGAGCCGGCGCGCCGGATTGGCAGGGGCATCAACCTCATCGATTTGCAGGGAGGAAAGCTTCGGCCCTGCGCCTATGGCGGACAGCCGGATGTTCACAAGCTCGATATCGCCATCTGGATCGTGAAAATCGTAGAGCTGCTGATGGGTGAGGTGAAAAGCCCGTACGATGGCGGCCATATCGCCATCCGCCAGCCATTGCGGCGAAAGGACCACTTCGATCTCATAGCTCTGCCCGACATAGCGCATGTCGCAGAAGAGGTTGAGTTCCGCGGCCGCGTCATGCCCCTGCTCTGCGAGCCAATGACGCCCCTCACCCGCAAGCGCTTCGAAGGCCTCGCGGATGACGGGAAGCGACGCTGAGGACAGCGGGCTGAAGATCGTGCGGATAAAATCGCCGCGCAGATCCGCCACCAACCCGCCGAGTGCCGAGACCACGCCGGGGCGGCGCGGCGCCATCACTCGTTTGATGCCGAGTTCGCGGGCAAGGAAAGAGCCGAGCATCGGGCCGCCGCCGCCGAATGGCATCAGCGTGAAATCGCGCAGGTCGACACCAGCGCGCGAGGCGAGTTTCTCGACCTCGACGAACATTTCCGACACCGCGATATCGAGGATTGCCTGCGCGGTCTGCTCGATCGTGCGGCCGAGCCGGGCGGCAAGCTCGCCGACCGCGCGATGCGCCAATCCAGTATCGATCCGGAGCTGGCCATAGGCCATCTCGCTGTGGCCGAGCCATCCGCACACCACCATGGCGTCAGTCACCGTCGCCCGTTCGCCGCCGCGGCCGTAGCATGCCGGTCCCGGTGCCGAGCCAGCCGATTCCGGCCCGACTCGCAGCACGCCTTGCGCATCGACGCTGGCGATCGAGCCGCCGCCCACGCCGATCGAGCTCACCGACACGGATGGAATGTGGAGCGGGAATTCGCCGATCAGCTCGCCGGTGCCGAACTGCGCCTCGCCGTCTATGATCAGCGCGAAGTCGGCCGACGTCCCACCGATGTCGAGGGTAAGGATCTTGTCTTCGCCGGCCTGACGCGCCAGCCACGAGGCGCCGATGACGCCGGAAGCCGTTCCCGACAAAAGCATGTTCACGCATGCGCGCTTGCCTTCGGCGGCGTTCATCAGCCCGCCATTCGATTTCGTCAGCATCGGGCGCGCCGGCACACCGCAGCTCCTCAGCCGCTCTTCCAGCGCTGTCAGATAGCCCGAGACGCGCGGATGGACATAGCCATTGAGAATGGCAGTCGAGCTGCGTTCATACTCGCGGATGACCGGCCACACTTCGGCAGAGGTGAAGACGAAGAGGTCCGGTGCCAGACGGGCGATCGCGGCCTTGACCGAGGCTTCCTGCGCGGCGTTGCGCCAGGCATGGAGGAAGGACACGATAATCCCTTGCGCTCCGCCTGCTTTCGCAGCCGCAACCGCCCGTTCGACGACGGCCATGTCGGGTGCCTGAGTTTCACTGCCGTCGGCACGCATGCGGGCCGGAATGCCGAACACCATGTCGCGCGAGATCAGCGGGTCCGGCCGCGCGCAGAACAGCGAATACATGTCCGGCATTCGCAGCCGCGCGAGCTCGATCACGTCCTCGAAGCCGGCATTGGTGAACAACGCGAGCGGGGCGCCCTTGCGCTGGATGATGGTATTGATGCCGACGGTCGTGCCGTGCACGAAGCGCGTCATATGGGTGGGATCGAAGCCTTCACGTTCCGCCAGGAGAGCGAGGCCCGCCATCAGCTCGGCGCCCGGATCGTCCGGCGTCGTCAGCACCTTCAGCGAGGCGACCCGGCCGGAACGGGTCTCCAGCGCGCAGAAGTCAATGAACGTTCCGCCGATATCGACGCCGACCTTCCAGTCGGCTTCGTTCTGCGCCGCGTCCGCCGCGATGGCACCGTCCATGATGCGTCCCTTCCTGTCTGCCGACCAAAACTCGCACGAGCGGACGATCAACGTCCAAGATGGATGAGGGGGAAGGATATAAGTCCTGCTTATGCCTTGGCGCGATGCTCACCGAGAACGGCGGAACAGGCCGTACGGATTTCGTCGCGCATCATCTCGTCGGCCCGCGAAAGCGCTCGGGCGCGCGACGTGAGCAGCGCGATCGGAAATTCCGGTCCGGCCGCCAATGGCCTGACAGCAAGGCCGGCGAATTGGTGCCAGGGCAGCAGCGCGTCGACCAGGCCGATACCCAGGCCGGCCTGGACGAAACCGATCGCGGAAATAGAGACGTCGATCTCTAGCGATGGTGAAAGCGCCACGCCTTGCGAGCGGGCAGCGTGGGCCAGTTCGTCAGCGGGGCGGGTATTGCCGCGATATGATATCAGCTCCTCCCCGGCCAGGTCGGCGAGCGTCAGCTCTGTTTTCTTCTGCAGTGAATGCCCGGCAGGCAGCAGGCAGGCGAAGCCGACGCTGCCGATCACCTCCGTCTCGATATCGGGAGGCAGCCGGTCGTCCATGGCTACGCCGAGGCTGGCATCGCCGGCGCGCAGCATGTCGACGATCGCGGCGATCGGCGCGCTGTTGGAACGCAGCAAAATGTCCGGATGCTGCGTCCGGAATGCGGTGAAGGCGCGCGGCAATATCGCCATGGCCGGCGGCGGCGAAGCCGCGACCCGCACCAGCCCGGTCCGCCCGAGACGCAGGTCGGTAGTCTTGCGGCGCAAACCTTCCAGTCCCGCCGACAGCCGCTCGGCATCGGCGAAGATCTCGATCGCCTCAGGCGTCGGCCGCAGCCGGCCTTTGACCCGTTCGAACAGGGTGAAGCCAAGCTCGTCCTCGGTGTGAAGCAGTATCTGGCTGAGCGCGGGCTGCGAGATGTTCAGCATCCGCGCCGCGGCGGTCACGGTGCTTGCGCGCATGACGGCGATGAACACTTCGAGCTGCCGGGCCCGCAAATCCCAACTCCATAGGTCGAGCTTATGACTTCCGTCCAAACCCATCTTTGACGCAATGTCGCGGCGCCGACAAGATGGATGCATCCAAGGATCAGCTGCTCTTCGCTAAGGAATGACTATGGATGTGATCGTGCTGGGCGGCGGGCTGATGGGGACGGCTTCGGCCTATTTTCTCGCCAGGCGCGGCGCGCGCGTGACGCTGATCGAGCGCAACCAGGTCGGCACCGGGGCGACGGTCGCCTCTTTCGGCAACATCCGGCGTACGGGGCGTCATCTCACTCAGCTTCCGCTGGCCCATCGCTCGCTCAGCCTATGGGGTGAGGCCGAAAAGATGCTTGGCCAAGACGTGGAATTCCGCGCCACCGGCCATATCCGGCTGATCTTCGATGAAGGCGGTCTCGCCGACATGCAGGCCTATGCCGAGGCAGCGCGGCCTTGGGGGCTCGAGCTGGAAGAACTTGGCTCGCGCGAGATTCGCGCGCGTTTTCCCGGCCTCGGTCCCGACGCGATCGCGGCCTCGTTCTCACCGCAGGATGGCAGCGGCAATCCGCGGCTGATCGCGCCGGCCTTCGCCGAAGCCGCCCGTAAGCTGGGCGCGGAAATTATCGAGGGAGCCCTGGTCGAAAAGGTCGAGCGGACCGTGTCCGGTTTTCTTGTCGCTACCTCCAAAGGTTCATTTGCCGCCGAATGCCTACTCAACGCCGCGGGCGCTTGGGGCGCAGGCATCGCAGCGCGGTTCGGCGAAGAGGTCCCGCTCGACGCCCGCGGCCCGCAGATGGGCGTGACCGAGCCGCTGCCGCACCGGATCCTGCCGGTGGTCGGCATATGGACACGCGACAAGGATTATGGGGCCTACCTGCGTCAGGTCGAGCGGGGCAACATCGTCTTCGGCGGCGCGGCCGAAAGGGTGCCGGTGGATCTCGAACCCGGCCACGCAAGAGCCGACCCCAGGCGCCTGCCGTTACAGTTGCGCGCCGTCGCGCGGCTGCTTCCGGCGATCGCAAAGGTCGCGGTCATCCGCACATGGTCCGGATGCGAGGGCTATACGAGCGACATGCTGCCGGTCATGGGGCAGTCGGCAACGGCGCCGGGCTTGTTCCATGCCTTCGGTTTCTGCGGGCACGGTTTTCAGCTCGGCCCGGGCGTCGGCGAGGCCATGGCCGAACTGATCACGACCGGCCGCTGCGAAACGCCACTCGACGATTTCAGGATCGATCGCTTCGCCGGCGCAACCTAACCAAGCCACTGAGGTCGCAGCAAACGAGCGACGCACTCACGCGCCCTCTCCGAAAAAGGAAACGAACGGTAGTGCCTACCCAGGTCCGATCCACCGTTGCTTGCGAGGGGCGCGTAGCTGGCAGGTTCTTAGCAACCATCTCGCCTGCGAGCGCCAGGATCTCGGCGTGGTCCAGTTCAAGCGCAATGACGACCGACGCCGCGACGTTGCTGAACGGTTCGCGGACATCCGCCTTTCTTGCTGTGAGCGTTTATGAGAAGCCCGTTGATGCCAGCGCGCAAACGCATTGAAGCAACCCAGACCTAGAAAATTTGCGAGTGCTGCCTCCGGGCCCGACGCTACCACGGCGTAAATAGTCGATGTCGAGTTAGATCGAAGCTCCAGCTGAAAGCAAGGACCGGCTTTGAAGCTGCGACCTCGCAGAGTTCGGCACCGCCATTGAATGGCGATGCGAGAGACCGCACGCCTGCCTTGGCCACCACTCATGAATGCAAACGACCGATAACGGCCTGCAACAAAAACAAGCACTTACCCTTAAAGGCGGGATAATTCGCGCTCTTACGCCGCACACTTGGTTGGTCCATCCAACGGAAACCGAGGCGCAAAAGGGCGCTGCTCGGTCGTTCGGATCGAGTCTCAACTGTCAGGTTCGATTTGCTTATGAAACAACAGCTGTCGTTCGGCACCCGCCCTCTTCTGAGGCCGTCACTGCATCTTCGACACCTTGCTGCAACCGGAATTAATCCAGGGGACAAAACCGCAGGTCTCGGGATGCTTGTGGCAGGCAAATGGCAGAAATCGACCCATTAGTGACAAGGCTACGGATAGGCTTAACCGTTCATAGTCGGAAGCTTTCGTAGAATCAGGTGAATGCGAAAGTCTTCTCTTTGGCCTACTCGGCAGGCATGCTGAATCGATGGGGTGCTCCTGTGCGTTGCCTAGTTTCTTTTTTCCTTTCCGTTGTCGCATTAACCTGGATTTTTCCGACGTGGGCTGAACCCGACGCGTTGCAATCCTTGTCGGGTGAGTGGCACCAAATCGCTTCCAATGCCGGCAGATGTGCCAATTGCCGCATCATAGTTAGAATGGCCGGTGAAAATTTTTCAGTTAAGGCCAGTAATGGCTGGGCGGCTGTTGTACGTCCAAGTTTTCAAGGAAAGCCCTACGCGGCCGGGAAAGGGAGTTGGGAGCCGAATTCGGGAGGCTCCTATGGAGGGAAGGAATTTTATCTCAATCTCGGGATAGTCAATAATAGGCTCTTGATGCTCATGACCGTGCTCGGTCCAGATGGCAAGCTCAGCAATATCAACGCAACATTCCAAAAGGAATCCGGAGAATCCCTCTAGAATCGCTGAAGCACCCAGCCGCGGTCGGCAGGCCGCGATTGCTGGGCTGCATGATGGGTCAGGTTCTAGCCCTAGGCGCCAAGCGCATCCGAAAGATTCGGCATGCGTGCTTAAATTTGCCTGAGCGTCCGGTTGGAGGCGCAAGGGTGCTGTGCACACTTGGAGGCATGCTGACGCGCGCTATCAGGAATGCACACGCGCAAAAGGGTCGGTGCCTCCCGAATTATCTGAAAACCGAATCTGGTGTCCTACCTTGTCCATGAGCACGCGCAATTCGGGTTGAGCCGCGACCAGAAAGTTCGAAAAGCTTCCAGGAACCCCACGCGAATCTTAGTCACTAGCGATTTTAGCGCGTTCTTTCGACTGCTTTGGGGCCGTGAGCAGATCGGCAGCTTTCTGGCGTCCAATTGGTAAATCAGCCATTCAGCTCACGACGCCTTGCTGTCATTGGAATCGGACACGATAAACGGCTCGATCCAGCCCTTTGCCGCATGTGGGCAGACCCCACCATTCAGACAGGTTCTGCCGGCGAAGCGGAAAATTCGCGAAACCGGCAAAGTGTTCCTCCGTCTGACCCGAAGTGCCGGAGCCCCAGCATTCCTGCCGTCATGCGGCAAGAGCCATGGCATCGGCGCCTGCGGCCTGGCGCAACGGACAGTCCGGCTTGGTCACTGCCCGCCAAATGGCCGCAATCACGTCCGCCGGCTCGGTGATTTTCGCGTTCGCCGCCGCCGCGTGAGCGGCAAAGACCTGCTTGGCAATGGGGCCATAAGCTTCGGGAATGCCCCCCGCTTCTGCCATCTTGCCGCGTGCGTTGGCCCCGAAACGGGTCCCTGGAGCTTGGCCGGGCAGGACCAGCCGCGTGCGGATGCCGAAGGGCTCGAGCTCCAGCGCGAGGCATTCGGTAAAGGCATTCACCGCAGCCTTGCTGGCCGTGTAGATCGGTAGCAGCGGCAGCGCCTTCAGCGTTGTGCTGGAGGAAACATTGACGATCGTCCCCGCTCCGCGTTGCCGGAACTGCGGCAACACGGCGCGGACCATCTCGATCGTGCCGAAAGTGTTGGTCTCAAAAATTTCGCGAATTATCTCTTCCGGCGTGCCCTCCAGCGGTCCCATCCAGCCGATGCCCGCATTGTTTACGAGCGCATCGATCGGACCTGCTGCCTCGATCGCGCGGCCGATCGCATCGCGCTCGGTCACATCGAGTTGCAGGATGCGCAGTCGATCGGAGGCGGGCAAGACATCCTCGCGCGGGCTGCGCATCGTGGCGACGACCGACCAGCCCTTGTCGATGAAGTGGCGCGCGGTCTGCAGCCCGAAGCCAGAGGAGCATCCGGTGATCATCACGGTATTCATGGGGTGTCTCCTTTATTGGATGCTTTGGATATCGACCTTGCGGAGCAAACTTTCTATAATCGCATATCCGTTATTGTTTATCGAAAGTCCGAAATGTCAGATCCGCTTTCCGAAGTGATCGCCCTTTTGCGTCCGCGCGCGCCCTTTTCGAAGCTGGTGGACGCTTCCGGCCCCTGGCGCGTACGGCGGACCGAGGTTGGACAGGTCTACTATTGTCTGCTCCTTGCCGGTCAGGCGCGTATCGAGGTGGACGGCAAGCCGCCGATGAACCTTTGCCAAGGCGATTTCGTGCTGGTGCCGGCGGTGCAGAGCTTTTCCATGTCGAGCGCCGATCCCGAACCGCCGCCTGGGCTGGAAAGCCGCCCTTTGATCCGTCCGGACGGAACAGTGCGGATCGGGCCAGAGAATGCCGCTGTCGAGGTGCAGCAGCTCATCGGGTATTGCAGCTTCGGCGCCCCGGATGCGGAACTGCTGGTGTCGCTGCTTCCCGATATGGCCATGGTGCGGGGGGAGCAGCGTCTTGGCGACCTGGCGCGACTGGTGCGGGACGAGGCAAGAGCGGATCGCCCGGCACGCGACGTGGTTCTGGAACATCTGCTGCAGGTGCTACTGATCGAAGCTCTGCGTTCTGCGACCGAGACGAGTGCCACGCCAGGCCTGCTGCGCGGGCTGGCGGACGACCGGTTGGCCGGCCCGCTGCGCGCCATCCACGCGGCGCCAGATCGCGCATGGAGCGTCGCCGAGATGGCACGTGAGGCGGGGCTGTCCCGCTCGGCCTTCTTCACGCGATTCAACCGAGTGGTGGGCATGGCGCCGATGGAATACCTGCAAAGCTGGAGGATGACGCTGGCCAAGCACATGCTTAGAGCGCGGCAGCACAGCATCGCGCAGATTGCGGCGAAGACCGGATATGGCTCGACGAGTGCCTTCAGCTCAGCCTTCTCGCGGTGCGTGGGGGCGCCGCCAGCGCAATACGGCCGCGGTGCGTGAAGCGGCGAAATCAGTTATTTATAGCTGTGCCAGTGGGCGGCCGTAATCTGACGGTCTGCTTTCGGCAGTTGGCGCTAAGGCATCGCCTGCGGACCGCCCAGCGAACTCATGCAGTTTATGAGTCTATTCAGGTAATCCGGCTGCCCGTAATGCGCTGCCAAGAGCCTGCGCGAGCGCGGGCGCGCAATTCACGCCTGCAAACTGGCGGCTGTAGCGAAAGCCAGGCTGAAGCTCGATCACGCGGGCGGCGGCCGCCCTCGCTTCGTCCAATCAGCCAAGCTTGGCCAGCGCGGCGGCCAATTGCACATAGGTGATGCTGTGCGCCGGATTGGCTTGGACGGACTTGTAGGCAGCACGGCAAGCCTCTTCGTAACGGCCGCGCAGCAAGTGGCTCATCGCCTGCGCGTCAAATGCGGCCCAGGCCCATGAATCGAACGGGCTCAGCCGCATGCCCTGCTCGCTCCACTCTATCGCGCGCTCTGCTTCACCGCTCCATTCGAGCATGACGCTGCCGAGGATGTAGGTCAGCGCCGATGACGGGCTGATGGCAAGCGCAGCTTCCAATGCCGCGAAAGCACCGGCGCGATCATGCGCATCCATTCCGATGGAAAAGCCCGCCCATGTGAGGGCAAGCGCATCATCCTGCCCGTGGACGATGGCCGAACGCGCGTGGCGGATCGAAGACGCACGGTTGATCTCCTGCAGGCCGGCGCGAAGGAACAGGCAATGATGGCACATCGCGGCATTGCCATGCGCCAGCGCATAGGCCGGTTCGAGCGCGAGCGCACGCTCGAGCAGCACCAGCGCCCTGGTCACCTGATCCGGCATGCCTGAATCCACGTCAGGCTGGGCCTGCAGCACGAGATCATAGGCATCGAGACTGTCGGGGCGCTTGCGCTTGACTCGTTCGATTTCGGCTTTCCGCACGCTTGGCGCAATCGCTCCTACTGCTGCCAGTGCGATCTCGTCTTGGAGCGCAAAGATGTCTTCGGAGCTGCGATCGTAGCGCTCGGCCCAGACATGAGCGCCGGTCGACGCATCGATCATCTGCGCGGTAACACGAACGCTGCCGCCGGCCTTGCGCACGCTGCCTTCGAGGACATAGCGAACGCCAAGCTCGCGGCCGACCTGCTTCACGTCGATGGCGCGACCCTTGTAGCTGAAGGTCGAGTTTCGCGCGATGACGAACAGCCATTTGATGCGCGCCAGGCCTGTGATGATGTCGTCCACCATCCCATCGGCAAAATACTCCTGCTGCGGGTCGCCGCTCAAATTCGAGAACGGCAGGACCGCGATCGAGGGCTTCTCAGGCAAGCTCGGTGCCGACGCGGCGCGGGTGGTGGCCGAGGTGTCGGGAAGATTGGTGGCGACAGCCGGTCCGACATAGCGATAGCCGCGGCGCGGCAGCGTCTCGATCCAACTCGCGACATTCGCCGCGTCGGCCAGAGTCCGGCGCAAGGCTGCGATCTGAACCGTCAGATTGTTGTCGGCAACCGCCGATCCACCCCAGCCGGCGTCGATCAGCGCGTCCTTCGATACGGGTTGATGGCCGGGAAGAGCAGGCATATGTTTGGATAACGCGACGCCTCCTTCGCCCGATGTTGTAAGCGTCGCGTCGGGTCTGGCAGCCCCCGATGAGAGCTCGCGCCTCCCCTCGCGGCTGCGTGGCTCTTCTGCTGCATGACGAACGGCTTCTCGATCATGAGGCTATTCGGGACGCCCAAAGAGGGCCAGTCTACGGCCCCATTGGCGCTCATGTAGATCACCGGAACCGTTGGATTCACGTTTCTCAGGTGCCTGGCCACTGCCACCCGTCAGTGCCGTCGCCAAGCCTGATATCGGTTATGAGCGCGAGGACACGCTCGGGATCGTCATCAAAGACTGAAATCGCATCCTCCCCCCTATAGGAGGTGACCACCTCAAACCCCGCTTCTTCAAGAGAGTGTTCAATATCGAGAAGGATGACTGATTCGTCCTCGACCACAAGCACGGCGCAACGTCATGATGCAAGCATCGCGATGAGCGGCGAGCTCGACCCCGTGCTGCTTATCTCCTTTTCGCCAGAAGGCGAGCCGTTGCCCAATTCTGCTGACGCTTGGTCGGGCTGCATAGGCCATGACCTGCAGTCGCCGATCTTTCATCCAAGACCGACGTCCGATGACAAGGCGTGTTCGCGGGTTGGGCCACTCCGCTATACAGGAAAGAGCACTGGTCCAATTTGCTAGTCATAGCACGGCGTAATCTCGCGGAATTAGGTAGGGGATCGCATTTCAATTCCAGAGTATGGCGCCTAGTGCAAGAGACCATCCCTGTCACGTGTCGGCCGAGTCGGACCGGGGGAAACTCGGGCCGTATCCTTGTCTGCACCTGTCTTCCGTTTGGAAACAATCCATGTTGCCAACGCGAAGTATGTGACCTGGAACAAAACCGCGGTTACGATGGTCCAGCCCAAAGCCTGCCAGATCGACCCTGTGGCCTCATAGCTCCAGAACGCAACGATGCCCGACGTCGTGAGCATCCCAATCAGAAACTGCGGAAAATACATCGGGTTGAATACCGGGAGCAGAGAGTTAAGGAAATCTTAATTTAGCAATTGCTGGACTATGATGTCGAGTTTATTCTGGTCAGAATTCTCGCCGCGAGTCGACTGATTGGGAATGACGAACCCAATGCGAGGTAGCTTATGGTCGCGTTGGCGGGCTTAACTCAGCACGAAATCGGCGAGTTCGTCGGTACCTATTGATATCTTGCGCTGCCGCTAGCTCAAGCCAAGCACGGCCGGCGACTGGCTCGTGCTCCCCGGCGACACCCTTGACGAGATATCGGCCGAGCATGAGTTGGGCCGGCGCGTGTCCCCGCTCGGCGGCGAACCATTTCTGCGCGGCCTTGTGATCGAGCGACAGGTCATGGCTGGCCTCGAACAATGCATCGCATGCGAACATGGCAGAGACGTGACTGGCGGCCGCGGCCTGCTTGAAGAGATGCGCCGCGGCTAACGGAGAACTTTCGCCGCCGCGCCCGTTCAGCAGCATTTCCGCCGGAGCCGCCTGTGCGTCCGCCATGCCGAGGTCGCCCACTCGCTTGAACCACAAGCGGGCATGGGCGAGATCGCTGGGCACACCCCGCCCGTCCTGAAGCATGCGTGCGTACATATACTGCGCCTGGGTGACGCCTTCGGCCGCTCGCCTCATCCATTGCGCCGCCCGTTCCTGGTCCTTGCCCACCTCCCTTCGTTGAAGCAGAGGCCGAGGCTGAAGGCCGCTATCAAATCACCGGACCAGGCCGCCGCCTCAAACCAGCCGGCAAGATCGTTACTGTCGTCGAGATTTCCGGCACCTTCGAGGACAAGGTTGGCGAAGGGCCGGTGCCAATCTTGGCAATTTTTCCAACATGTCAACGGCGCCCGTGGCCTCCTCGCAATCAAGGCTCGAGAGCAGCAATGTGCCACCAAGGATCGCTATCTCTTCGGTGGAGCTATCGATAACCTGACACAGCCCCTCCCCGTCTTGCCGTTTTGAAATCAATCGCGCAAGGGATACAGCGGTCACTGCGCCGCCGCAGGTGTCATCTGTGCCAAGGACGCCGAACTGAAAGACAATATCCTGTAGTTGGCACGACGATCGATTGAATGCTTCCCAGTCGGCACCCGGGGGAATTGTCCCGTCGTGGGCATATGATGCTCAATAGTAGCAATTTGTGCGGACAGGACGGTGAACGGTTGCAGAGGCGACGACGAAACTCCACGCTGCGGCCATTATGCGCGAACCGGGGCATGAAATCGGACCGAAGCGGCCGTTTCGCTGCAGCGCGGGGTTGCAAACAACGATGGCTAGATTCGGACTTCGTCTCTGGTAGCTCCGGTACAAGCCATCCGATAAGCTTACAACCATCCTTCTCTTTTTGGCGATCCCTCTACCCCCACGGGTTCTGTTGACAAGAGGCACCTTGGCGATACGTTTGCAACGGTGATTTTTCGGTCCTGCGCGCATCCTGGATAGGAGCCGTCGACGGTTTGGACAACTAGGATTGGAGGGACGGGTTTTGCTGCATATCGAGAAGCGGCAAGCCCCCGGGGGGTCGGCAAGTGGAGGATCGACTCGTACAGAGCCGCTCGCGGCCGCAGTCGTCGATCGTCCACTGTTTGAAAATTCCTTATCGATATTGAACAGGACTGGTGCGTGGCACATCGCCAAGGATCTTTGCCAGGAGTTCGTGCCAGAGCACGCACAGGTTCGGTATTGGCGACTCGGCTCGATCGCTCCCGAAGGCCTGGCCCGCAAGATCGCGGCCCGGCTGATGATGCTGGAAATCAGCTGGCTCAAGGATAGCCGACACTTGCTGATCGGCGGCAAAGCCGCGGGCAGTAACTCGCGGGTCTTTCTTGATCCGCTCTTTGTGCTGAGATCGGAGTTGGCTGAGAAGGATATTGTCCTTTGCCACGATGTCGGTCCTCTGAGTCATAGCTTCCTCTATGATGCTGTGACCGTTGCGAATTATCGTATTGCGTATGAAAAGATCCGCCGGCATAGGCCTGGCATTGTTTTCGTCAGCGATTGGTCGAAGGATAACTTCATTTCCATCTATGGGCTGGACTTCCGCTTCCTGACAACGATTCCACTATATGTGCGAACGGGCCTGTTCGACGGCCCCCAGGAAATCCTTCCCGGTATCGGCGGGAGGTTTTTCCTGACGGTCGGTGCCTTCGAAACGCGCAAGAACCAGATCGCCGCGCTCAAGGCATATCGGGACGGCGGGTTCTGTGAACAGGGTATAAAATACGTGCTCTGCGGTCCGAAAGGCCAGGGGCGCGACAAGATCATTGATTTCGCGAAATCGGTAGCCGGGGTGTTGATGCCGGGATATGTGCCGGACAGCCAGTTGCGCTGGCTTTACGCACATGCGGAGGCATTCGTTCTGCCGAGCCTTCTGGAGGGGTTCGGGATGCCCGCCTTGGAAGCCGCCTACATGGGCCTGCTACCAATCGTGTCCGAAGAAAGCGCGTTGGTGGAAGCCGTCGAGGGTGTCTGCGCGCAGGTAGCGCCAAAGGACCCTTCTGCAATCGGACAAGCGATGCGGCTCGCTCTCTCGCGGAGTTCAGCCGAAAAGGCGCGCACCAGCCGCGAGCTGCGCGAAGTTGCTCTGCGCGCCTCGAAGCAACGCTTTCTGCAGGGCTGGAGAGGCCTGTTGCTCGGAGAATAGACGTGACGTAGCGACCCTTGGTTGCCGCACTGGCATACGTCGGCTGGAGAGCAGCGGCCAAAAGAGGTAGGCCGCGCGATATCAGAATGGGCAAATTGCCCGCTAGCTGGCGAAGCTTCCATTATGAGTCGGCTTTCGGCAAGAGCCACATAGTCAGGGAGCACATATTTTCCATCGGGCAAGCGCGCTATTCTGCACCTGGTAAATTGTCAGGCTGGCTCTTCAAGAGCGGATTGCGCGGTCGTCTACAGCATGAATTTGGCGGTCGATCCCAGCATTCTCGATCCTTGGCTTGCGAATGGTCGGAGCTACGAAGAACCGAAGCCTTCAACGCCTTTCTTACCAGCGGAACGATAGATGAAAACGAGCTTCGACATCCGCAGCAACGACGTGACCGCGTCGCCCTTCACTCCATCTGAAAGCGCCAAGACCCGGCACATAACTTCGTCAGCGAAGGCGCCGACGGTTGCCCTTTTTGGCAATTTTGGAAGCAACAACACCGGCAACGAAGGGTCGCTTCTGACAATGGTGGACTTCCTCCGCCGCGCGCGGCCTGAGGCGCGACTTTTCTGTGTATGCGCCCATCCCTCCGTGGTGCAGCGCACGCTTGGAATACCGGCCATCTCAATCCGGCGCGCCAGCCACTACTCGGAAATTTCGAACAAAGCTGTCAGGGTTCCTGTCCGGTTGATCGGAAAGCTTAGAGACCTTGCAAGGGCATTTCGCGAGATACGCCAAGCTGACGTGATGATCGTTCCCGGCACCGGAATTCTTGACGACTTCGGCGATCCACCTCAGGGCATGCCGCTGGATGTCCTAATTTGGTGTCTGGCCGCCCGATTGTCGGGAACAAAGGTGGCTTTCGCGAGCGTGGGAGCCGGTCCGATCGACCATCCGGTCAGCCGTTGGCTGATGGTCTCTGCCGCCAAGCTGGCGCACTATCGTTCGTACCGCGATATCCAGTCGAGGGTGTTTATGGAAAACGCCGGCGTGAACACGGTGAATGACGCCGTGTATCCCGACATCGTCTTCAAACTCGCCACTCCGGTGGTGTCTGCTCGCACCGTCTCCGATGCCACGGCCCTCACCGTTGGCGTCGGGGTAATGCGGTACAAGGGTTGGTACGGCTTCGCCAAGGGCGGCCAAGCCATATTCGATAGCTATCTCGATAAATTGGCGCGGTTTGTCATCTATCTCCTGGAAAGAGGGCATCGGATCAAGCTGCTCACGGGAGAAGCCACTGACATGGAGGCAGTAGATGCGCTCCTTGCAAGGCTGCGCTTGTGTGCCGCAAGCCGCTTGCAGGAACGCGTTACCACCGGATTGTCAGACACGCTCCATAGCCTGATGGAACAGATTTCCGAAACCGACATCGTCGTTGCCACGCGCTTTCACAACGTTGTATGCGCGCTCAAGATGGAAAAGCCGGTCATTTCACTTGGCTATTCGGCAAAGAACGATGCGCTATTGGCGGAAATGGGCTTGGGCGAATATTGCCAACAGGCAGACTGTTTTGACGTTGACACGCTGATTGCTCACTTTGAGCGCGCGGCCGGCGCCGGCCCGGAAATAAGGGGGGTCATTCGCGCGCGCAATCTCGCGTTTGGTAAACTGTTGGACCTGCAACAAGAACGCCTGCTATCCGAAATGCTTCCGCGGCGCCGCTGATGCAACGTCCCTTGGCTAACGGAGCTCGCCGGTAGAGGTCACTATGCCTAGCCTGGACGTCATCATCCCGTGTTACAATTATGCGGCTCTTCTACCGCAATGCGTTGCCAGCATACTCGCGCACGATATTCTAACTCGTAGCCTGGACAAACTCAGGATTGTCATCATCGACAATGCCTCGAGCGACAACAGTGTCGAGGTCGCGAGAACGCTCGCCGAAAGCAATCCGAGAATCCAGCTCATCTGCCACGAGAAGAACCTAGGCCCTCACGCCTCCTTCAATGAAGCGATCGATCTCGCGCAAGCGGACTACTTTATGATTCTTTGCGCAGATGATCTTGCCGCGGCACACGCCATTTCATCAGGCATTCAACTGCTGGAGCGCTTTCCAAACGCCTCGTTCGTACTGGGAACCTACGTCGAGTTTTTTTCAGACAAGACACCACCGGAAGCTCAGCCACAGCCTTCCGGCTACTGTCTGTCCAATGGGGACAGCTTTATTGAGAGATGCTGCGCTGGTTTCGAGCCGGTGCCCGCCCACGCAATATTGGTTCGAACGCTGACACAGAAGAAGATAGGGCACTACCGCGTTTCATTGCCCTATATGGACGACCTGGAGATGGTGCTTCGACTGGCGACGACGGGAGCGGTTGTCGAAATGGACAGCCCGCTGGCCTTTCGTCGGATACATTCTTCCAACAGCCTCTCGGAATCGCTTTGGGATCAAAAGTTGGGCCTTTTGAAGGAGAGCGAGGCCACCTTCGGATCCTTCTTCAGCAATGAAGGATCTGAAGTTCCTGACGCCAAGCGTCTCCACAGGATTGTTCGTCGAAAGCTGGCCGAGGTGGCGTACTGGTCAGCAGCGTCGCATTTGTTCAAAGGCAAACGGGCACAGGCAAGGGACCTGTTCAACTATTGTCGTGGTTTGGACAGGTCGGCGATTGTCTTCCCCCCCGTGAGCTACCTGTTTCGCAAGCCGGGCGCATTCAAGCGTGTGGCAGCCGTCATTGCCCACACGTTGCGATAAACTTGGTTTCCACACAGCTTTCAGGCAGCAGCGGCCGAGGCCTCGCCGATCACGTCGTTTCGAAGGGCAAATGCCGTAGAATCCGCGAGACAAGGCGCACCCCCCCATATGCAGTCGAGGCTGCTTTGTCGGAGGGACAGCAAACAATCAAAGCTATCAGCAAGTAGGCTTGCCAGAGGCGGTTGTGGAAACAGGCAGCCTCTTTGAAGAGGGCAACCGCCTTACTTCTAAAGCCCGAATTTAGTGCGATGCATGCGGTTTCATAGACATAGTGCCTGCGCACCAGTGACAGTTCAGGATCGTTGCGGTTCTGGCTCCAATGCAGCTGATCGAAATAGTGCAGACGGTTCATGCGAAAGGAATAGGCATTCGAGCCGCCGGCGAGATGATCCTCTTTCATAGGGCCCGCATTCAGGCTGCGCTCATGCTTCCGCGCAGACGGGACCGATATGAAATTTGTCCGAAAATGGTGAGCAAGCAACGCCTGGAAAGGATAGTCTTCCGCGCTGCGCCGGGACGTGTCAAAGCTTCCGACGACTTGTAGAGCGTGACGCGTCACAACAGTCGTCGGAAGCCATGCGAAATAACCCCAACGCGTGTGATGAAAGATATGTCCTTGGTACAGAAAGGCACCTTGGGCTTCGCAGGCCTGCAAATGTTTTGTTCCCCATCGTCCGATTTGCTGTCTCGACTGAAAAACGCGCAGGTAATCGTCCGTCTCGCCAGGTCCAAGATCCAAGGCATGCGAGCCAATCGCACGAGCTTCTGGAAGATACGCGTTGACAATGCGATCCTTCAGCACTCGTCTGCTCGTGTCTTCTTCGAAGAATTCCAGGGTGACGTAGTGATCTTCCGGAAACGCTCTCAGGAACCCGACGGACAGGTCGAGAAAATAGGGTAGCCATTCGTCATCCGAGTCCAGGAACGCTATCAGGCGCCCCCTACTTGCGGCGATACCCGTGTTGCGTGCGGCGGCCACGCCCAGATTGTGCTGGCGGATCACCTGGATGCGCGGGTCTTTACCGAAGTCAAGTTGCGCGGTTGAATCCGTCGAGCCGTCATCGACAATCACCAGTTCCCAATCTTGGAACGTCTGGCCTGTTATGCTGTCAACGGCACGAGTGAGCGTGTCAGCGCGATTGTATGTGGGCAGGATGATCGACACTTCTGGAAGCGGCGAAGCCATCTGACCTCATCCCAGAGTATCGCCGGCAGATTGTCGGGAATGATCCCGCTGGCCGGCAACTGGGCGCCCCCCGCGCGCCAATGCAAGAAGATTGAATTGCTCGAAAATCGAGGCGGCTAGTCGCGGCCTGGTGCGGGACAGATACCGCCTTGCCTCATAGACGAGCCGTGATCGAAAATGCTTGGGGATCATCTTCTTGGTAACGTCGAAATCATCTGTGTAGGAGAAATCGACCACCTCGTATCCTGCGTCAGAAAGAGTAGCCATTGCCGTTTCGGCGGAAAAATAATGCAAATGCCCGTACCGTTCTCGCATATACAGCATCCAGTTTGACTTAAACAACACTCCTTTTGCCGTGATATCGAGGGGGATATGAAAAATAAACCAGCTGGCTCTATCGCGAACTGATTCCAGAAATCCTATGTAGTCACTGACATGTTCGAACACATCCAACAAAAGAATCAAGTCAAATTCTTTCGAACTCGACTTCACGAAGTCGTCCTCATAAAACTTAAGTCGTTCATTCTCTTTTGCCTTTGCAACCGCGATTGCTTGCGGCGAGATATCGAAGCCGCTAAATTCAATATCGGGGTCGAGGGCGTTTTGTAATTCTGCAAGCACCTCTCCTACTCCACACCCGACGTCGCATGCCGTTTCAAAAACAAGAGAATTTCTGCTGATCAACTTCAGCACGTTCGCAGCCTTCCACGGGGACTCACTCGCGTGCCACCCCGTAGCCTTCTGTGAATAGGTGCCATCGATATACTGGTTCGATTTCATTTCGCTTGACCCGCGGCGGGCTGATTGCCTTCGATGACCGCCAGAAGACTCGAACTGGTTTGACGGCGCCTGGCTATCGTGAGCGCAACGAATTTGACGGCGTGATTGAGCTCGGCGATCGCCGAGTGCTTGAAAAGCCAGACCGACAGCACCCAGCCAATGCCTGAGAGGGCGGCGGCTATCGTCGCGGCGACCATGTTGATCTGCAAGGGGTAGCAAGTGAGGGCGACCACTGCCGGTCCGACGGCACTGCCCACCGTCACCGCTGCACTCTTCCAGAGAGATAGTGTGAACTCCAACCAGGTCATTCGTATGTGGCGTCGAAGGATAACCAGTGACACGAAGGCCTGGAACGGAACGGCCACAAGCAGGCTGAGCGCCATGCGGTGCATGCCGAACGGAGCTGCTGCCAACAGCATAAGGGCGGAAATCGGCCACACAATAAGCGAGCGCAGGAAGGCTTCGCGGATGGCGCCGACTGCCATGAGAACACAATAGTTCAATCCGAAACTGAAGGAGAACAGGCCGGCCACGGCAGCAATCTGTATCAGCGGCACGATCTCGAGCCACTGTTCCCCGTAGAGAAACACGACGATGGGATGGGCAAGGATCGCCAGCACACAAAGGGCAGGCCAGTGTACGACCGTGGTATAGCTCAACGCCGCCAGGTAGCTGGCCTTGAGGTTACCCCCGTCTCTGGCCTCGGACGAAAATTTGGAAAAGACGACGGCAATCGAGCTGGCGAGGAAGATTTTGTCGGGCAATTGGGCGACCGTCAGGGCCCGATTGAACAGGCCTGCGGCACTGAACGAAAGCACGCGGCCAAGAACCAGATACGGAACCTGATCATACATTCGCGCAAGCATCGCTATCAGGCCGTTATACGAGCCGAAAACAAGCACCCCCTTCCAGTTTCTGAACAAGGGTCTAAGAATCCAGAACTGCCTACGAAGCGAGAGTGCAAGAACGCCGCCAACGACAGCCGAGACGAACCACGCGACGGAGAAGCTCATATAGCTGAAACCGAACGCTGCGAGCGTGATCGCGGTGAGCGCGCCGGAACCCGCCATTGCCATGTTTACAAGAGCGGCTTGTCCAAATGCCATCTCGCGTCGCATGAGCGCCGTTATCGGAGCTGCAACGACCTCGACAAGTATTGCCGCCGATATCAGACGCAGGTACGGGACGAGGCCGCTCTCTCCGTACATGCGAGCAATCAACGGGGCGGAAACGAATAGAAAAATTGAGATCTGCAATGTCAGCGCCAGCATCACCGTAAATACAGCGCGGAGATCATCCTTTGATAGGTTGGGCCGCTGAACGATAAAAGAGGTGCTTGAGAATTCCCGCAAGGATAGCACAAGCCCGACAACGGCGGATCCCGTTACCGAGATGCCGATCTCGCGCGGCGTCAGAAGCCTCGAGACGGCGATCATCAGGCCAAAGTTGACGGCTAGACCGAAGTATCGGTCGGCCGCGGTATACACGAGAGCTTTTCTGACCGAGTTCATTTGACCAATTTCACATGACTGACGAAGGCCGCGGCGAGGCGGGCCCAGAGAATGAGGCGACCGTTTGATGTGCTGCGACGGTAGTCATAGGTCGTGCTCATCTGCTGTACCGCGACTGGTTGGCCTGCCTGGCTACTCGGCTGTGCGACGGGCTAGTGCGGTCCTGCGCAACTTTCCCAGTGCCCGATCGAATTGGTATCTCACCACGTTGCCGCAGACCCGTGTCTCGTACTTCACTCCCCTAGCCGGAGCAAAGCGCTGTTTATAGGCGTGGCCACCACCCAAATCGACGCTTTCCAGGTTCAGCTTTTGCGCCACTTCGAAGGTCAGGTAGAGTATATATGTGCCAATATCTTGCTTTTCATACTCGCGGCTTCGAAAGTACACCCCGGCAACAAGTGCATTGTTATGTATAAAGCAATTTGCCCCACCAACTTGACGGTCGCCATCCCTCAACATGAGGGAGATATGGCGACCCTCGCGTTCCAGGTATTCGGCCGCCGTAATGCGATCGGCAAGCTCACCCTTGTCGACCCCCCACGCCTTGCCCCATTCCATGATGATGGTTCTGGCTGCGCCCGGCTGGTTCATCGCGAGTGAAAATCCGCTGCATTTTTTTCGAGCGCCCCGGATCGCGTATAACTTGCCGGTCTTGCGCCAATAGGCTTCGAAATCGTCCGACGTTTCCATTCCAAAGCTTGGCTCGGACCAAAGCAGACGAATTGCCTCATGGCTTGGTGGCTCTCTTTCTGACCGCCAAAATCCAAGGTCGACAGTAACGCCCAAGCTCGCGACAGCGTCCAGAAGCCGGCCGGGCTGTGAAGGCAGGACAAATCCAGGAACGACATAGTGAGTTACCGGCACCCAACGTGCGTCTTGCGTCCGACGCAGCGCCGCTATAGCGACAGGCGCGCCTTTGTCGTGGACAAGCGCGATCAACTTCCTGTTGCCAGTGGAGCCAGTGGCCAGCAACTGGAACAGTTTGTGCGGGCAGGCATCCGACTCAGGCAGGCGTGACAGCGCATCGTCCAGGTCCGTGTTCCATTGCCGGAACCAGGTTACTCGCGGCTTTTGCCGAACTGCATTCGATGCATGACGTTCCGGGCTGATCGGCTGGGCCGTCAAACTGATCCCCTTTGCCTCGGATTGCGCCTGCCACATCCAATTGCTCCGCATTCGCATTCAATCCCACGCTCACAGTATGAGTGCGCAGATTGTGTGCAAACCTCCCTAAAAGGCTGCGATTGCCTGCAGATCGCCTACGAAAGCGGTAGTTCAATTTTCCTGATCGTTGGCGCAACGACAGCCATCGAGCATCGGCGGCTAGACGTCGTCCAGCGCGTGCGGGCCGCCTAGGCGGCGTCGACAGCAGGCACAGGCTGTGCCGCCTGGTAACGACTGCCCGGGTCGAAGCCCGCCGCGGTGCGCAAGGCACCGACCCTCGTCGCGGAAACAACGGCGAGTGCGATAAAGAAGAGTATGCCAGGGTCAGCGCTGCCACCTGACACCGAGTTGGCAATGATGCCCGCGAAAGAGGCATTCCTGATGCTCGCAACGACGGCATCTGTTTCAGGCGCCACCCACTGCCGCACCCCGCTCAACCCCCTGGCTAGGGTAACGAGCAGCATCGCCATCATCAGCGACCCGAAGAAGCCAAGCTGGGACAGAACCGCAATCGGCCAGCTCGATGCCCTCGAGCTGCCGAAGCCAACCCCAAGTCCGGTGGTGTCGATGAAGGACTGCAGGCTCTTGAAGTTCCAATAGGCGCGCTCGTGTCCCGAGGCGGAATCGGCTTTGTTGATGATGGTACTGCTGAAAAGCCTGACGAAAGGGTCCAGGGCGTCGGCGCGATATAGACTAATGCCCATAACGGCGACAACGCCCACCACCATGAGGACCGCAATCAATATCTCCTCTCGCTCGACCTTTCCCCTAAGGACCGAAGCCGACATCGAGAGGGCGACCGGAATGCACAGCAACGTGAGGCCAACATAGGCGGTCGAAGACGTCGATAGAAAGGTCAGAAAAAGCAGAATAGCCGACAGGCATTGGGCTAGGCGTGACCTGGTCCATCTCCAATAGGTATAGGAGAATGCAAGGCAGGCCAGAGAGGCACCGGCGAACGAAGAGGCCTCGGAAAAAGGTCCCGTAATGCGCGCGAAACCCGCCTCATAGGCGTCACTAATGATCGCATAGTTGGCGGTTCTGATAGGGGCGAGCACATCGCCTACGCCTGCATTCTTGCCGACAAAATCGACCACTCCCATCCCGGCGTGCAAGCCGCACCACAAGAAAAATCCCCGCCGAATCTGGTCGATTCTGGAGGCATGCAAAAGCAGAGTGCAAAGCGCGATTGTGGTTAGCCCACCAAGAATGAAGTAGCCAGTCTGGGAAATATTGGCCGAAACCGGGGCTAGCGAAGCTTCGACCACTGTGCCGCGGATTTTCGATTGAACGAAGACGGCGGTCTGCCCCGCGAAAAATCTTGGAAACAGCCATGCTCCAATGATCGCGTAAACCATGAGGCTTGCGAGAATCCAGACTGGGCGGATGCTCCCGAACACGCTTCCAAGATCGAACCAGATGCGCCGCCTCGCGGCCACGGCCGCGACCAGCAGAACCTCGAATATTGTGTAGATCAGCGGAGATGACCCGCCCAAAAAGGTGAGGGTCACAACGGCTGTCGCTCCGAACGCCTGGGAAGCGACCAGTCCGACTATCAGCATCCCCCGGGAATAGTAAGCAATGGCCAGGATAGCCACGCACACCAGGAGACCCGGCAAAGACACCTGCATCGCTGATCGAGCCTCTCGCTCGGTTGGTCGCGCTGATATTGACGAAAGGCGCCACTCGCTGATGCATTTTTCGATATGCTCATATCTGCGACAAGAGAGCCAAACGGCGTAGTGCTACGTTCCGCATGAAGTTGCAGGTGCTTACTGAGCGACGGCAGATTCAACCACGCAGCACTCCACGTGACGGGGAGATGGGCAAGCTGGAATGCTCAAAGCATCTGACTGCGCCAAGAGTGGCACGCGAATTAGCATGGCCCAGCCATCCAGCTGCTTTGAGGTGTTGCTTTCGAATTCCGACCTACCTCTTCCTGCAAACGGCTAAGCCTTCGTTTGGCGAGCGCACACGAAAGAACGCCTCGACGGCGACAAATGTCATGGTTATACACAGCCTGCGGGCACGTTTCTGCTTTCAATCGTGAAATGTCATGTTAATTAAAAACCAGTGGAACTCTGGGCAACGGGTGGGTTCTCTTGAGTTCTGGCGTGAGGAGGATAGCTGGTATGACCACCCGCGTTGCGCATGACGCATTTGGCCCTAAGCAGGTGAGGCAACTCAAGGAAATTTACGAGCGGGCGCGGGCTGTCACCGCCCAGTACCCGGAGTCCCATGTTGCCAACAGAGCCGCCAAGAAGTTGATCGATGCTTTCGAAACCGGCACCCGCAGCGATGAAACGGGCGGGCGGTGGCTGAGCGAAACCGATCCCCAGGGAAACGCCTAACGTCCGAACGTCATTTCCATCGGTGTCTATCCGTCTGACGGCCATGCTGCAGAAGGTTTTCTGTGTATACTGGTGGCGCGCCTCACCGCGAAGCGATAGGGGAGCCACCAGGGCGGGCGGGTGACTCCCCTACCCTGTCTCGCTTTATCCGCAGACAGGCCGCGTAAGCCCGGGCAGACGCCGGCAAATCGATCTTCGTCTTCGGCCATCTATCTCGTCAACGAAGCCTTTGGGAGAAGGATGCGCGCGAGGGTTGCCGGTCGAGCTTCCGCCTATTGGTTGAGCATGACGGCTCTGAAGAAGCTAAGAACCGGACGCGCGACCCTGCCAATTGAACAGCCCCTGCAGGCTTCGCAATCGCGGGTTGCCAGCGAAACCTTGTTTAACGCTCTATAAAAAAAATACCAAAAAGTTAACTTGGATTAGCGCGAGCTTGTAAAGCATACTCAATCATTGGTGGCGTTGGGGAGAAAATGATGAAGTGCTCGGAGCGGGAGTAATCCTGCCCGGGTTTTGGGGATGAGTGGGCAGAAAACTTTCAACAAAATCTTCGAATTTGAGGGGGTTATGTCGGCCGCCGTGAGCGGTCTTACGCGGGAAAGGGTTGGGGTATTAGTATGGTTTCCACAATCGGACTGCATAATTTCGTTTCGACAAGTCAACCGGAAGGTCCGTCGAGCAGCACGGGGCGAGGCAACGAACAAGCAGACAGAGAATGCCTCCTCATTCTGGACGGAAGGGCTCTGGATCGAGAATGTCTCGCATCGGCTCTTGAAGACCATGATCTTGGCATGGCCGTCGCTGCCATGGGCACGATCGAAGAATGGCGGATGAAGAAGGCTGCATACCCGCCCTTATCAGCAATTCTATTCAATCTTGGCGGACGGAAAGTCACGGATCACAGCATAGCGGAGGAAGTCCGACTTATCTCGTCAGAGTTCAATTCAATACCAGTGATACTTCTTGCGGATACGGAAGACCTGGCGCAGATACTGACCGCTCTTGAATGCGGTGCGCGCGGATACATTCCGACCTCGGTTGGTATTGATGTTTGCGTCGAAGCGGTCAACCTTGCAGCGGCCGGCGGCATCTTCGTTCCGGCCAGCAGCGTGCTGTCTATGCGACATCTGATCGATTCAGGCAGCCGCGATACGCGTCCGTTGACGACTATGTTCACGCACCGGCAAGCTGAAGTGGCTCAGGCGCTTCGGCGTGGCAAGGCGAATAAGATCATAGCCTACGAACTGAACTTGCGCGAAAGCACTGTTAAGGTCCACATCCGAAACATCATGAAGAAACTGAAGGCGACCAACAGAACTGAGGTTGCTTACAAGGTTAATGATCTTTTCGGGGAAGCCGCTTCCGCGGAAGTATGATAACGGTTATCGAACGGCCCGCCCGGAATTCATCCCGGGCGGGCCGTTTTTGTTGGCCCTCGCCTGCAATTGGCTGTTCCGTCGCCGCTGGAAATGAGTTCTTGTCCATTCATAAAAAGCCGGCATGCCCCTCCGGCATCCACCATAAGTGCTAAATGGGCAGCCTTTTGGTGATCGCGAAATTCTGACCCAGACATGTAGGCTTTCCGCGTGGCTGGAGTGTCATAGATGTCTGAGCAGGGCCTTCGTTTTCGCAAATCGGTTCGTTTGCAGGATCGCGCGCGCCAACTGATCCCGGGCGGCTGCCATACCTATGCGAAGGGCGACGACCAGTATCCCATTCTCGCGCCAGGGTTCATCGAGCGAGGTCTTGGGTGCCACGTCTGGGACGTCGACGGCAATGAATACATCGAATATGGCATGGGCAACCGTTCTGTGGGGTTGGGACATGCCTTCCCGACCGTTCTGAGAGCAGTTGAGACAGCGCTGTGCGGCGGCTCCAATTTCACGCGGCCGGCAAGGATCGAAGTCGACTGCGCCGAGACGTTTCTGGAGCTGACCGGGACGCAGATGGTAAAGTTCTGCAAGGATGGCTCGGATGCGACCTCTGGCGCCGTGCGCCTTGCTCGCGCCTATACGGAGCGAGACCTGGTCGCCTGCTGCGCCGACCATCCATTCTTTTCGACCGATGATTGGTTCATCGGAACAACACCGATGAATGCAGGCATTCCGGAAGCGGTTCGAAACCTCACCGTCACCTTCCGCTACAATGATATCACCAGTGTAAAGGATCTGTTCGATAGATACCCGGGGAAATTGGCAGCCTTGATCCTCGAGCCATCCCGCGGAGATGATCCCGCAGACGGGTTCCTGCATAAAGTCCAGCGCCTTTGCCGGGAGAATGGCGCGCTGCTTATTCTCGACGAGATGATTACTGGATTCCGGTGGCACGCAGCCGGAGCTCAGAAACTCTATGGCATCGAACCCGACTTGACCACGTTCGGCAAAGCGCTTGGCAATGGCTTTTCGGTTTCTGCTCTGGCAGGCAAGCGCGAATACATGCGGCTTGGTGGTTTGGAGCATACGGACCGGCCGAGGGTATTCCTATTGTCAACCACGCACGGTGCGGAGACCCATGCGCTTGCGGCCGCCATCGCGACAATGCGAACTTACCAGACCGAGCCCGTCATAGAGCATCTGCATCTTCAAGGCTCAAAGCTTAAAGACGGGATCACGGAGGTTGCCAGACGCCATGGCGTGGATGGTCACTTCAAGGTCGTCGGCCGCCCCTGCTGCCTGGCATTTGCCACGCTCGACCCCCAGGGCAAGCCATCGCAGGCATATCGCTCGCTGTTCCTTCAGGAGATGATCAAACGTGGGGTACTGATGCCGTCACTGGTCGTCAGCTATACTCACGACAACGCGGCGATCATGAAGACCGTCGAGGCGGTTGACGGCGCATTGGCGGTGTATGCGCAAGCCCTGGAATCGGGGACAGACCGGTTTTTGGTCGGGCGCCCGTCCCAGGTGGTCTTCCGTCGATTTAACGAAGGGAACGACGTGCGGATTTCTGCAGCGGCGAGCTAACGAGTGCCACGAGTGCGCCACGATTTGGGCGAACGACACGCAGCATAAACAAAGGGCTTCAAACGCGCCTGATTCCGTTTCGACCGGACCCCGTTACGCCGTAATGTACAGCCTCGCCTTCGCGGCAGCTGGCCTGGGCCGCTACCCACCTCACTGATAGGAGCCGTGACGGCTAAAGAATTTTGGCTTTTCTGACCGTGAATGCCTCGGCGAAATGCTCGGGAGCGCGGCATTCCATTCCGCGCAATCTGGCAAGCCCAACAAAGGTGTCGCGGTCGAACCAGTCCTTCGAGCGCTGGGTCCCGAAGTGCTGATGGAGAAGCTCTATTTTGCGTTCAAGCACGTCTGCCGCAAGGGGAACGTATGCATTCGGCTGGCCAAGGTCGCCATCCCACTTCGGGATCTCGTATTCGAGCACGAGATGGTCGCGAAAGACATTCCAGGTCAGTTGATTGATTTCCCGATGGTCCTGGTGGGCATCGAACCTGGCATGCGTGAGCACGACGTCTGGATCGATCCTTGACCTCACATCGATCAACCAATGTTTTATCGAACGGCTGTGAGCTGGGAAGTAGCTGTCTTCAAAATCCGCTACGTCGACCTTGTACGAGCTCGATCCATCAAGAAAAGCCTCGGCCGATGCCCTGGCTTCGTCCGATCGCTGACGGCCTCCACTCAGCACGCACCAATGGACGTGTAATTTCACGCCTGTAGCGATCAGGGTGAGTATCGTGCCGCCGGCGCCTATCTCGATGTCGTCCGAATGGGCTCCCAGGCAAAGGATTGAGAGCTCCTCCCCTCTCCGCGCGAGGCCAAGCCCCTTCATGATGCAGCCATCACCGTGCTGCGTTTGATCCTCTCGGAAGCGATCTTGCGATTCCAGGGCATATCGCCTTTTTCGACCATGTCTTCGAGCGATTGCCAATCGCGCAAAGTATCCATCGAGCGCCAGAACCCTTCGTGCTTGTAAGCCATCAGCATGTTGTCGTCGATCAATCGCTTAAACGGCTCCAGCACGAGTTCCTCACCGTCGCGCATGTAGTCGAAGATCTCCGGCCGGAACACGAAGTACCCACCATTGATCCATATCTCAGACGTCTCAGTCGTGCGGAACTCGCGCACACGGCCATCCTCGGCAATATCGGCCAGATGATATGTCAACGGTGCCCGCACGGCGAGGAAGCAGCCGATTTTGCCGCTTGCCTCGAATTTCGCGATCATATCGTCGAGGTCGACATTGGTCAGGCCGTCAGAGTAGTTGGCCAGGAACATGTTCTCATTGTGGACATGTTCCTTGGCGGCCCAGAGGCGCTCTCCAATGTTGCGCCAGATGCCAGTGTCGAGCAGAGTGATGCTCCAGTCCTTTGGAGTGCCGCCAAGCAGCTTGACGTCCTGGCCGCCATGCGTGACCACGCAATCAGAAAAGGTCTGCGGTCTGGTGTTCAGGAAGAAATCCTTGATGACGTTGGCCTTGTAGCCGAGACAAAGGACGAATTCGTCATGTCCGTATTCGCTGTACCACTGCATCACGTGGCGCAGGATCGGCTGATGGCCAAGTGGTATCATCGGTTTCGGTATGCTGTCGGAATAGTCACGTATGCGCGTGCCGCGGCCACCACAGAAGAGCACGACTTTCATCTCGGCAACTCCGATGGATCGATAACTGTCACGAAAGGAATTGGCACTACGAATTTCGCGCCCCAGCCGGCAACGTGATGCATTTGCTTGATGATCTCATCCTTCAAGTTCCATGGAAGGATCAAGATGTAGTCCGGCTTTGCATGATCGATCGCCTCGATGGGTTTGATCGGGATGTGCATGCCTGGCGTGAAGCGACCGTGCTTGTAGGGATTCCTGTCGACCGTGAAGTCAAGGAAATCGGGGCCGATTGCGCAGTAGTTGAGTAGTGTGTTGCCTTTGCCAGGCGCGCCGTAACCGCAAATCTTCTTGCCTTCGTTCTTGGCCGAGATGAGGAAGGCCAGGAGGTCCCGTTTCGCGCGCTGTGCCTTTTCGCCGAAAGATCCGTAGGTCGCCATTTCGGTCAGCCCATGCCGCTTTTCGCGATCGAGGATTTGGCCAACGCGGTCATCGACGGTCCAAGCGCTGTCCTGGTTGGCGAGATAGACCCGAAGCGAGCCGCCATGTGTAGGCAGTTCCTCGACGTCGATCAGTCGCAGTCCGTGTCGGGTAGCCATCAGATCGATGGTCAGCAATGAGAAGTATGAAAAATGCTCATGATAGATGGTGTCGAATTGGTTTTCGGCCATCAATCGCTCAATGTGCGGGAACTCGAGGGTGACAACACCTTCCGGCTTGAGAAGGATCTTCATTCCGGCGACAAAGTCATTGAGGTCCGGTACCTGGGCCAGAACGTTGTTGCCGATGATGAGGTCGGCGCGCAGGCCTTCGGCCACCATCTGGCGGGCCAAGCGAGCCCCGAAGAAATCAACCCTGGTTGGCACACCCTTTTCAAGCGCGGCGCGTGCAACATTGGCGGCCGGCTCGACACCAAGAACAGGGACGCCGATCGGCAGGAAATGCTGGAGCAGATAGCCGTCGTTGCTGGCGAGCTCTACCGCCAGGCTGTCGGAGCCAAGGCCAAGGCGTTTTGTGATCGCCTCGCAATAGGCTTTCGCATGGGCCACCCAGCTTGTTGAGAATGACGAAAAATATGCATATTCGCTGAAGATGGTCTCAGGGCTCATGTACTCCTTGAGCTGCGCCAGATAGCAGGTGTCGCAAACCAGGACGTTCAAGGGATAGTACGGTTCCATCTGGTCCAGCTGGTCAGCCCGCAGGAAGCTCTCGCAGGGCGGCGACATGCCGAGATCGACCAGCGTGTGCCGCAAGCGCGATGCGCAAAACCTGCAGCCGACATTTCGGCGCACGGCGTTGTGATCGCGGACGACTTCGACGGCCTGAATGTTCATTACCTGCTCCTTGTCCGCCTGTCCGGAAAAAACGGAGACGCGGTGGGTCTGACTATGAACCTGCTGCCCCGCCGCGCCTCACCGAGAATGTACCGAAAGGCTAAGGCGGTGCGCTTTCGAGTTCGATTTGCCAATGTGTCGGCTGCCTTAATCCTTAAAGGGCAAGCGGGTGATGCAATGGCGCCATCACGCAAGCCGAACGGGTAGGATCGCGTATCCGGTATACCGCTATCGACGAGGCCACCTAAGGCTTAGGTAGCTCTTTCAGCCATTGCTTGGGATGCCAAGAATTCACGTCAGTTCTTGCCCACCAAAAGGGGGTGGTGCGACATGCAGTTTACCGAGACGGTATTGAAAGGTGTCTGGTTGATCGAGCCGACACCCGTAGTCGACGACCGTGGATCGTTTACTCGCCTGTTTTGCGAAAAGGAGATGGCCGATTGCGGATTGGCGACCCGCTTTGTCCAACACAGTCGGGCGCATTCGGTCAAAAGAGGAACGCTGCGGGGGTTACATTTTCAGGAAGACCCCTATGCCGAGGTAAAACTCGTCTCCTGTGTCCGCGGCGCAATTTTCGATGTCGTGGTGGACATGCGCGCGAACTCGCCGACTCGTCACCAGTGGTTGGGCTTCGAGCTGACGCCCGCAAACATGAGGCAGGTGTATATTCCCGCCGGATTCGCGCATGGGCTCCAGACGCTTACCGATGATACCGAGGTCTCGTATCTGATATCGCAGTTCTACACGCCGCATGCATCGACGGGCGTTCGCTACAACGATCCAGCTTTTTCAGTAAACTGGCCCTTGATGCCGACAGCGATGTCGGAAAGGGACATGACGTGGCCGCTGATCAAGCGCACCGCCGGCGAGGTCTTATAGGCTCCCGGCCAAGAGCCCATGCTCCGACAGCAATCTCGCGGCGGCTGCCAACTCCTTGAAAGGCAGGCCTGAGCGCTCGGCCATCGACAAGAGCGAGTGCTGCCCGTCGGCGAGGTTGAGCACCCAGAGCAGGGACATCGAGGTTATGCCGAACGACTTGTACCCTCCCAGGGCGGCGTAAAGGCCGCGCCGGCCGAGCTGTGGTTCGCCCTTGGGGCAAAGATTCAACGGCGTCCAGTCCTCCTCGACGACGTCGATCACGTCATTGAGGATACGAAACGAACTCTCCAAGCAATCCGGTTTTATGAAATCAAGGTTGTCTGCGGACGTATGGTACTCAGGGAAAGTTCCGTGAACGCTCCGCTGGAACATGCCGACGGGAAGGTTGAAGCCCGGCGAGCAATATTGTCTCTCATCATAGCCGTAGGGGGAGAAATCGATCAATTTCGCACCGTCCTCGTGGCCGAGCACATTTGCCATGGCCCGGTCGATAAAGGCATCGCCTCGGCGACTGCGCTTGTATGCCGGGCATCCGGCGTCGCCCACGCATGACAGCACCAGACCATGGTCGATAAGGTGTACGCGATCCTCGTTGCGAGACAGCCATGTCAGCGCACCGATCGTGCCCGGGGCAAAAAGGAAGCGGTAGCTGTATTTTGTCGTCCTGGTCATGAGGGCCTTCGCGAGCGTCGCGAGCAGAGCGAGGCCCGAACAGTTATCGTTGGCAAGTGACGGATGGCATATGTGGGCCGAAAGAAGAAACTCCCGCTCCGTCTTTCCGCGGTGCAGGTATTCGCCGTAGGTCAAGCTGCCGTCCTTGAGCTCAGCGTCGATCTCCACCTGGTAAAGGCCGTCGGGCATCTCCATCAGACGATCGTGCGCCATGCAGAATCCCCATGCCGGGGCGTAGTAGCTGGTGCGGTAGGGAATCGCTTTCGGCTGGTCCGGCAAGGTATGGATATGCGGCCTCAACTCGCTGAGCGGCAGGATACCTTTGAAGGGTACGCTGTAGTTGACAACGTGCAGGTTGGAGTCGGCGAAGTCCACGACCGTCCGCCCGTCGGCGGCAGTGATCCTGGCTGACTGGATGTTCCACTCCTTCGGAACAGTCCAGTCGAATACCTGTGTGCCGGTCGGGACCTCGTGTCGTTGCAAATTAACGTGCCCGGACAGGACATCTAAAGTCTGTCGAACACCATCCCCCGTGATGCTTCTGCAAATCGGAAAAAGACGTTCGGCCAGGTCATAGACTTCCTGGCCGATGCTGGCGTCCAGGGGCGTTGAGTCTGTCCCGGCAGCATCCACATGTTCCATTGCACTAGCCGGCCGTAAACTCCAGTGTCCTTGCGGCTTCCGCAACGCGCATACGCTGGTCCAGAAGCCCGTTCGCCAACAGATACTTGATGTGGCCGATACGCTGGAAGCGCGGACCTTCGAACTCCTCCAGTGTAACATTCGATTGCTGATACGCCCGGTGGAGCTGTTCGGCGCCTTTGCGGGCGTCCCATTCCGGCTTGAAGCTCGGAAGGACGCGCGCGATTTTCTCGAAGCTTACGCGATAGGAACGTTTGTCAGGCCCGGCATCCGACGCGAACTCCAGGCGGCAGCCAGGCACCACGTCGGCGACGATCTCGGCTATGTCGCGGATCTTATAATTGTGATCCGTCTGCCCGACGTTGAAGGCCTCGTTGTGGACTGCATCCCGCGGGGCTCCGAGGCCGGCGATAAACGCCCGGGAAATATCCTCGATATGAACGATCGGCCGCCATGGCGTCCCATCGGACTTGAGCAGGATCACGCCTTTGGTCACCGCCCAGGCGACGAGATTGTTCAACACGATGTCAAAGCGAAGCCGGGGTGACAGGCCGTAGGCCGTGGCAGGCCGGAAATAGACCGGTGAGAAGGTGTTGTCAGCCAGTTCGGAAATATCCCGTTCCGAAAGTACCTTTGACCAGCCATATGGTGTGACCGGGTTGAGTTCTCCCGTCTCATCCACCATGTCATCGCCCGCCTGTCCGTAGTTGCTGCATGACGAGGCGAAGAGAAAGCGTGACACGCCGGCCTCCTTGGCCGCCTTGGCGAAACGAACGCTGCCCTTGTGGTTGATTTCGTAAGTGATGTCCGGATCGAGATTGGAAAGTGGATCATTCGACAGAGCAGCCAGATGGATGACGGCGTCGAAGCCCTCGAGGTCGCGCGGCTGCACGTCCCTCACGTCCTTTTGGATCGACGGAACGGACGCCCGCTGCCCTCCCGCGACAAAGGTGCAGCGCCGGTAGAGATCGCTGTCGTAGCCGGTCACCGAATGGCCAGCGCGAAGCAGCATCGGCACCATCACCGAACCGATATAGCCTTGATGGCCGGTTACCATGACTTTCATCGTGCACCTCTCAAAGCGGATTGAATTGCCCCAACGCTACTTGGGCGGAAAGGGCTGGGCGAGAACGCCAATAGACGGTCTCAATGCCCTCTTGGGCGAGGCGTAATCGTCGGCTACCCCTTTCGTGGAGGTCCAGGCTAGGCCTTTCGGACACGACCTGCTGGCGACGGTCACGGGCTTCCCAAGTTAGACCTGTGACAATGCTACCTGACACAACCGGCGCTATGCCTTGCTCAGCCGGGCGCCGGCTCACCCGAGGCGTCGCGCATGGCTCCATGCCGGGATTTGAACTCGCTCGAACTGACGATACCCAAGGCGATGGTGTCGCGCGTCATTGACCCTCCACGCAACTGGCGGGCATAGGTCTCCATCCCGTAACTGTCCGCAGGCCGATCCAACAACAGCATGTAAAGGAACGCGATATAGGCACGGTCCGTCAGGCCGATTGTGGCATACTTGGCCTCGAATTCTTCGGAGCGGATCATTTCCATGACCACATCGATCAGCCTGGCGTCTCCGTTCTCGAGCGCTGTCGACCAACGACCCAAGCCAGCGGTATCGCCGTCATGGCCAAGGACGAGGCAATAGGCAAAACTTGCCTGACGGACATAGCTGAATCCATCGGCAAACTTGGCGTCGGGATCGCACTCCCGATTCGGCCTGGGCACCGGCTGCGGCCCCCGGGTTATGTCACGAACCGCCTTGTAGGCAGGTTTCGGTTCACCCGTTATCCATTTGCCGTTGTTGCTTGCGGTAAGTCTAACCAACCCCATATTGGCTTCGAAACTCGGAGCCCAATAGGCCTCATCCAGCAGCTCGTAGATGTGCGCTGCTTCGACTTTGTATTTGTCCTGAAGTTCGCGGAGCCGCGTCATTGTTTGCCTGACGCCATCAGCCTGCTGCCGCTCGCTGCGCTGACTTCCGTAAGGATTGTTAAATTCGGTGACCCAGATCGGCTTGCCGTAGGAAGAAATCTCGCGGAAAGCCCATTCCGGATCCTCCCCGTACATGTGCCAGACCGAGATATCCCAGGCGATCCCATCCTGCTTCATCCGCGCGAAGGCGCCAGTATGGCCCCATCCAGCTGTCCCCATCGCCTTTCTGATGCTCGGGTCGACTGCCGTCATGCCATCGGACAGGCCTTTGAGGACCGCGCTCACCTTCATCCAGCGCGGACCGTAGTAGTCGAGCACTCCGGTTCCGCCCGCAGGCCCCCACCCGCATGGATATTGCGATCCGTCATCACGTTTCTCGCACGGCTTTATGATGGCATAGATCTCCATCTCGTTGCCGAGCTCCCAAACACGGATATCGTTCTTGAACCTGGTGCCAAGGGTGAGTGCCAGTTTCCGGGCATCACTATAGAGTTCTTCCGGTTTACTCTTATCCAAGTCTAGCCCGGGTGTGATCACGGGGAGGATTTCAATCCCTCTTGCCTTCCCAGCCTTTACGACTTCAGCAAGAGTATCCGCTTCGTCTTCGGCGGTGACGTTGACCCGATATGATTTGAGTCCGAGGTCCTTGATGAATTCGAGTTGTTTCCCGATCGGAATACCCGGGTAGGAAACTACAGGATGGCCGTTCACACCCCAGAGCAAATCTGCGGATGCGGGCGCCGCTGTTGTCAGCAAAAATGCCGCGGCGGCTGCGAGACGAAACGACATGGCCAATCATGCCTCCCTGCACGACTTTCAATATTGGGATAGTCGAAACTGCGAGAGGCGGAAGCAATTTGCCTATACGGGTATGGCAAGCTTCGCCTTACGTCTTTTGGAGGCCGTAACCTAGCCATCAGGCGGCATGACTATTTGATGACCGCTGCGATAATTTAGCACCCGGATGACTGGTGGGTGACTGCCAGGGAGGAATCGAACTGATGTACTTTGTACGTGCCGACTGGGTACCTGCGACTCGCGGTTGGTTACCCGCACAATTCCCCGAAGTCCGCATCGACCTGGATCATTAGTTCGAGATATTTCCATGCGATCCAGCGCCAGGAATAGCTGCTCGCCCGGGTAAGTCCCTTGCCGACCATTCGTTTGCGCAAATCCGCGTCAACGGCCAGTTGGCGAACGTTTTCAACCCATGACCAAATGTCGTCCGGATCCGCATAGAGTGCCGAATCTCCGCAGATTTCAGGCAGGCAGGGGGAAGTCGAGGCTACGACTGGGCAACCCGACGCCATCGCCTCGACGGCGGGCAGCCCAAAACCTTCGATCCGTGACGGAAACAGGAAGCAAAGGGCGCCTTCCAGCGCCTTTTTGAAGTCGTGATCGCTTATGCGCCCAAGAAGGACGATGTTCGCGGGCATGTCCTGGACATGCCGCAAGATCGTGGTCTCGTCGACATCGCCTGGCATCCAGAGGTCGAGACCCATCGCATCCAGAAACGGAGCAAGCTTAGCAAGGAGCCCCATGTTCTTGTATTCCTGGTCCCCCCGGCCGAGGCAAACGACATACGGCCTCCCCCGATTGACGACCAGGGACGATCGTGTGGCGTCCCACTTCCTCGCATGATCACTACCGTTGTAGGTAACAACAATGTTTTCCTCCCGTGCGATGCCGAACTCGACCAGATGACCGCGTGAGAGTTGCGAAACGGTGGTGATCCGTGCAGCCCGCCTGCCAAGCAGCGGCAGGATCAGGCGGTGCGCCCAACGGAACCCGCGCGCATAACTCGACGGCATCAGCCTTGTGTGCATGTCGTGGATACATGCAATGTGACGTCTCAGTACGACTGGTGCGAGGTTGCAAAAGCTCAGCAGTCCTCCAGGCACATGCCAGGGCAACTGCGCCTGCACCCAAAATTGCGGAAGTCGGGGCCTGTTGAACTCGGGAACGACGCGGACAGAGATACATTTCAGATGAAGAGGCTCGGCAAGCGGGCGGGGCACAACGAGATCGATTTCCAGGTCCCGACCGAGGGGATGCCCTTCTGAAATGAGGGCGTCGAGGGCTGACGTCACCTCAAAAGCGTAACGCGCTATTCCATTGCGCCGAAGCGTGGTGAAGTCCCCGTTTATCGTCCAGCGACGTCTTGGCGGCTCGAAATCCGACAATGTCCGATCGGGTCGACCAGGTAGTGAGCCTTCGGCAAACGATTGTACCGTCACTGCGGCAACGCTGCGTCCATTCAACTGCCTGGACCGGGCCGCCGGCATCGCGTCGAACTCAGATTTGCCCATCACCTTCCCCGCTTAACCGCACCGCAGCGAGACTAACACTGTCGTAAGCGCAACGGCCCTCAAACGTTTGAGGTAGTTCCAGCGCCTGCCCTCGCCTGGCTGGATGATCCTCGGCGCGACCGGATGACCCAACGGCCGTAGTGACCTCACGCGACCGCGGCTTCAAACTGCATACCGCAAGAGGGTCACATGGCACGGCGCTGGACGATCAATGGGCGTTTCCTTTCCCAACCGACGACAGGTGTTCAGCGCTACGCGCGCGAGATCGTCCGTTCACTGGATACTTTGATAGCGGAACGAGCGCCCCTCACCCGCGGGCTGGAACTCAGTCTTCACTGCCAGCCCGGCAGCTCGGAAATCCCGCTCAATTCCATTGACCGTCACGAGATCGGCAGCACGGGTGGGCATCTTTGGGAGCAGACCGAACTTGCCACTTCCCTCCACGGCAGCGGGCTGCTCAGCCTTTGCAACACCGGACCGCTTCTATACCGCAAACACATCGTCTGCATTCATGATGCGAACGTCTGGAACGCCCCGCAGAGCTATTCACTTGCCTTCAGGACGGCTTACAAAGCCCTGTTACCATGCCTCGGCAAGACGGCATGCAGTATTTCCACCGTCTCCAATTTCTCGCTGGGCGAACTGGTCCGCCGAGGCATCGTCCCGGGGCGAAAGGCCTTCGTTGCTGTGAACGGCCATGAACATGTCTTGCTGTGGAAGCCCGAACACTCGGCACCAACTCGGATGGCGGCCTCGCGGGATACTATTGTTATGATCGGCAGCGCCGCGCCTCACAAGAACATGGATCTCATTCTCGGCATGGCAGACCGTCTTGGCAAAGCTGGACTGAAGATCGCGGTGGTCGGCATGTCGGACTCGCATGTTTTCAAATCGCGATCGGTCAGGGCCGAGGCTCGGAACATCCATTGGCTTGGACGCATTTGCGACAGCGAGCTGGCTGCGTTGCTGATGGACTCGCTTTGCCTGGCCTTCCCGTCGCTGACGGAAGGCTTTGGTCTCCCGGTTGTCGAGGCGATGGCACTTGGCTGTCCGGTTGTGGTTTCCGAACGCGCCAGCCTGCCGGAGGTTTGCGGCAACGCAGCTCTTTATGCTGCCGCCGACAACCGCGATGCATGGTTCGACCGGTTCATCGCGCTGCGCAATTCCGAGGCCCTGCGGTTGCAGTTGACACGGAAGGGAAAAACCAGAGCCTCGGCTTATAGCTGGAAAGCAAGCGCCTTGCGCTACCTGCAGGCGATGGCCGTCGCTGACGGCATCGATACAGAAACCAACGTCGTCAGGATACGCGAACTCACATGACCCGGTGAAGTGCCTGGACGGCTCCTATCGATTCCAGCATGGCCCTGTCAAAATTCTCTTCCGAGAAACGTTGCGCATTCCTGGCGCAGGCTTGTGACGTGATGACGTGGCTGTTTTCTTCGAACCGTTTGACCGCCTCTTTGAGGTGCTCGACGGTCTGTGCCCTGAACAGCACCCCCGTCGGTTCGGAGGCTGCCCCCAGGCGTTGCGCGATATCGACCGCGCCGCCGCGACCGAACGCGATCAGCGGTGTCCCGCAGGCTTGCGCCTCGGCCAGCGCTATACCGAAGTCCTCGCAACCCGCAAAGACCATCGCCTTTGCCCGCGCAAGCGTGGCCACGTATTCCTTGCGAGGAAGGAACCCCGAAAATGTGACGTTCGGACCTGCCAGCGATCGCAGGCTGGCGGATTGCTGTCCTTCGCCGACTATGACCAGTCGTCGCGACGGCATTTCGTTGAACGCCTTTATCACCAGGTCGGTGCGCTTGTAGGGAGCGAGAAAGGAGGCCGAGACATAGTAATCGTCCTTATCCTCGACACAGGACAGTTCCCCTAACGAAACTGGCGGGAAAACAACCCGCGCGTCACGGCCATAGATGTGCTTGATTCGGGAACGGACATAGTTCGAATTCGCCAGCATCAAATCTGGACCATGAGCGGTTCTCGTATCCCACGTCCTTAGACGGTGCAGCATGTAACGGTAGAGCATTCCCTTCGGGCCGAAGCCGAGCTTGCCCTGCTGAAGATAGGAGAACTGCTCGTCCCAAGCATAGCGGACTGGACTGTGCACATAGCAGAGATGCGGTTGATCAGGTCTTGTGATCACGCCCCGCGAAAAGGCGGCCGAAGACGAGATTACCGCATCATAGCCGGTCACGTCGAACTGCTCGATCAGGAAGGGACAAAAGAAAAAGAGGGACCGGTAGAATTTATGTACCATCGGTATGCGGTTGGCTGCGGAGGTATGGAATTCCACATCGCGGAAGTACTGCTCCTTCACCTCGAGCGGGAGGAAATCGAAAAGTGTGAACACTTCAGCATTAGGAAACTGCTTGCAGATTTGCGCCAGAACCCGCTCGCCGCCCCGGAAGTTCGGGCACCAGTCATGAACGACCGCTATCCTGGCATATCTGTCGACATCGCTCGCCGGGGCAACCGGAAACTCCTCTATGGGCATTTCGACCTTAGCAGCGATGGCCAGGTCGGAAGAGCGTTCGTGGAGCATGGTTCTCCCCTTCCTCCTTGAGGGACCCAGTTTCCGTTTCGTCCAACGACTGCCGCAAGTTGTCCGATCGGTCACGGGGCGGTTCGGGCGAACGTCTGCCTACCGCTTATGGTTGTGAGGCGCTTGCGGAAATACTTAAAAAGCAGGAGGCCGGGTGTAGACCGAGTTCGGCGGGCCCACTTTTATGCAGGCTGTTTGAGCGCTCGCGTCGGCATAGGGTCAGAGGAAGCGACACCTGGATCAGAAATGAGACTTGCAGTGATCATCCCGACCCTCGGCCGCAGCGAGCAGGTTGCCCGCCTGCTGAGGCATTTGGGTGACCAGACAAGAGTTCCTGACGAGGTCATATTGTCGGCGCCCGACGTCACGCATGTGGAACTTCCGCAAAGCTGTCCCTTTCCAGTATCGACTGTATTCGGGCCCAAAGGGCTCGCGGCACAACGCAACAGCGCTCTTGCGCCCTCTCTAGAGCGCTTCGACATCATAACTTTCTTCGATGACGATTTCGTTCCGTCCGCCCGATATCTGGAGAAGGTCGAACAGGCTTTTATGGAAAATGACCGATGGGCGGTCGTGATGGGCAGGGTCGTCAGGGACGGGGCCACCAATGCCGGTCTTACCTGGGACGATGCGAACGCCGCGCTAAGGGATGCAGAAGGCCAAAAGCCGTTTCGACCGTCAGTGGTCGATCATATCGGCGCATACGGATGCAACATGTCGTTCCGCTCTTCGCTGGTTGGCGATTTGCGTTTCGACGAGCGTCTCGTCCTCTATGGCTGGCAGGAAGACATCGACTTCACCTGTCAAATGAGATCCAGAGGTCGCGTCGTATGCGTGACGTCAATCACGGGCGTTCATCTCGGGATCAAGGCGGGACGCGTCAGCGGAAAACGGTTCGGTTACTCCCAGGTCGTCAATGCGATCTACCTGGTAAGGAAGGGGACGGTTCCGGCCTCTTTTGCGCTTCCCCTAATGTTCAGGAATATAGCAGCCAATCTCGCAAAGAGCCTCTGGCCCGAACCGTATGTCGACCGAAGGGGCCGCCTCAGCGGCAACGCGCTTGCGATCCTGCACATCGCCATGGGTCGGATTGAACCCGAATATATCCTGAAGATCTAACGGCAGGAAAGACAATGCGGAAATGGCTTTCGACAGTGGCAGGGATTTCATTGACGACAATTGCTGCCAACGCCTTGCCGGCATCGGCGGCAGAGTACTTGCTTGGGCCGCAGGACAAGGTCAGGCTTAAAGTCTACGAATGGCGTGCATCTCGTGATGTGATCTTCGAGTGGACAGCTCTCAACGACAGTTTCGTCGTCGGTGCCGACGGCACGCTTTTCCTGCCATTTGTCGGGCAGATCCGCGCCGAGGGCACCGCCCCGGGGGACCTCGCTCGCGGCATAGGCGATCGGCTGATGCAGCGCATGGGTCTCGGCCGCCAGCCGGACGTGTCGGTGGAGATCGCCCAGTACAGGCCATTCTATATCGTCGGCAACGTCAAGCAGCCCGGCGAATTTCCTTACCGTCCGGGACTGACTGTGCTGCAGGCGCTCGGAATCGCCGGAGGGTTGCCGATACGCCAAGATGATATGTCTCGCCTTGAACGAGAGGTTATCTCGGGCCAAGGCGATGTTGGGCTGCTGGCTCTGAACAATGTCAGCCTGCTCGCGCGCAAGGCGCGGTTGCAGTCGGAGGTGGCCGGCAGTGACGAGATCGCTTTCCCCTCCGAACTGAAGGACAGGGCTTCGAACGAGACCGTTGCGCTCGCGATGGACCAGGAGCGCAAGATTTTCGCTATCCGCAAGGATGCGCTGTCAACCCAACTTCGTTCATTGCGCGAACTCAAGGAGTTCCTGCAACAGGAGCTTGCCTCGCTCGAGCAACAGCTGACCTTTCATGACAAGCAGATCGAGCTCATTCAAAAGGAACTGGCGGGTGTCTCGAATCTTGTGCAGAAAGGCCTCGCGGTTGCTCCGCGGGAACTCGCTCTGGAAGGAACGGTGGCCCAGATGCAGAGCGACAGATTGGCGGCCGAAACCTCGATGTTGCGTGTCAGGCAGGAGATGAGCAAGACCGACATCGAAATCCTCAACCTCAGCAACCAGCATTCCAGCGAAGTCGCCGAGAGCTTGCGCGAGACACAGCTGCAACTGAACGAGGTTAGCAACAAATCCGACACCGCCCTCCAGCTGCTGCACGAAACCCAGGTTACAGCTCCGGCCCTGCTGGCCCTCCGGCAACGCGCCGGACTGGCCAAGCCGATCTTAACGATCGTGCGGCCGAAGGAAGGTGGCACGGAAGAGCTTGCCGCCCAGGAGACAACCCTTGTCGAGCCGGGCGACACCGTGAAGGTTGAAATCCCGCTGCCGCAGTCGGGCTTGGATGGCTTGCCCGCGGCGGATGCAGGCATTCAGGCGGAAACAACCGCTGTCCGCAGCACCAACTGACCGGATCGGCATTGGCGCCAGCCGGGAGGCGCCGTATTCGCTTTAGATCGAGGAGCAGTGGAGTCGCCGCCGGTATCTGCAGCGATCACCGCATTTTGATGCCGCTGGCAATCATCAGGAAATGGCACGTCACGAGCCAATTCAATATTTTGGACAACCTCGCCATGCACTGCCGCTGGCACTTGCCTTGCATTCCTGGGCCGCATATCAGTGGGCGCACGCTGGGTTCTTGACCCCTAAGGAACTCCCTGCCGCGGTAAGCCAATTGGTTCTGCGGGTGCCACTGGAGATATCGGTGCTCACGAGCATATTGGCCGTATCGGTGGCAGGGGTTCTACTTGGATTGCGGTTCAAGGCACCCGCGCTGCTAGCGGCGACTGCCCTGCTTTCCGTTGGGAGATTTGCCTGGAATCGTCTGGAATTGCCAGGCCATGTGAGCGTGGGCGAATTCTTTATCCTCGTCTTTGTCCTGGCATGCGCCTATCTCGTGGGCCTGTCTCTATCGGCCTACCGGAATCGAAACGAAGGCTGACCAGTCGGCGTTTCAGGAAGCCCGGTCGACCCGCATGACCGCGACAATGGTCCTGAGCAAGATGACCACGTCGAGCCAGATCGACCAGTTCCGCACATACTGGCTGTCCAGTGCGACGCGGTTGTCGTAGTCCATACTGCTTCTTCCACTCACCTGCCAAAGCCCCGTGAGTCCCGGCCTCGTTCCGAGATACTCTGCTTGGTGGTCTCCGTAGCGCTTGAGTTCGTCCTGGACGATCGGCCTCGGGCCCACGCAGCTCATATCGCCGCGCAGAATGTTGATGAGCTGGGGAAGCTCATCGAGGCTGGACTTACGCAGCAGTCGCCCGAAGAACGTAACGCGGGGGTCATTCCTGATCTTGCGGGACTCCTCCCACTCTTTGCGGGCACGAGGATTGGCATGGAGATATGCTTTCAGAACTTCCTCTGAGTTGGCGACCATCGAGCGGAACTTGTAGCACTTGAACGGCTTTCCGCCGAAACCGACGCGGTCGTGCGAGAATATTGCCGGACCTCCAGCCGTAATCCTGATCAACAAACCAACTACAATCATGATGGGCGCGGCCAAAACGAGCGCCGTGGCCGCTATGATGAGATCCATGATCCGTTTCAGCAGACCTCCAACGGGAGGGTCTGTCGTTCCCGCTTCGAGAACATCCGACAGACCGTTCATCACCGTTCTAGCACCCGCAAAGTCTGGCGCGGAGACAACATGCAGGATCACAGCTCCGCTGTCGACAACCGCCGGCACGGTTGGCCGACCCCAGACCGGTACTCCCTGATGCGACTGCTTTTCGAAAGCGTTTGTCATGACACGGTCGCTATTTCTTGGTTGGTCCGCTTGGACACTCTTCCAAGGACGGCACCTGCCGGCAAGAAATGCAAAGGAAGTAGCGTGATACTCCCGAAGCTACCCCCCTAGCCCTCAGGTATGACCGCGTCATACGCTTTGTCGACCTCCAAAGGAGCCGTGCCTTGCCACTACTCTACGGTGCTTGGACGTCATCGCCCGCGCTTTCGTGAGAAGCACGCCAAGTACCTGTGTCCTGGAGGCTTGCAGCGCTCTGACGAGCTCTCGCAGCGTGTCGACGTGCGTTTTTCCCCACTCTGCAACGACCACGACGCCGTCGAGGACGGATCCAACGATGAGGTCATCTGGCCCAGATTCAAGTGTTGGCAGGTCAACGATGACTACGTCGTAAGCACCAAGTTCACAGGCCGCCGGATTGTCTACCCTAAGGTCGGAGAGGAAAGCCTGCATGTTCCCTGGCACGAGCAGGTTTTTTGCATCCACCACGGAGCTTGAAAGCACGTCGAACCGCCGCCCCAAAGCGCGGATGATGTTGTATCGGACAGGATCCTGACAATCTTTGCCCAGGATGTCAGAGCGACCAAGCAGCCGTGTAGTGATCGTCGATCTCCGAACATCGGCATCGATCACCAACGTCTTTAGACCGGACATTGAGTAGAGCGTAGCGAGATTGCTCACCACGGAACTCTTCTGGCTGTTGTTCGAAACCGCGGTTAGTCCAAGGAACCTCACCGGATGAGTCGTTTCCGCAAGGCTGATTTCGGTTCGCGCTTTCCTCAGGCTCTGGCTGTATCGCGACCACGGACGTCTGGTCACCTCGTCGACGTTTCCGAATTCCCTCCGCTTGCTCGTAGGCGGCAATTCTCCGACGCATTCAATGCCTAGATTCTCGCGAATATGACGTGGCGACCGGATCGTCCAATCGAACGAATGTCTTGCGAAAGAAACGCCGATTCCAAGAATGAGCCCTGCGACGGCGGCGAAAGCCAGCACCAATTTCGGCTTCGGAGCACTCGGAGAAAGCGGGGCCGTCGCGGCCGTGATCACTCGTGCATCGGCAACCGGGTAAGATTGCTGGCTTACCGAATTGGTATAGGCCTGCAGGAAGCTCTCATACATTTTCCGATAGGTGTCTGCGGTCACCTCGAGTTCTTCAAGGGTGGGCTCAGGATTTACACTGTCACCGCCGCTGTCACCGCTGCCCACGCTGTAATCGTGTCGAGAGCGGAATTCTTGTGATCTCGCCGTCGCCTCGTTCATCTGGGTGCGCAGTTGCTGAAGGCGTTTTTCCAGCCACGCCCCACCTTCCTTCGCTGCATCGGCCTTGGTATCGATCTGTTCGTGCACGAAGGCGTCGGCGGTTGCATTCGCAATCTTGGCGGCGCCCTCGGGATCGGCGGAGGTAAAGGAAATGTCTATGGCGTAGGACACACCAACCCTTCGAACATCGAGGCCATTGCGGAAAATCAGCATGCTGAGACGAGACCTCTGGTAGTCGGTCAGCTTCGCGGACGACTCTGGAGCGCCTAGGCCCAAATGCCCCCATAATGTGTTCAGCCAAGGGCTTTTCTGAACGCCCAAGGCCTGAACCATTATGTCTTTTATTTTCCTGAACCTCTCCTGCAATATCGGGGCCTGAGGACGGTTGAAATTCGAGTCTTCAATCAATTTCAACTGATCGATGACCATCGACGCGATCTTTTCAGATTGCATTACCGCAATCTGGCTTTCTACTTGCGCTGTATCCAACGATAGGTTTACTTCCCCACCTTCCTGCAAATGTTGCGGCAATTTCGGCTCTATTAGTATCTGCGCGCTGGCGGTAAAAACCGGATCGGTGGTCGAATTGTAAAACCATGCCACTAGGAGCGCTGCCGCGAGGCAGGCTGAGATTGTTCCGGCATAATGTCTCAGAAATCCGGTTATGTCAGAGAGGCCGATGAACTCCTGCCCGGCATTGGCCTGCTGATTGGTTGTCAAAGGCCATTGGCTGGCGAAAAAGCGGTTCATTCAGCGCCTCCGACGGGGATGAAGGGGAATCCTTCGTGCCCGCCGCCCTGATACGGGAGCTTCATGGCGCACGACCGATGTTCTCATGTGGGCCCAGCCCTCGCGATCCCAAGCTTCCTGCAAGAAAGTCTACGCCGGTGCAGAGGAAGGTAAACGTCACCAATTGGCGTAGACCTACTCCGTGTCGAAGCGAAGAACGCTTGGCAAATCGGCCCTTGTTCTGGTCAGAAATGACATCTGTTGTTCCAGCACCAACTGTCGTTCCCGGTTGGCGGCAAGGGCCTGCTCCAGACTCTCGAGCGTCGCCGCCATGCATTCGCTCTTCTCCCCGTTTTCTATCGCCTCGAGGGAAAACGCAGCACAGTCGGTCATACGCTTCCGGGCCCGGCGAAGTTGCTCAGATTCCTTTTCGATCTGAGGCTGAATGCCATCAAATGCACGTGCCAAGCTCCTGAAACGCCTGTGATCGACGTTCTTCCGAAATGGAAACGCGAATGATGTCAGCGGCATCACGCAGCCACAATTGAGATCGGCGTCCGTGCGGACCCTTTTGCACGATACTGAATTGCGATCCCCGGGCGAGACATCCTTTCGGTCATCGACCGGTATCGCCTATTGGATGAGGAGGTGAGAACCGGGGCGTAGGGCTACCCGAATTCATGAAGAGGCGGAGGCTCTCAGGCATGCTACGAATATTGTCAGAAATTCGGAGTGGTAGCCGTGAGGTTAAAGATAGTCGGCCAAGCCAAACCGAACACGTTCGCGTTCGAGAACAACGCTCTCATCAAAGCCACTGGCTTCCGGGAGTATGATGCGCGCTGGTGGCTCGGCGATGGGAAGTCGGAGAAAGAGCCCGAGCTCAACTTGATGGGTGCGCAAGCGCTGGGCATGGGTCTCGGCACTCTGATCCGTCGAATGGGCATAGGCCCGGAGATCATTACCGGCCACGACTTTCGAAGCTATTCCATGGCCATAAAAATGGCGCTGGTTTCGGGGCTGATGGCAGCAGGCGCACGTGTCAAGGACATCGGCCTGGCGCTTTCCCCCACCGCCTATTTCGCCCAGTTCGCACTCAACGCTCCTTCTGTTGCCATGGTAACGGCCTCTCACAATGAGAACGGCTGGACCGGAGTGAAGATGGGTGCCCAAAGGCCTCTCACTTTCGGGCCTGACGAAATGACAGCGCTCAAGGCGCTCGTCTTGAACGGCGACTTCGACCTTGTAGGTGGCGGCAGCTATGAATTCGTGTCCGCGCTTGGTGAACAATACATCGAAGACTTGATTGCCGGGAAGAGCGTTCGCCGAAAGCTGCGCGTGGTCGTTGCTTGCGGCAACGGAACAGCCGGCGCTTTTGCGCCGCAGGTGCTGGAAAGCATCGGCTGTGGCGTGATCCCCCTGGACGTAGAACTCGACCACACGTTTCCGAACTACAATCCGAATCCTGAAGACATGCAGATGCTACACGCCATTCGGGACAAGGTTCTGGAGACCGGTGCTGACCTAGGGCTTGGCTTCGACGGCGACGGCGACCGCTGCGGCGTGGTCGACAATGAGGGTACCGAGATCTTCGCGGACAAGGTCGGCGTCATGCTGGCGCGAGAAATCTCCAGCCGGCACCCACGATCCACATTTGTCGTGGACGTGAAATCAACCGGACTTTTCATGACGGATCCCGTTCTCGCGCAAAACGGCGCACGCACGGACTATTGGAAAACGGGGCATTCCTACATCAAGCGACGAGTTGCCGAGCTCAACGCGATAGCCGGCTTCGAGAAGTCGGGACATTTCTTCTTTAACCCGCCGATCGGCCGTGGCTACGATGACGGCCTCGTCACCGCGATCGCCGTCTGCGAGATGCTCGACAGGAATCCCGAACAAACGCTGGCCGAACTCTACCGCGCTCTGCCCATAACGTTTGGCACACCGACAATGTCGCCTCACTGTCCAGACGACGTCAAATACTATGTCGTCGACAAGGTTGTCGGCGATTTTAAGAAGATGAAGGGGGACGGAACCGAGTTTGCAGGTCAGCCGCTGGCAGCTCTGGTTACGGTCAATGGAGTGCGTGTCGTGGCCGAAGACGGCACCTGGGGTCTGGTCAGAGCTTCGTCGAACAAACCTGAAATCGTCGTCGTGGTCGAAAGCCCCGTCTCGTCCGAGAGACGCCGACAGATGTTTGAGGCAATCGACGCCGTCCTGCGCCGCAATCCAGAGGTCGGAGCCTACAACCAGACATTCTGAGAGGAACGGAAGCATGGCACACCGGATCGTAAGTTTTGTCATGAGCGGGGGTGTCGGATCCCGGCTATGGCCGCTTTCGCGCGAAGACAATCCCAAGCAATTTCACGATCTTTCCGGGGATGGTTCCATGCTGGCGAAGACGGTTCGGCGCCTGAAGGCGTGGCCGAACAATGAAACTCCCATCTATCTGATAGCGTCCGAACGCCATGCCGAACGCGTCATCTCGGACATAAGTCCACTAGGCCTGAATGGCGGAAAGCCGATTTTCGAGCCGCTGGGCCGCAATACCGCCGCAGCCGTCGCCATCGCTACACTGCAGACGATTTCTGAACACGGCGAAGACGCGCTCGTGCTCGTGGTCCCATCCGACCACGCCATTTCGACCGAGACGCAGTTCTGGGAAACCGTCGAGGCGGGCGTGCCGGCCGCAGACTCAGGAAGCATTGTCGTGTTTGGGATCAAGCCTACTCATCCAGAGACCGGATATGGATACATTGAGGTTGCCGCCAATGGTGACGGCGCGGCAGCGGTCTCACGCTTTGTCGAAAAGCCGAACATCGAGACAGCGCAAAAATACCTGTCGTCGGGAAGGTTCTACTGGAATGCAGGCATCTTCCTGTTTCGTGCCGACACCATGCAGAGAGCTTTGATCGAGTTTCAGCCGGAGATCTGGGACACCGCGGAACGCTCCTTCAGGACTGCCAGGGCTGATGTCTCCGGTCTTTACCTGCCCCAGGGCTTCTATTCGGCTGTCCCCTCCACGTCGATCGACTATGCCGTCATGGAGCATGCGCATAGCATCGCGATGGTGACGGCATCCTTTCGCTGGAACGACCTTGGGTCGTGGCAATCATTGCTGGAGGCCAGCCCCGCGGACGGCAACGGCAACGTCATGATGGGCGATGTCGTGGCCATGGATTGCGACAGTTCCTACCTCCGAAGCCAAGGCAGGCTGCTTACCGTGATCGGAATGAAGGATGTGGCGGTGGTAGCAACGCCGGACGCAATATTCGTGGCCCCGGTCAGCCACAGTCAGAATGTGAAGAAAGTTGTCGAACAGCTGGAGAAAAGCGGGCGTCTCGAGACGAAGTTCACGGCCTCGGAAGACCGGGTCATTGTCAGCGGGTCATGGCGCAAGCGCGTCGAGCACTGGCTCTTCAACGAGACCCTTCCGCTTTGGTCAAACGAAGGGGTCGACCATGTACATGGCGGCTTCCACGAGGCGCTCGGCTTCGATGCGAGGCCATTGGGCAAACCCAAGCGGATGCGGACGATGGCTCGCCAGATCTATGCTTTCGCGGTGGCAAAGGAACGCGGCTGGACCGGCGCGGCCGACAAGTTGATCGACCACGGTATCGACTTCATCGCAAAATACGGCCGCACCGACCAAGGCGGCTGGGTGCGCACGCTCAACCCCAATGGCAGCGTTGTCGATCCGGTGGAGGATGCCTACGATCATTCCTGCGTGCTCCTCGCACTTGCGCACGCATATCGATGCGGTAACCAGGCTGCGCTGCAGCTCGCCGAGGAGACATTTCATTTCATCGATTCCCACCTCGAGGATGGCAGCCTAAATGGCTTCCTCGAAGCGCCCGGCTGGAACGGAATCCGATCCTCGAATCCGCACATGCATATGCTTGAATCTTTCCTTGCCTGGCATGCCGCAACCGGCGATCGCACATATCTTCGCCGGGCGGCCCGCGTGATCGATCTGTTCCGCAGCCATTTCTTCGACCAGGAAAGCTGGACGCTCGGCGAATATTTCGATGCCGACTGGCTGCCGTTGCCGGGAGACAAGGGACAGTGGACCGAGCCGGGGCATCATTTCGAATGGGCCTCCCTACTCGTCGACTTCGCGCGTGCCAGCAGGCAAAAAGACCTGGGTGCTTACGCCAGGAAACTCTATTCATCGGCGGTCGCAAGCGGATTGAATCGGGCGACAGGGCTGGCGTACGCGGCGGTGTCGCGACAAGGGATACCCCTGGACACGCTGTCGCGCAGCTGGCCGCAATGCGAGGCTATCAAGGCTGCGATCGCGTTGGACGACATTGGTGGGCCCGATTTGAAACCCGAAATCGAGGCGCGCGTGGCACGCCTCTTCAGATGGCATATCGATCCCGCGCCGCTTGGCCTGTGGGTGGACCGGATTGACGAGCGCGGACGGTCGCTGGCGGCCGACGTTCCTGCGAGCATCTTCTACCATCTGGTGACGGCGTTGATGCAGTATCTCGACAAGACCGAAGGACAGGTTGAACAGTTTCCGCTGCCATCTCAGAAAAACGACAGCCCCGTTCCGAAGCAGAGTTACCGCTGAAGGAAGTGTCAGCCGCTTATTTCGAAACGGCAGCAGATCCTTCTGCGAGGTGGACGTCTTGCACCTCCCCTACCGCGATCCGCACAACGCCTGCTACCGCTAATTCGGTATCCCTTAGCCTCTGTGTCGTCGCAGCAAACTGAGATAGCCTCATCTGTAAGCTGCGCCTTGATGAGGGCGCCGGCTTTTTCAGTTTTGGACCGAGCAAAACTTGTCAGACGTTGAAACTTAGAAAACCCTTGTCTGGACAGCTGAGACGGCTATGGCAAAAAACAGATCGCGGGACAGGCGCAGTGGTGATCTCCTGAAGCTGCTGGCGACAAGGCCCCGAGCGGTAGCGCTTGCAGCGCTGCACGTGAGTGAATCGGTGCTCTTGGAACTCGAGGCTTCGGAGTTATTGTCACCAGCAGAGATCAGGGGATTGCTCAAGGATGCGTCATTGACATTGCGCAATGCTGCCGACCAGGCGGACAACCGGAGTTGCCTCGTCGCTAGCGAGATAGTTGATTCAATGAGGGAGAATTTTAAGAGAAGCAAGTCATAGTCGAAGCCGTCCTGTAGACCGTATGAACCACACTTGGACCACTTTAAGCCATGGGCATTCACAAATTGATGTCGCGACACCTTTCTGTGTCCATTTCCAAAAGGGTCGACGACACGTTAAATTTTTTGTACGCGGTGGGTTTAAGGACGGTATAAATAGAGGTGTGTAGAGTAGGGATCGGGGGGTACGGATGCCGTATGCTTCACGTTCTTTTTCGAAAGGGGATGAGACTCGTCCGTCATATGCTGGACTTAGCGATGAGGACGCCGCACTCGTCAAAACTCTCGGATTCGCCGCGAAGAGATATCCGGCCGGCGCTGTGATCTTCAGCCAGGGCGACTACAATGATCGTATATACATCGTCGACTCGGGTTGGGGCTGCATTTCGCATGAGCTTCCGGGAGGGCAGCGACAGGTTCTCGATTTTGCCCTGACTGGCGATGTCGTTCTGCCTCATTCATATCCAGGCGGCGCTGTGGAGACGTTCGCAGCTCAAACCGAGCTTTCACTGCTGGTCGCATCCAACAAGACATTTACGCTCGCTGCCATGAAGTCGTCTCATCTTTTCTCGTTCATTGTTGAGGCCCTCGCACGCAACAGTGCCGTAATGGCCCAGCATCTCGCCAATGTCGGGCGACGAAGCGCCTTGGAGCGGACGGCGCATTTGTTGCTCGAACTAACCGCACGTCTGCAACGAGTTGGCGCCGTTGATCGCAACGGTTTTGAATGCCCGCTCACCCAATACGATCTTGCTGACGCGCTTGGCCTTACCCCGATCCACCTCAACCGAATGCTGCGTGAATTGCGCGAGCGCAAGTTTCTTGAATTTCGCCAGGGCCATGTCCGCCTGCTCGATTCTGCTGGCCTGACGAAGTTCGCTGGATTCGACGGCGAATACATCAAGAGTTGAATGGCGCGTCGAGCGCCAGTGCGTCCTTAAGGTTCTGAATTGGAGCCCAGGAATTGTCAATTTCGCTTCTTAGAGAGGGGGTCGCAGGACGCGTTTTGCGACCATTGCAGCGCAACCTGCAGCTCAGCTTACATTAGCTTTTTGGTTATCCCGCGGACGGCCCAAAGCGATGTCGACCTTTTTGTCGCTTGCAGTACGGCCGGCTGATTCAATCGGTTAAGCTAGACGCAAATCGCGCCCTTCCTCTACTCCCTAGTCATTCGTTTGGCTGAATTCTTCTTATATATTCAATGGTATATATATTACATCGCCGGTGCGAAGAATTCGATTCTGCCGGTCAGGCCCGGCGCCGTTAACCCTACCCCACCGGCGCCGGGCCTCGCGATCAGACGACCGATCATTGAGTTCGGGCGGCCCGACAGCCCCGTTGGGGTACAACTTGTCTGACCGTCGGGCCTAGCCGGCAACATAGGTGGAATTGCCGGCTAGGAGCCAATCTTAATATTGGCTACTCCCAATTAAAACCCACCAGAGCGGCTTTCCCCCGCTCTTTGGGCCTGATGCTGGCATCCGGTTGCAAAAATCACTGCCAATACTGGCATATTGCGCATCACTTGCTCCACTCGATTGTCCTAATCCGGCTGGATACGGTGGCGTGTGGCTCCAGACTAAGCGCGCATCATTGTCCTGGATCATTGATTGGAATTCAGGCTTGATCCACAACAGCCGGTGCCATCCAACTTTCTGATCGAGAGCCTCCAGTGCGTTTCCGGCCATAGTCGTTCGCAGGCTGCAGCGCTGTGCTCCTGTCGAGGAACGTCGGCAGCGCTTTGCGGTTTCGGACCTGCAAACCATCCGCCGCTACTGCTTGCGGGTATTGTCTTGCGAGAAGAGTTGAACTGTAGCGCTACGCCTTGCCGAGCGATCGACCGCCAGTCGAGTCGCCGATCAACGCGGCCTGCTGGGCGCTCGTCGTGCTCATCGCCCATCTGCTGTTCCGATCCAGCGGCCTCTATAACACCGTCTGGCGCTTTGCCTCCACACCCGACTTCTTCAACATCCTCAAGGGCTCCGGCAGCCTGACGGTGGTGCTCTATCTGGCCTCGCTTGCCTTCCGCTTCTTCTTCCAGCCGGTCGCCGGCCTCAACGAGCGCCAGTTCATCGTCTTCTTCCTGGTCTGCTTCACCATCATCTCGGCGCCCACGCTCTGTTATCGCTTCCTGCGTTACGGCGCGAGCTGGTCCTGCGCCGCGCCGGCGGTCGTGGCGCTGCGACGCGCCTGGTCGAGGTGCTGGAAGATTATGTCAAAGGCACGCAAAGCCTCGACCTGCTGATCTTCGGCCAGGGGTCGAGCGCGAGCTCAAAGACTATGCCGAGCTGGTGCGCCTCGCCCGCCACAGCGGCACAGGCATCTGACTGGGAGCTCGCGACCCAACGGACCGCCGGGCTGAGCCAAGCCTTTCGAGGATGGCGCCCGACCGGCAGTTTAGACACGGTAGCAACGCGTCCTCGTCTCTGGCTGGCATCCCTATAATCCAAAAGCCGTTGTTTCTGCTGATTTTTCCAAGATCGATGTCTCTTGCCAACGTGGCCTTATCTCCATCAAGAAACGCGGTGCCTTACACCAGCAGGAATTGCAAGGTTTTCATTCCGATAGATTTCAGCTCCAGCGACAGCACGAGGTGGCAGCAAAACGCAGAAGCCGTTCCAGCCTGGCCCTAAAAATCGAGCTCCCCGTCAGCGCAGGAGCCCGTCCATATCGAAATCTTCCCAGCCTCTAGGGCGGGATGCCTCGCAGCTGCTTTCGTCAGGATGATCTTCGGCATCGCGGCCTTTCCTTTGGGCTCGCTTCAGGGCCGCCTTGCCGGCGGCTCGTCGCCGGTTCTCGGCGCGGGTGGCGGCGTCTTCCTCGCGCCAAACGCTGACTAGGTCGCGGTCAAGCACATCCTCTATATGGCGCGGGTCAAAAACATGGAACGTGATTTTCCGGGCGCGACCGCGAAGCTTGACTGTTCTGGTTCCCGCGCTCTGCAGCCGGCCGCCCTTCAGCCAGCGGTGCCGCTCGCCGGACGAGATCGTCAGGATATCCTCGACTTCGCGGGGGATGACCGGAAGGTCCTCGATATCGCGCATGGCTTTGGACACGATCGCCGCTGCAGCTTGCACATCGGCATCGACGCCCTCCGGCAGGCGCAAGGTGAGCACGCGGGATTCGATGTGAAGCAGCTTTCTCAGGGACGTGGGAAGGCGCGCGCGGATCTCGAGGAAAATGCCCCTCGCCCGCATGGATGATCCCAGCGTCGCCGCCGGCGTTAGCGGCCACTCAGCCAGCTTCTTCCCTACTGGGTCCTTCTTTTGGCCGGCGGGCATGCCTTTGAATGGAACTCCGGTCGCGTTCGTTTCGAGGTGAAAACGTCGACCAATCCCGCTTGGTTGCCACGACAGTTGAACCCACGGGCTACCATTGCGTTGCAAGCTCAGGCAAGCCAAGGAGAAAATCGTGACCCTGATCTCGACCTTCAACGTCAACGGGGTCAACGGTCGCCTGCCGGTGCTCCTGAAGTGGCTTGGCGAGACCGACTATGACGTGGTCTGTCTTCAGGAACTGAAAACATCCGACGAGAAATTTCCCGTCGAAGCAATTCGGAACGCCGGTTTCGGCGCGATCTGGCACGGCCAGAAATCCTACAATGGGGTGGCGGTGTTGGCGCGAGGGAGGGATCCGGTCGAACGTCGCCGTTGCTTGCCTGGCGATCCCGACGACACGCACAGCCGATACCTGGAGGCTGAAATCGACGGCCTGGTCGTCGGTTGCATCTACCTCCCGAACGGCAATCCGGCGCCGGGCCCCAAATTCGATTACAAGCTGCGCTGGTTCGAGCGTCTCGTCGACTACAGCAAATCGCTCCTGGGCGAGCGCACGGTGCTTTGTGGCGACTTCAACGTCGTCCCTACCGAAATCGACGCCGTAGTGCCTCGGCGGTGGTTAGGCGATGCCGTCTTCTTTCCGGAAAGCAGGGAGGCCTATGCCCGCATGCTGAGCCTAGGGTGGGTCGATGCCATGCGACTGATCCACCCTGGCAAGGGCATCTACACCTACTGGAACTTCTCCTATCGCGGCGGCTACGATCGAACCTCCGGCCTGCGCATGGATCATCTGCTTGTGAGTCCGTCCCTTGCCGAGGGCATTGTGGCCGCCGGTGTCGATGTCGAGACCCGTGGGTGGGAAAAGCCGAGCGATCACGCACCCGCTTGGATCGATGTAAGAGGATAATCCGCGCCCCCGTCACCTGTGCTGGGCAGTCCTAAGAGCAATCGCCGCCTAGCGGGACACTTTATTTGGCTTCGGTCTGGGGCGCCGTCGCCGGCGCATGGATGGATCAACGTGCGTTGAAAAGTCCAAGACCGTTTGAAATTCTGGAGAGCCGCTGCGGAAAGTACCGGGCCAGTTATCTTACCATCTTTGCGCTCTCCATGAGTTGGAGGATATAGCTCCCGGCGGCTATCAGCTCGAGATTCCAGGTGCCGCTCAATGCCGCCGCTCACTGAAACCTGCCACTATGGTGATACCGCACTTGCGGGCATAGTAGGCAGCCTCCGCGGCAAGCGCCTCTCCAATCGGCTCTTCAACTACGCGCTTGGCCTTCTGTTTTGCCTTCTTCCCATGAGGCGAACATAGCACATCTCGGGGCGAAATGCCGCCTGAAGGCCATCGCCCAAGGCGGCTGTTTACCTTCGCGATGCAACTCGGCTTGCACAAAATTCACTTTAATAGACGCTTATCCTTAAGCCGTGGGAGGACTGGGGTATGAGAGTTCAAGCTTTGATGGCACTCTGTGCCAGTGTCGTTACTTTGCGGCTGTCAAACAAGCAATCAAGCCGATTTTGTCCAGATAGGTTAGGGGCTGAGATTCGACGTCGCCCATGCTCAGTGCGAAATGCAAAAGGGATCGGTTGACTAAGGCTATATTGCTATAGGGTCTCCAGGGTTTGTTGCAGGAGCAGGCATTGGAAACGCGCTCGGCAACCTGGCTCTTGAAGATCAATACATGAAAAACTACCTCATCCTGAATGGATGGAAATGGGCGCCGCGAGGTCAGGGAACCCGCGCAGCTGCGGCTGCGGAAGCCGCCGGCAAATCGCCAACGCCGTATGGCATTGCACGGGCGCCAGGGAGTTGGATCAACACCGCTCTGCTGGACTGGTCCGATGCAAACAAGAAGTGCGTGGCGGGCGACAAAGCAGCGTACACCACCCGGTCGAAACTTGGGCCCAGTTGAGGGCCGCGGGCGTCAACCCCTCGCCCGTCTAGACTCCCATGAACCGCCCTTGGGTATTTTTTAGCATGGCGTTGGGCCTTAGCGGCTGCGCCGCTGACCACATGAACAACTACGACACGACGACCTCGGCTGCGGGCGACGCCAATCGCACCAACCAACTTCTGCAAACGGTCGACCCTTTCAATCCTCAGAGCAACAACACCAAGATTGAGGGCGAGGGCCAGCGAATGACCGGTGTCGTCCAGAGATATCGTCGTGTGCCATTGCCACGCTCAGCCGGCGCCCTTCCGAATAGCAGCGTCGATCTGGATTGCGCCGGTGGCGAAGGCGACAACCCCGTGGTGCCTCCAAACACGCCGCTGACGGGTCCAGATACGCATGGCCTCAATGGCAATCACAGCGGCATCGCCTGCGACCGGCAATGACGCAGCGGCCGCATAGATCGCGTCGTGGCGGACGCTACATCGATGTCGCCCACAAGAGGTACAATCATCTCCGCTATCGCGCATCGCCGGACAATCGAGGGCGCCGGTGGCCACGCGCGCCTTGGTGGATGAGCCTCCTTATTGGTGCCGGGCTGATCGGTGGTGCGTTCGCCATGCAAATTGGACGGCGCCGGACAAATGGCAAACGATACGATATCGAACGTCCGCGATGCAGTGGTCAATATCGTGGGCAAACGAGCGTCTAAATCGCGCTGTTGGCAGCTCTGTCGTGCGAACGAAAAAAGAAAGGAAGTAGAACTTTCGTGTGCGATTTTTGCACATGACCTACCGCAACTATTTTGATATTACTTATCTATCCGTCCAATCCATCATTGGTGCTATGGCGAGCGTCGTCTGCATAAGCCTATTCAATGCTGTTTGCCCCTGTCATAATCAAATCTGTCAGCGCAATATACCGCATTCTCTTTTATTTTCAGATACTTCGACGACAGGGACATAAGTCCCATTTCGAGAGGGACCATTTTCCCAAGTCACATAGTTATTAAAAAATCAATAGTCCAGTTTTAATTTTCCACAAATAAGAGTAAACATTAGCTGCTCATAATATGAGCAGTGGAGGCGTGCAGGCAGTCATGCCTGTTGGGGAGGGGCGGTTAGTATGCCCTCATCATTTATCTTCGGCGCCCGCCGTGGGCGGATTGCCGATGCGCACAGGACGCATCCCCCCAGCAATGTCTGACGGGGCAAGGAGCGGAGGATCAGCGGCGGCTCCTCCGAACCCCTCTACCCCTCCCGAGAGTCAATTCACCACTCCAGTTTTCTTTAACGATGGCGCGTAGCGCTGGCCTGGCCAGCGGATGTGCGTCCGTGCGGCCGGTTGCCAGCGTTGGGGCTGAAATCGCGCTGCCGCATTGAAACCAGGGAGAATTTCCAATGGCACTCGATATCACAGCTCAAGACATCATCATCGACGAGACCACCGGCCCGCAGGATGACGACATCAACCCGGCCCTTCCGCCGCACAGCACCAACGACACGCTTACCTATCTCTTGGGCCTCGACGGTCCGGGAGGGCTGGCCTCACCCGAGGTCGCCTTCCAGAGCGACTTCGTGATCGCCACGGCAAATGCGGGCGAAACCATCACCTCGGTTATTCTCACGCAGAATGCCTCCGGAACTCCGTTTTCAACCACCGTCGGCGTGAACAGCGGCATCCGGACGGTCGATGGCAATTATGTCTGGCTGTTCCAAGATCAAACTCACCCAAACGTTGTGATCGGCGTCATTGGGACCTCAAACGCGGCCACCATGCCCGCCCCGACCGGCCCACTCGCCTTCTCGTTTGGGCTGGCCAGCACCAGCGCCACCAATGCAGACCTGTACCTGGTTCAGTATGTGCCGTTGTTCCATCCGGATGCAACTAACCCGAACGACCAGATCGATCTGCTCAACAAGGTGTTCGCATCGGTCACGGGAACGACCGTGCTCAATTTCAGCCAGCTCGGCGACGCCCCTCCCGGACACAACAATTGGTACATCCTCGACGCCGACGTCGCGAGCTCACAGAAGATCCTTGTCACCGCTCACGACAATGGGGTGCAGGCTGAAGTCAACGTCAGCACGCAAGGCCTGGGCGTCTCATCCCAGGATGTACGCTTCGGCCGTGAGCTTCAGATCGATCTGATAAATGGCGGCACCCAGAGCGCTGGCAAGAACTTTACCGACACGCCGCTCGCGCCCAACTACACCGACCACATCGAGAACGTCTCCGGCGCAGGTTTCTCGATCTCGCAGTCCACACCCACCAACACCGTGGCCGATATTGAGGTCCACGCCTACAACAATAACGACAACGCGAAAGGCTCCGTGTTGCCGGGTGACGACAACGATACCGAGATCAATATCACCGGAGTGACGTTCAAGCTGAACGGCGTCGCGACGACGGCCGCCGCCCTGGGCATAACAGTTGATCTCAGCGGCACCGGAATGGTCCTGCACAACGTCCGCGAGGGCGTGACCGTCGATTTCACGACCGCGGGCGGCTCGGGCGGAACGTTCGACCGATTCACCATCAAGAATATCGACATGGAGAAGGACTATTTCGACGTCAAGGAAGTGCACTTTGCTGGGAACGTGGCCAACGCCTACAACGAACAAGTCGGCTCTTTCATCAACTTCAACGACGATGGACCAAGCATTTCGACGACCGGCACCGAGCCGACGCTGACCGTTGACGAGACGATTCTTGGCACCAACGACACGAAGAGCTTTGCCGCCAACTTCAGCCCTCTCTACGGGGCAGACGGGGCGGGCACGGTGACCTACGCGCTTAGCTTTACGGCAGGTTCGACCGGACTTGTCGACACCGCGACTGGGCAGCCTGTCGTTCTCTCGCTGAGTGGCGGCGCCATCCAAGGTCGCACAGCCACGAGCAACGACCTCGTGTTCACGGTCTCTGTCGACGCCTCGGGCAACGTCACCCTCGATCAGATCCGCGCGGTGGTCCATCCCACCAGCGACCCGGACGAGAGCAAGACTCTGGCAGCCGACAATTTGATCCAACTCACCGCGACCGTCACCGACAAGGACGGTGACCACGCACCGGCCACCCTCGACATCGGCCAGAACCTCAACTTCAAGGACGACGGGCCGAGCATCACGGCAGACGGCACCAAGCCGACGCTGACTGTCGATGACACGGTCCTTACGACCAACGACACCAAGAGCTTTGCAGCGAACTTCAGCTCGGCCTTCGGGGCAGACGGAGCCGGCACGGTGACCTATGCGCTCGGCTTTACAGCGGGCTCGACCGGACTTACCGACACCTTAACCGGTCAGGCGGTCGTCCTCTCGCTCAATGGTGCCATCATCGAAGGTCGCACCGCCACAAGCAACGACCTTGTGTTCACAGTCTCCGTTAGCGGTACCGGTAGCGTCACCCTGGATCAGCTCCGGGCAGTGGTCCATCCGACCAGCGACCCGGACGAGAGCAAGACGCTGGACGCGGACAACCTGATTCAACTCACCGCGACCATCATCGACAAGGACGGCGATCAACAGGCGGCCACACTCAACATCGGCCAGAACCTCGTCTTCAAGGACGACGGGCCGACGATCACGGTGCCGTTCGACGGGGACCCCGTTACCCCAGGTATCCAGCACGAGACGCTGGCCAACACGCTCAACGCGTCGGCCACCGGGGCCTTCGGCTACGATGTTGGGGCGGATGCCCACCCAGCCGCGTTCTACGACACCACGCACTCGGACTTTGTCGACCAGGACGTCGTGGCTACCGGCATCCAGCTCAGCCTTGGTGGCAACCTCACAGGTCTTGTCCCCAACACGCAGACGCCGTTCATTAGCTCGTCCGCGACGCTCCAGTCGGAAGACGCCACCCAGGCAACGTTCAACTGGCAAATCTCGTACGACAGCGACCCGAATACGGCTGGCGACCAAACGGCCACGGCGGGCGGTACCCTAGTCTTCAACAAGGATGCTGACACCTACACCATCACCTTGAACGACGCGGTGGAGGGCTTCACCAAAGACATCCTGCACACCAATGAGCTTCTATCCAAGGAGCCCACGAGCAATGTCGGCCACCCGAACATTGTGGTGGAGAAGCTCTTCGAGGCGGACAGCACTCCCGAAACGACCGACCGGGACTTCTTCGTGCAGTTCACGGCGAACTCGGTCACCAACACCATCAAGTTCGGTCTTAACTCTACCGGTGACAGCGACAACGCGACACCCCCCGACACCGCGTGGAACCCTGGCGATCTGGTCACCAACAACCACGAGGACTGGGTGTCTGCTACCCAGAGCACGAACGGGGTCGCTGGCGACACCATCCAGAAAGGCGAATTGCTGACGCTGCGGTTCTTCGACACCAGCCCTGGCATCGGCACCGAGAGCATCACCCCGAGCCAGACGGCCGCCGACATGGCCATCAAGTTCGACGGGATCGGCACCAGTGAGGACCTGATGGTCATCCTTCAACTCGTCAGCAGCACGGACAGCAGCGTGCATACCACCAAGGCGATCTACATCGAGAACGCCGACATCTACAAAATGGGGCAGGTGCCTACCGCATACGCAGCCGACTTCCCACTCGATAACAACGACGGCCTCATCATCATCGAGAGGAACGACTACAATGGTGTCGGCGAGAACTGGGTGATCCAGGGTGCACAGATCATGCAGTCCGGTAACGGGATCATCGGTCCCGATAACCCGAACCTGGCCGGCTTTCAGGAGACGCCGACGGCGATCGACCTGAACCGGGCGACGGGCTCAGCAGGCGGTAGCTCTCAGACCGCACTGGTGAACTGGGACGCGACCGACAACGACGTGCTGAAGATCGTGGACCTCGGCTTCACCTCGACGCAGACCACGACACCGGACGCGCACCTCGACTTCGGCGTCCAGATAGCGGACGCGGACGGCGATACGACAGCGGTGCAGCACATTCTGGTCGACATCGCCTGACGCCTGACCTTACGGGGGCAGCCGATGCTGCCCCCGTAACGACACCGGCCCAGGCGCCAATTCAACGCCGGGGCCGGGCACTGACAAACGGCATCGAAGCGGGGGGTATCCGTGATGCAGCCAAGGCCGCAATTCCGGGAAGTGATGCATCTGGCCCGCCATCAGGTGCCCGCCCTCCTTCTCTTCAGCCTGCTTACCAATCTCCTCCTGCTCGCCAGCACCGTCTACATGCTGCAGATCTACGACAGGGTGCTGTCGAGCGGGTCGATCGACACGCTGCTATGGCTTACCCTTGCCGTCATCGGCGCCATCGCCGTCTATGGCCTGCTGGAACACGCCCGCCGGATGATGCTCGGGCATATCAGCCAGTGGCTGGACGACCAGCTCAGCGTTCCGGTGATCGAACGCGCCATGGAGGCGCGCCTGGCCGGCAGCAACCTCGAAACCGGCCTGAAGGACGTGGGCGATCTGCGCGGCTTCATTGCCGGCGATGGCATACTGACTTTCCTCGACGCGCCCTGGACGCCGGTCTTCCTGGCGTTCATGTGGTTTCTGCATCCGGCATTGGGTGTAGTCGGCCTTGCCGGCGCCGTGCTTCTGTTCTGCGCCGCGCTCGCCAACGATTTCCTCACCCGCCGCAAAGGCCAGGATGCGGCAGCGGGGCTTCGCCGCAGCCAGGCCGCCGTCGGTCAATTCATCGATGGCGCCGAGACATTGCGCTCGCTCGGCATGTCCGGGCCGGCGCTGCGGCGGTGGGAGCAAAACCAGCAATCGCTGATCGACATCCAGACCCGGATTTTACAGCGCACCACCATCATCGGCAGCCTGTCGCGTTCGCTGCGTCTCGCCCTTCAGGTGGCCGTGCTGGGGCTCGGCGCCTATCTCGTCCTGCGTCGCGAGCTGACACCCGGCTCGATGATCGCGGCTTCCATCCTGCTCAGCCGCGCGCTGGCGCCGATAGAGCGCTCGATAGGCGCCTGGCGCAGTCTGGTCAGCGCGCGGACCGCGCGCCGCAACCTGATGAAGCTTTTCGCCGAGACCAGATCGATGCAAACAGCCGGCGTCAGCCTGCCCCGCCCGCAAGGCCGGCTGAAGCTCGAAAACCTGCATTATTGTGCGCCAGGGACGTCGCAGGCGCTGCTGAACGCGATAGGCTTCGGCGTCGAACCCGGCCAGACCTGCGGCGTGATTGGCCCGTCCGGCTCGGGCAAGACCACGCTCTGCCGTCTCATTGTCGGCACGCTGCGGCCCTCGCTCGGCCACGTCCGGCTGGATGGCGCGGAGGTCTGGAACTGGCCTGCGGAGGAACTCGGTCAGCATATCGGCTATCTGCCGCAGCAGGTCGAGCTGTTCCCTGGAACGATCGCCGAGAACATCGCCCGCCTGCGTGACGTCGACAGCGAAGCGGTCATAGCCGCGGCTCAACTCGCCGGCATCCACGAGATGATCCTGCGACTGCCGAGCGGCTATCGCACCGAAGTCGGACCGCATGGGGCCCGGATATCGCGCGGCCAGCGCCAGCGCATCGCGCTGGCCCGGGCGCTATTCGGTGACCCGCCGCTGATTGTCCTCGACGAGCCGAACACCGGCCTCGACGGCGAAGGCGAAGTGGCGCTGTTCAACGTGCTCCAGCAGCTCAAGGAGCGGGGCCGCACGGTAGTCATCATCAGCCATCAGACCAATCTTCTGCGCACTGCCGATCATATCGCCCTCATCCGCGACGGATCCCTTTCGATGTTCGGCACGCGCGACGAGGTGCTCGGCGCGCTGGCAGGCCAGCCCAGGCACATCCCGGTGCCGGCGGCCATACGGGACAAGATCGCCGCCAATGCGCCAGCAAACCGGAAGGCAGGGGAGTGAGCCATGGGCGGTGATCGATTTGGCGACTTCTGGACAGGCTGATGGATAGCTTGGGCGCGTTGGCGGACAGACTGTCCATTTCCGCAGGCGATCTGGTCGCCGCGGCATCGATTTCGTTCAGCGGCCTGAACCAGCCGACGCGCGTCACGATGATTGCGGCCGCCGGCGTGCTCGTCCTGCTGCTGGTTTCAGGCTTGGTCCGGCGGCGGTCACCTGCCCTCCGCGCCAGCGGCCGCGACCTGAACCAACGGACGCGGCCAGCGCGCATGCTGGGCTATGTGTCGGTGATCGTCTTCGTGGGCGGCACCGCCGCGTGGTCAAGCGTCGCCCTTCTGGCAAGCGCCGTCGTCGCCAACGGCGTTGTCAGCCCCGAGGGCTATCGCAAGACCGTCCAGCATCTGGAGGGCGGCATCATCGGCGCGATCCACGTAAAGGACGGCGACAAGGTGAGCGCCGGCCAGGTGCTGATCAGCCTGAAGACGACCGACGCCCAAGGTCGCTATGACGAGTTGCAAGGCCACTATATCCGACTGCTGGCGACCGAAGCGCGCCTGGTCGCGGAGCTTGCCGGGCAGGACCGGATCACCTTGCCCAAGGAGCTGACATCGATCGACAGCGAGACGGCGCGAAAGGTGGTCGCCGAGGAACAGACGCTGCTCGACAGCCGCCTGGCGACCCGTGCGGGGCGCACGCAAATCCTCAACAAGCGCATCGCGCAAATCCAGGAGCAAAGTACAGGATCGAGGGAGGTGATTGCCGCCGAGGCCGAGCAGCTCAGGCTGATCGACCAGGAGATCGCCTCAGCGCAGGAAATGTACAAACAGGGACTGGAGCGGCTGCCGCGGATACTGGCGCTGCAGCGGTCCCAGGCCGAGATCCGCGCCAATCAGGCGTCGAACCGCGCGCAAGTGGCACATAACGACCAGCAGATCGGCGAGACCGAGTTCCAGCTCCTCAACCTGCGCCAACAGGACAGCGAGAGCGCCAATGAGGATCTCGCAAAAGTGCGAGGGGACCTGGCTGAACTGCGCAGCCAATTACCTTCGCGCCAGGATGTGCTGGCCAGGACCGACATTGTCGCACCAATCGCCGGAACGGTGATGAACCTGCGCATAACGACCGAATCGGGCGTGATCGCAAGCGGCCAGGCGCTGCTTGATATCGTTCCCAACGAGCCCAATCTGGTCATCGATTCACGCATCAAACCGGCGGATATCGACGTGGTACATCCTGACATGCCGGCTCGCGTGGTGTTGTCGGCCTATCCGAGCCGGCATCTGCCGCAAATCCATGGCCTGCTCACATCGGTGTCGGCCGACCGGCTGACGGACGAAAAGACCGGCGAGCCTTATTTCCTCGCCAAGGTCAAAGTCGACACCGCCGATCTCGCAGAGCTGCATGACGTGCACTTGTCGCCCGGCATGCCGGCGGAGGTCATGATCCTGACGGGAGAGCACACTTTGCTCGACTATATGCTGGCCCCGGTGCAGGCTTCGCTCACACGCTCTTTCAAGGAAAACTGAGCCGACGACAGCACAGCGACGTCGACCATAAGCCGACGCCTCATCGTCGCATCTGTCAGCGCAGCCGCGGGGGCGTGACGGCGCTAGCGCCTCAAGGCGTGGACATTGTCCATCGACGCGCCACCCAGCGGCAGCGCCATGTCATCGTCGAGCAGCCGGGTGATGCGGGCAAAGCCGACAAAGGCTTTTCGCGCTTCCTCTGCCGACATCTTGCCCGACAGTGCCGCCGCGCAGCAATTCAGGGCGCACTGATAAACCGGTCCGCGCCGTCCCGTTGGCCATTTCCGCAGGAACACCATCGCCTCGGAGACGCTATCGACTTCCTCCACAGGGTATCCCTGCCCACGCGCAATTCGCACTGGGGTAAAGAAATGCAAGCGATCCATAATTATCCTCCCGGTCGACCGCAGCGCAGTCGAACCGCAATAAACGCACGTCCCGCGAATCGGTTCCAAACAAATTTGGTTGCCGATGGAAAAAGTTCGAAACGCGGGCCCGCGCCTGACATGCGCGAAAATCAATTGGCGACTCAGCCAATGCAGGCCTGGAGCCGTCGGATAACGGCGATTCTCATTGAATATCTTTAAGGCGAAAGCCGGCAAATGGGTTGCTTGCCGGTTACCCTGCGTCAGGCTTAACCTCCGCAGTCACCGCGTGAGGGCGCGTTTTGCAAAAAGGGGAACACTTGCAATGACCATTCAAGGCGCATCGCCTGACCTCTACAATGAGGATCTGGCTCCCGCAACGGTCAGGAACTGGGGACCGTTTTCGATCTTCAACGTCTGGACCTCCGACGTCCATAGCCTCTGGGGCTACTACCTGGCGGCAAGCCTGTTTCTGTTCTGCGGCGGCTTCGTCAACTTCATCATCGCCATCGGCATCGGCTCGCTGATCATCTATGCGCTGATGAATATGGTCGGCTATGCCGGCGTGAAGACCGGCGTGCCCTACCCCGTGCTTGCCCGCGCCTCCTTCGGCATCTGGGGCGCCAACGTCCCGGCGCTGGTGAGGGCGATCGTCGCCTGCTTCTGGTACGGCGCCCAGACGGCCGCGGCGTCGGGCGCGATCGTGGCGCTGCTGACGCGCCTGCAATGGTTCGACGAGTTCAACAAGAGCTCGCACCTTCTGGGACACTCGACCCTGGAGGTGATCTGCTTCGTCATCATCTGGGCGCTGCAGTTGCTGATCATCCAGAAGGGCATGGAAACCGTCCGTCGCTTCCAGGATTGGGCCGGCCCGGCCGTGTGGATCATGATGCTGATCCTGGCCATCTATCTTTGCGTGAAGTCCGGCACTTTCGCCTTCACCAGCGACATCCCGATGGATGTGCTGCTGGACAAGACCAAGGACGCCGGCGTTCCGGGCGAGCCGGGATCCTGGACCGCGCTGTTCGCGGTGGCGGCGATCTGGGTGACCTATTTCTCGGCTCTCTACCTCAACTTCTGCGATTTCGCCCGTTATGCGCCGGACAATGCGGCCCTGCGCAAGGGCAACATCTGGGGCCTGCCGGTCAACCTCATCCTGTTCTCGCTGGTCGCCGGCGTCACCACGATCGCCGCCTATGACGTCTACCATGAGGTGCTGCTGCATCCCGACCAGATCTCGGCCAAGTTCGACAGCTGGTTCCTGGCCGCTCTCGCCGCGCTGACCTTCGCGGTGGCGACGCTGGGCATCAACGTCGTGGCGAATTTCGTCTCGCCGGCTTTCGATTTCTCCAACGTATTCCCGCGCCAGATCGACTTCAAGAAGGGCGGCTACATCGCGGCGCTGATCGCCCTGGTGCTCTATCCCTTCGCGCCATGGGAAGGCAGTGCGGCTTCCTTCGTCAACGTCATCGGCGCGACGATGGGACCGATCTTCGGCGTGATGATGGTCGACTACTACCTGATCCGCAAAAGCGACGTCGACGTCGAAGCACTCTATCGCGAAGACGGCGAGTTCCGTTTCCAGAGCGGGTGGCATGTCAACGCCTTCATCGCTGCCGGCATCGGCGCCATCTTCTCCTCGATCCTGCCTAACTTCACCAACTGGCTGCCGTCCTGGTGGGGCGTCTATGGCTGGTTCTTCGGCGTGGCGATCGCCGGCGTCGTCTACTACGTGCTGCGCACCATGGCGCTTGGTGCAGGCGCGAGGGTGGCGAAGGCCTGAAACAAGGCAGTAGGCAGTAGGGCTTAGGCAATAGAGAATGCCACCCTACTGCCTACTGCCTACTGCCTACTGCCTCTGCCAGACGGCGCACCGTGTTCCAGTTGCGCGATGTGCCGATGCCGAGGCGTTTGTGATTGGCGGCGGCAAGCAGCCGCGAGCTCGGCCGCTCACGCGAGAAGACAAGCCAGATATCGCCGTCTACCAGGAATACTTTTTCATCGGCGGCGGCATAGGCCTGGAGTGCCTCTACGGTGTCCGCCGGCAGCGGCTCGCGCATCACGCGCACCGCAACCTGATCGGCCGCGTCCGCTGATTCGCCCGGAAACGGATTGGCGGCGGCAAGCTTCAGCCAATCCTCGGCACCGCGCACGATGATGTCGACATGCCGGCCGAAGCTTTTCTCGAACGCCCTTTCCAGCCGGTCCTCGAGCTTTGAAAGCTCGACTGTGCGCGCCTCGAACACCAGATTGCCCGTCGCCACCAGCGTGCGGACGTTTTTCAGCCCGAGGCTTTCCGCCATGGCCTTCAGGTCGGACATGACCACCCGCCGCCCCTCGCCCAGGATGATGCTGTAGAGTAAAGCAACGTAGGTCTGCACGGCCTGTTCGTCGGTTCAGACGAGCCGCGACTGATCCACCGCCGCCGAGATAAAGCTCGCGAACAGGGGATGCGGGTCGAGCGGCCGGCTCTTCAGCTCGGGGTGATACTGCACGCCGATGAACCATGGGTGGTCAGGATATTCGACCGTCTCCGGCAGCACGCCGTCGGGCGACATGCCGGCAAACACCAGGCCGCAATCCTCGAGCCGCTGCTTGTAGTCGATGTTGACTTCGTAGCGATGTCGGTGGCGCTCGGAAATCTGCGTGTCGCCGTAGATATCCGCTATCTTCGAGCCCTTGGCGAGCTCGGCCTGATAGGCGCCAAGCCGCATCGTGCCGCCGAGATCGCCTGCGGCCCTGCGCTTCTCAAGCATATTGCCCTTCAGCCACTCGGTCATCAGACCGACGACGGGCTCGTCGGTGGGGCCGAACTCGGTCGACGACGCATGGTCCACACCCGCCAGCGAGCGGGCCGCCTCGATGCAGGCCATCTGCATGCCGAAGCAGATGCCGAAGTAAGGCACCTTGCGCTCGCGGGCGAACTTTGCCGCCAGGATCTTGCCTTCCGAACCGCGCTCGCCGAAGCCGCCGGGAACGAGTATGCCATGCACCTTCTCCAGCCACGGCGCCGGGTCTTCCTTCTCGAAGATCTCGCTTTCGATCCAGTCGAGCTTGACCTTGACGCGATTGGCGAGGCCGCCATGCGACAGCGCCTCAATCAGCGATTTATAGGCATCCTTGAGGCCGGTGTATTTGCCGACGATGGCGATCGTCACCTCGCCTTCCGGATTGTGGATGTGGTTGGAAAGCTTCTGCCACGGCTCCATGCGGGGCTTCGGCGCCGGGTCGATACCGAAGGCCGCCAGCACTTCCGAATCGAGGCCCTCCTGGTGATAGGCCAAAGGCACGTCATAGATGTGCGGCACGTCCAGCGCCTGGATGACGGCGCTTTCGCGCACGTTGCAGAACAGCGAAAGTTTCCGGCGCTCCTCCTTCGGGATCGGCCGGTCGGCGCGCACCAAAAGGATGTCGGGCGCGATGCCGATGCCGCGCAGTTCCTTGACCGAATGCTGCGTCGGCTTGGTCTTCAGTTCGCCGGCCGTCGGGATGTAGGGCATCAGGGTCAGATGCACATAGACGGCGTTGTTGCGCGGCAGGTCGTTGCCGAGCTGTCGGATCGCTTCCAGGAACGGCATCGCCTCGATGTCGCCGACCGTGCCGCCGATTTCGCACAGCACGAAATCGTAGTCGTCATTGCCGTCCAGCACGAAATGCTTGATCTCGTCGGTGACGTGCGGGATCACCTGCACGGTCGCGCCGAGATAGTCGCCGCGCCGCTCGCGCTCGATGATGTTCTTATAGATGCGGCCGGTGGTGATGTTGTCCTGCTGGTTCGCCGAGCGCCCGGTGAATCGCTCGTAGTGGCCGAGATCGAGGTCGGTCTCGGCGCCGTCATCGGTCACGAACACTTCGCCGTGCTGATACGGCGACATCGTCCCGGGATCGACATTGAGATAAGGATCGAGCTTTTTGATCCGCGCGCGATAGCCTCGCGCTTGCAGAAGAGCCCCAAGAGCTGCTGCGGCGATGCCTTTTCCGAGTGAGGAAACCACGCCGCCTGTGATGAATACATATCGCGCCATGGGAGTCATCGCTTAACGCGGCCTGATTGATTCCGCCAGAGAAAAAACCGCCGCGAAGGCTTTTTCCCAAAATGGCACCTAGGCCCGCACGGGCTTGGATTCAGTCAAAACAAAAGGGCCGGCGATGCCGGCCCTTTCGGCAGTTTGACGGAAAGCCTTAGATAATCACAACCTTCGTGCCGATCTTGACGCGGCTGTAGAGGTCCATGACGTGCTCGTTGATCATGCGGAAGCAGCCATTGGAGGCGCTGGTTCCGATCGACTGCGGCGCGATTGTGCCGTGGATGCGCAGATGCGTGTCCTTCTTGCCGTCATAGAGGTAGATGGCGCGCGCGCCGAGCGGGTTCTCGCCGCCGCCGGGCATGCCGTCCTTGTACTGGCCGTAATGCTTCGGCTCGCGCTTCTGCATGTCGAGCGTCGGTATCCAGCGCGGCCATTCCTGCTTGTCGCCGACGGCTACCGTGCCCTTGAACTGCAGGCCTTCGCGGCCGACCGCGATGGCATAGCGGCGTGCCGTGGAAAACGATTCGACGAGGTAGAGGCGGCGCGCGCTGGTGTCGATGACGATGGTGCCCGGCTCATAACCGGTGAACGTGACGTCCTGCGGCACGAATTCCGGCTTCACCTTGAACGGCCGCTTGGCGGCCTTCTTGGCCAGCGCCGAATCAAGCGCACGGGTCTCGGGCAGGTAACTGATCGAGCTCACCGACGAGCCGCCGAAGAGGCCGGCAAACAGCCCGCCGCTGCTCGTCTGCTTCTGGCCGGGCTGCTCACTGCGCAACTCGCCATTGTTGCCGGTAGCGGTGATGTTCATGACCTCAGCCGGGATAGGCTCCTCGGCTTTGACCGGCATGATCTGCGCCACCGGGTCCAGCGGCGCGATGATCTTGGTGGTCTTCTTGGCCGGCTTGGCGTCGGCGACCTCAGCCGGCGCGGCAGTGCCCTTCTTGGCGAGCCATTCCTGGCGCGCCGCGTCAGCCTTGGCCTTGGCGGCCTCGCGCATCGCCATCTTGCGAGCCTCGAGCGCCTTATCTTTTGCCGCCTGCTTGTCGGCAGCGATCTTGGCCTCGAGCTTGCCGATCTGCGCGATATCGTCCGAGGTCGGATTTTTCTTCTTCTTGAGAAGCCTCAGCTGCGATGCGTCGCTCTTGGCGGCGGCAACGGGAATGGCGTCGGTTCTCTCTACCGACGGGGAGGAGACCATGTTTGCCGGTCCGGCAAGGGCCGCGGAACCCATGCCGAGGACGGCACAGACTCCCAAAATGATGAAGCTGCGAAGCTGCATGGCGAAGATCCGATCGTTCAATGCGTGTTGCCCACGGCGTCGCCCGGCGTCCCCCAAGGACGCCAAAAGTGCCGCGCGCAATCTATAATCGATTAGCTGTCATCGCCTCAAGCTGAGGCAGGCGCCACGCCCGGTTGAATCTTCGTGATCGGGCCCGCATTTGCCGCGACTGTGTTCAAAGAACAACAGATCGCGGCAGTGCTTGTCCGGCTACTGGTTCGGAACCTGAGGGGTGACCGGCAAGGTGACGCCGTTGGTCGCCGGCGCGGTGCTCGGATTCGCGGGCGCCGGAGCAGGCCTTGTGGCCGGAGCCGGCGCTGTGGCGCCGTTGGCAAGCGGCGTGGTGCTCGTCGCACCGCCAGCCGGAGCCGCGGGAGCAGAGCCGCCGGCCGGGGCTGCTGGCTGCGAGCTGCCCACCGGTCCGTTCGATCCCGGCAGTTGGTTGAGCACGCCGTTGCCCTGGCTGGACGTTGCCGGGCGGTCGAGGATGTCGATCGGCTTTTCGCCATAGCGGGCAAGGATCGACAGCGCCAGCGACGTCACGAAGAAAGCTGCCGCCAGGATCGCGGTGGCGCGCGTCAACGCGTTGGCGGCGCCACGAGCGGTCATGAAACCGGAACCGCCGCCGATGCCCAGGCCGCCGCCTTCGGAGCGCTGCAGCAGCACCACGCCGACGAGGGCGAGCACGACCATGAGGTGAACGACGATCAGTACGGTTTCCATAATTTATCCTGGCGAGGCCTTGCGCGAGCGCGCATACGACCGATGATTTGGAGGCGGCTCCTTACAATGCTTTGGCGGCATTTCCAAGCCCGTGGCCGGGAATATGGGAACCAATGCGGCCATTACAACGATTTAGCCGCGTGAGCCTGGGAGACGGCTAGGGTGTGTTGAGATTCAGGTCAGGCCGAGCCGAGAACGGTGGTTTCCGAGAACCGGAGCGGAGCGTACTAAAGTACGTGAGCACCGGAAGCGCAGGAAACCATCGTTCGCAGGCCGGCATCACCTGAAAATCAACGCAGGCTAAGCCATGTTCATATAAGCTTCCGCTATGGCCAGGAAGTCGGCCGCCTTCAAGCTGGCGCCGCCGACCAGCGCGCCGTCGACATTGTCGACGCCGAGCAGTTCCACCGCGTTGGAAGGCTTGACCGAGCCGCCGTAAAGAATGCGCGTCCTGGCCGCGGCATCGCCGAGCAGCGCGGTCAGCTTACCCCGGATATGCGCATGCGCCTCGGCGACATCGGCGGCGGTCGGCGTCAGGCCGGTGCCGATCGCCCAGACCGGCTCGTAGGCGATGATAGTATTGGCGGCGGTGGCGCTCGCCGGCACGGAACCGTCAAGCTGGCGCGACAGGACATCAAGCGTGGCGCCCGCCTCCCGCTCGGCGCGCGTCTCGCCGATGCAGATGATGGCCACCAGCCCTGCCCGCCAGGCCGCCGACGCCTTGGCATGAACTATTGCATCGTCGTCGCCGAACAGCTCGCGGCGCTCGGAATGACCGACGATGACGTGGCTTGCGCCGGCATCCTTGAGCATCTCGGCCGAAATCTCGCCCGTGAAGGCGCCGCTCTCCTTGGGATGGCAATCCTCTCCACCGGCACGCACCGGCGTGCGCGACAGGATCTCGGCGGCGCGCTGCAGCAAGGTCGCCGGCACGCACACGACCGCTTCGGTCTCCGCGTCGAGCCCGCTCATGAACCCGTTGCCTATCGACCGCAGCTCGTTGAGCGAGGCGCTGGTGCCGTTCATTTTCCAGTTGCCGGCGACAAGTGGGCGGATTCCGGGGGTCATGGGGCGCGTTCTCCGAGCGACATTAAGCAGCGCCCTCACTACCAAAATCAGGTCACAAAGCAATCGACAGTGGACCGGAAGGGCGCTATTGCGCTTGTTTCAGACTCGGCGCACGCGAAAATGCGCAAAAATCGGAAGTATGCATGCTTGGTATATTGAGAAGCGCGGCAGGCACCTGGGTCGCGAAGGCGTTGCTGTCCTTGCTGGTGGTGAGTTTCCTCGCCTGGGGCGCGACCACGCGCATGGTGGGTGGCGTGCTGGGCGGCCATCACGCGGTGATCACGGCCGGCGGCACGGAGGTCTCGATCAACGAGTACCGCCTCGCTTACGACCGCCAGCTCAGCCTTCTGTCGCAGCAATATGGCCAGCGCGTCACCCATGAACAGGCCAAGCTGCTCGGTGTCGACAATCAGGTGCTGGCGCAGCTCGTTTCGGGCGCAGTGCTCGACGAACAGGCGCGCAAGCTCGGGCTCGGCCTCTCCAAGGATCGGCTGGCCGAACTGACGCGCGAGGATCCGGCCTTCAAAGGCCCCGGCGGCCAGTTCGATCGCCGCACCTTCGAGTATCTGCTGCGCCAGCTCGGCATGCGGCCCGAGGACTATCTCAGAAACCGCTCGCAGGTGGCCGTGCGCCAGCAGATCGTCGAGGCGATCTCCGACGGCCTCAAGGTGCCGCAGACCTTCCTGAAGGCGGTCTCTCTCTATCGCGGCGAGGATCGCACGATCGACTATGTCGTGCTGCCGAAGACGCTGGTGCAGCCGATCGAGGCGCCGTCCGACAGTGCCCTCACAACCTATTTCGACGCCAACAAGAAGAACTATGCCGCGCCGGAATACCGCAAGTTCTCCTATGTCCGGCTGGAGCCGCAGGACATCATGGATCCGTCCGCGGTGACAGACCAGCAGATCAGCGAGGACTACAACAAGAACATCGCGCGCTACACGACGCCCGAGATGCGCACCATCGAGCAGCTGGTGTTCAAGACGCCGGATGCGGCCAAGGCCGCTTTGGATTCGCTGAAGGCCGGCGCGACCTTCGACAAGCTCGTCACCGCCGAAGGCAAGACGCAGGCCGACACGCTGCTCGGCACGCTGGCCAAGGACAAGATCGCCGACAAGGCGGTGGCCGATGCCGCCTTCTCGCTCAATGCCAACGAGGTGAGCCAGGTCGTCCAGGGCGCCTTCGGTCCCGTGCTCTTGCGCGTCACCGAGATCAAGCCGCAGGTGGTGAAGCCGCTGTCGGAAGTGTCCGGCCAAATCCGCAAGGACCTGGCGCTCGGCGAGGCAAGCCGCATCCTGCTCGATGTGCATGACAGCTACGAGGACACCCGCGCCTCGGGCGCCTCGTTGGCCCAGGCCGCCGAGAAGTTGAAGCTCAAGGTCGTCACCATCGACGCCATCGACCGTACCGGCCAGCGGCCGGACGGCACGATCGTCAACGACCTGCCGGAATCGGCCGAGCTGATCAAGTCGGTGTTCGCGGCGGAGCCCAATACCGAGAACGAAGGCCTGACGACTGCCGGCAACGGTTTCGTCTTCTACGAAGTGCAGTCGGTCACGCCGGCGCGCGACCGCACGCTGGATGAAGTCCGCAAGAAGGTCGTCGCCGACTGGACGGAGGCCGAGACCGACAAGCGGCTCGACGCCAAGGCTCAGGAGCTGGAGAAGCGCCTCAAGGCAGGCACCGCGCTCGACGTCATCGCCGGCGAGCTCAAGCTCGACAAGCAGACCAAGCGCGGCCTGAAGCGCGAAGCCGACGATGCCGATTTCGGCAAGGAAGGCGCCGCGGCCATGTTCGGCGTCGGCGAAGGCGGTACCGGTTTGATCCCCTCGCCCACCGGCGACGGCCAGATCCTGTTCAAGGTCGCCGAGGTCTTCGAGCCGGCGGGCGCCGATGGCAGCGCGGTGCCGGACGACGCGCAGAAATCCTTCGGTGCCGGCATGTCCGACGATCTGCTCGACCAGCTCGTGGCGCAGTTGCAGTCGCAATATGACGTTCGCATCGATCCGAACGCGGTTTCGCAAGCACAGACACGATGAGCGCTCTCAAGACACACATAGCCAAGGTCGCCACGGGCACCGCGCTTTCCTTCGAGGAAGCGCGCGAGGCGTTCGACATCATCATGTCGGGCGACGCGACGCCCGGCCAGATCGGCGGCTTCCTGATGGCGCTGCGCGTGCGCGGCGAGACGGTGGGCGAGATTTCCGGCGCGGTCGCCACGATGCGCGCCAAGATGCTGCGCGTCGAGGCGCCGCAAGGCGCCATCGACATCGTCGGCACCGGCGGCGACAATTCGCATTCGGTCAACATCTCGACCGCTTCGGCCTTCGTCATTGCCGCGGCCGGCGTGCCGGTCGCCAAGCATGGCAATCGCGGCCTGTCCTCGCTGACCGGCTCCGCCGATGTGCTGACGGCGCTGGGCGTCAGAATAGACATCCCGCCGGAGACGATCGGACGCTGCATCCATGAGGTCGGCGTCGGCTTCATGTTCGCGCCGGCGCATCATCCGGCGATGAAGCATGTCGGACCGACCCGCGTCGAGCTCGGCACGCGCACCATCTTCAACCTGCTCGGACCGCTGTCGAACCCTGCCGGCGTCAGCCGCCAGATGGTCGGCGTCTTCCTGCCGGAGTGGATCATGCCCGTGGCCGAGACGCTCAAGGCGCTGGGCGCCGATCACGCCTGGGTCGTCCATGGCGACGGCTATGACGAGATCACCACCACCGGCGAGACCCAGGTGGCGGAGCTCGCCGGCGGCGAGATTCGCAGCTTCACCTTGACGCCGGAAGCCGTTGGCTTGAAGCGGCACACAAAGGAAGAGCTGCGCGGCGGCGACGCGGCCTACAACGCCAAGGAATTGCGGGATATGCTTGGCGGAGCCGCCGGCGCCTATCGCGATACGGTGCTGATGAATGCCGGCGCCGGGCTGGTTGTGGCCGGCAAGGTGACGACGCTGGCCGACGGCATCGCGGCGGCGGCGCAAGCGATCGACAGCGGCCGCGCGCTTGCGGTGCTCGACAAGCTCATCGAGATTTCGAACGGATAGACCCCTTGTCCGATATCCTGCGCAAGATCGAAGCCTACAAGCGTGAAGAGATCGCCGCGGCGAAGCTCGCCGTGTCGTTCGCCGAGATCAAGACGAAGGCCGGGGACGCCGAGCCGCCGCGCGGCTTCCTTGCCGCGCTGGAAGCCAAGCGCCGAGACGGCGGCTTCGCTTTGATCGCCGAGATCAAGAAGGCCAGCCCTTCCAGGGGCCTGATCCGGGCCGATTTCGATCCGCCGTCATTGGCACAGGCCTACCAGAAAGGTGGCGCCGCCTGCCTTTCGGTGCTTACCGACGCCCCGTCTTTCCAGGGCGCTCCCGAATTCCTGACAGCCGCTCGGGCAGCGGTGCGCCTGCCGGCTCTGCGCAAGGATTTCCTGTTCGATCCCTACCAGGTCTACGAAGCACGCGCCTGGGGCGCCGACGCGATCCTGATCATCATGGCGAGCGTCGACGACGCGCTTGCCAGGGATCTTGAAGCGACTGCCTTCGAGCTCGGCATGGACGCTCTGGTCGAGGTGCATGACGAAAAGGAAATGCAACGCGCGCTTCGCCTTTCGTCGAGGCTGATCGGCATCAACAACCGCGATCTCAGAACCTTTGAAACCAGCCTCGACGTTTCGGAGCGGCTGGCGGCCATGGTGCCGGCGGATCGGCTGCTGGTCAGCGAAAGCGGCATCTTCACACATCAGGACTGCCGCCGGCTGGAGAAGAGCAAGATCGGCACCTTCCTGGTCGGCGAGAGCCTGATGCGGCAGGCCGACGTGGCCGCCGCCACGCAACTGCTGCTCACCGGCAAGGCGCGTGCCGAGGCCGTTTGAGGATGGCCTCCCTTACTCATCTTGGCGCCAAGGGCGAAGCCAACATGGTCGATGTCGGCGACAAGGCCGAGACGACGCGCACGGCAGTCGCTGAAGGGTTCGTCTCCATGCAGCCGGAAACGCTGGAGATGATCCTGGCCGGCGACGCCAAGAAAGGCGACGTATTGGGGACTGCCCGTATCGCCGGCATCATGGCCGCAAAGAAGACGCACGAACTGATCCCGCTCTGCCATCCGCTGCTTCTGACCAAAGTTGGCGTCGAGATCGAGCCGGACCATTCCTTGCCAGGTCTCAAGGTCACCGCGCTCGCCCGCGTCACCGGCAAGACGGGCGTGGAGATGGAGGCGCTGACCGCCGCTTCAGTCGCCTGCCTCACCATCTACGACATGGCCAAGGCAGCGGACCGCGGGATGGTGATTTCCGGCGTCCGGCTGGTCGAGAAGACCGGCGGCAAATCAGGCGACTACAAGGCAGGTTCATAATGGCCTTGCTTCCGGTCACCGAGGCGCTCGAACGCCTGCTGGACGGCGTGACGGCTCTGCCGGGCGAGCGCGTTCCGCTGGCTGACGCGGCGGGCCGCGTGCTGGCCGAGCCGGTGGTCGCGCTGCGCACGCAGCCACCTTTCGATGCCTCCGCGATGGACGGCTATGCCGCGCGCTTCTGCGATGTCGCCTCGGCGCCGGCGCTACTCGAGGTCATCGGCATGGCGCCTGCCGGGCGCGGTTTCTCCGGAACCGTCGGGGAAGGCCAGGCCGTGCGCATCTTCACCGGGGCGCCGTTGCCGGAGGGCGCCGACACGGTCGTCATCCAGGAAAACGTCCGCGACCTCGGCAATGGCAGGATCGAGCTGACCGAGCCGACCGCGGAAGGACGTAATGTGCGCCGCCGCGGGCTCGACTTCGGCCAGGGCGACGTGCTGCTCGAAAAGGGCCGCGTGCTCGATGCAGCGGCCCTTTCGCTGGCGGCCTCGGCCAACCACCCAGCCCTGAACGTCGTGCGCCGGCCGCTGGTCGCGATCATCGCCACCGGCGACGAATTGCTGCCGCCTGGCAGCGCGCTCGGCCCTGACCAGATCATTTCGTCGAATGCCTACGGCGTTGCCGCCGCCGCCCAGTCGGTCGGCGCGCTCGCGCTCGATCTCGGCATCGCCGCCGACCGCCAGGAGGCGATTGCCGCGCTGGTCCGGAAAGCGGTCGAGGCGGACGCCGATGTCGTCGTCACGCTCGGCGGCGCCTCGGTCGGCGACCACGACCTCGTCCATAACGTGCTGACCGGCGAAGGCATGCAGCTCGATTTCTGGAAAATCGCCATGCGCCCCGGCAAACCGCTGATGTTTGGCCGGCTTGGCAATATCCGCTGCATCGGCCTGCCCGGCAATCCGGTGGCAAGCATTGTCTGCTCGCAACTCTTCCTGAAGCCGCTGCTTGCGCGGCTCGGCGGCCGCGATCATCGGCAGGACGTGCGAACGGCTCGGCTTGGCACTGCGATCCGGGCCAACGATCTCAGGCAGGATTACGTGCGCGCGGTCGTGCGCGAGGACGCCGGCACCTTCGTCGCGACGCCTTTCGGAATCCAGGACTCCTCGATGCTGCGGATGCTCGCCGACGCCAACGGCCTGATCGTGCGCGAGCCCTTTGCGCCGGCGGCGGAAGCCGGCGCCGAATGCAGCGTGCTCATGCTGCGCTAGGCTTCGACGAAGTCGATCCTGATACGTCGACGAAGTCGATCGTAACCTTATTCGTCCACCAACGTACGGGTCAGGGGATGATCCCGGTCGGCGAGGCCATCGACAACGTTGAAATGATGCCGGTCCGGCTCGACCACTGAACGGGTGGAGGCGCCGAGCCCGGTCCAGATGTTGGCGAGCAACGCGCTCTGACGCAGGAATTCCGAACGCTCGCCGCCGCCGGCCCAGCAGGTGATGCAGGCTCCCTGTCGAGGCCGCAACAATGCCGGGCTTTCGCTCCGCGCTTCCGGCTCGTCGATGTTCAGGGTCTCGTTCAGCGCTGTGAACATCAGCGGCCGAAGGTCGTGCAGGCCTGAAATCGAAACCACTTGGCGTATGCGCCGCGCCACATCGGATGATAGCGGTGAGGCCGTGGTCACCATCCGGCTGGCGAGATGCCCGCCGGCCGAGTGCCCGGTCAGCATCAGCGGACCATCGACCATGGCCGCCGTCTTCTCGATCGCTGCAGCGACCTCGCCGACTATGCCGCCGATCCTGGTCTGCGGGCACAGCGTGTAGGAGGGCATGGCGACGGCAAAGCCGCGGCCGAGCGCGCCTCCAGCCAGATGCGACCAGGAGCTCTTGTCCGACTCCATCCAGTAGCCGCCGTGGATGAACACGACGAGCCCCCTTGGCGCCGCAGACGGGAGAAACAGGTCGAAGCGATTGCGCGGCGCTTCGCCGTAGACAACATCGAGCCGCGCCCTGCCCTCTGACAGCAGCCTTTCGCGAAACGCCCGCGCCGGCCGATCCCACGCAGCCGGCCAGCGGTCGCCGCCCGCGATATTGGCGCCATTTGCATAGGCGTCATCCCAGTCGGCAATACGATGTCCCAGCAACGGTGTCTCCTCGATCAGGTCATTTGTTCGGCATCGCCGATTCAAAGTCAGGTAACGGTTGTTTTGATGGCAAAGCGCGCGTCTTGCCAGATGCCAGTGCGCAGGATTTCCTGCAGCACCTCGACCGCATTCCAGACATCGCGGTAGCCGACATAGAGCGGCGTGAAGCCGAAACGAATGGTGGATGGCGCGCGGAAATCGCCGATCACGCCGCGCTCGATCAACGCACGCATCACCTGGTAGCCATGCGGATGGGCGAACGACACCTGGCTGCCGCGCTCGGCGCCGTTGCGTGGACTCTCCAGCTCAAGACCGAAGCCGCCGCATTTGGCTTCGACAAGCCGGATGAACAGGTCCGTCAGCGCGACGCTTTTTCTCCGCACGGCCCTGATGTCGACATCGTTCCACATATCCAGCGCCCCTTTCAGCGCGCGCATCGACAGCACCGGTTGCGTTCCGCACAGGAACCGCCGGATGCCCGTGCCCGCGGCGTAGCCCTGCTCGAACGCGAAAGGCCGGGCATGGCCCCACCAGCCGCTGAGCGGCTGGCGAATGTCGCGGTGATGGCGGCTCGCGGCGTAGATGAAGGCTGGCGAGCCCGGCCCGCCATTGAGATACTTGTAGGTGCAGCCAATGGCGAAATCGGCATTAGAGCCGTCGAGATCCACCGGCAGCGCACCCGCCGTGTGGCAGAGGTCCCACGCGATCAGCGCGCCGGCTTCATGAGCCTTACGGGTGAGCGCCGCCATGTCGCGCAGCCGGCCGGATTTGTAGTTGACGTGGTTGACCAAGATGACCGCGACGCGATCGTCAACCAGTTCCTCAATCGTCGGGGCATCGGTGCCTTCGAGCCGCAGCACCGTGCCGAGCCGCGTCGATGCGACGCTTTCCGCCATGTAGAGGTCGGTCGGAAAGCTGTCGCCCTCGGCAACGATCACCGAACGCTCGGGCCGCATTGCAAGTGCCGCATGCAGGACCTTGTAGATGTTGATCGAAGTCGTGTCGCAAACGACCGTCTGGCCGGGTTTCGCGCCGATCAGCCGTCCTAGCTGGTCACCCAGCTCGATGGGCATATCGAACCAGCCGGCGGTGTTCCAGGCGCGGATGAGATCCCGCGCCCATTCCTGCCTCGCGGCAGTCTCGATCTCGCTGAAGGCGTCTACCGAAGCAGCGCCCAGCGAATTGCCGTCGAGGTATATGACGTCTTCCGGCAAGACGAAGCGATCGCGCATGGCGCGCAGCGGATCCGCGGCATCCATCGCCTCGACTTCGGCGAGATCAGGAATTCCCCTCATTGTGCTGCCGCCTCCATTTCGATCTGGCCAAGGGGGTTGTCTCACCACCGTCGGCGACAGGGCAAGAACCTTTGGTCCTACGTTAGCTGGTCCATAGACGGCGAAGACTGCGGATCGGAACTTCGCCAAGGTTGGCATTTTGGGTTCGTTTCGTTCACGGTGCCACGCGCTTACGGTAGAGCCGACGTGATCCCAACCACGGCTTCGTGATCGTGGCGGGTTGTATTTCAGCGTAAGGGGAACTCCAAAATCGAGCGAAATCAATGCCGCTGCCCCAGGAGGGGCAGCCGGCCGTCACCGGATGCGACATTGTTTCGGCAGCCTTAACAAATTCACTAAACTTTAAACGGTTGCGGAACACAACTGGAACAGATAGTGTTTGTTCTGGGTTTGTTTTTCTGATTCTGGTTTCAGAACCCGTGGGGGCCGCCGATGCTGACGCGCAAACAACATGAACTCCTGATGTTCATCCATGAACGCCTGAAGGAGAGCGGGATTCCTCCATCATTCGATGAGATGAAGGAGGCGCTCGACCTTGCCTCCAAGTCCGGCATCCACCGGCTGATCACTGCGCTGGAGGAACGTGGCTTCATTCGCCGGCTGCCGAACCGGGCGCGCGCGCTGGAAGTGCTGCGCCTACCCGACTCGATCGCGCCTGGCCTGAATGCCGCGAAGAAGTTTTCGCCGAGCATCATCCAGGGCGGCCAAGGCAATCTCAGTCGCCAGGTCAAGCCGACGACGCCATCGCGCACCCCGACGCCAAGCAATGACGACGAGGCCGCGGCGGCCGTATCCATTCCGGTGATGGGCCGCATCGCCGCCGGCGTGCCGATTGACGCCATCCAGCACCAGACGCATTCGATCTCGGTGCCGCCGGACATGATCATGGGCGGCGAGCATTACGCGTTGGAGGTCAAGGGCGACTCGATGATCGAGGCCGGCATCTTCGACGGCGACACCGTCATCATCCGCAATGCCAACACCGCAAGCCCGGGCGAGATCGTGGTGGCGCTGGTCGACGATGAGGAGGCGACGCTTAAGCGTTTCCGCCGCAAGGGTGCCTCGATCGCGCTCGAGGCCGCCAACCCGGCCTATGAGACCCGGATCTTTGGACCGGACCGGGTCAAGGTTCAGGGCAAGCTCGTGGGACTTATCCGCCGCTACTGAGCAGAACTGCCCCGGCCTTCTTCGCCCGAACGACAATCTATTGGCCCGGTGCGGCGGCTGGTTTCTCCGGCTGCTTATAGGGCGCCAGTCCCCTCGCCTCGCGCGTGTATTTCCGCTGCTCGTGCCAGGGTCGGTATGGTTCTACGACCGCGTAGCGGACGGTTGGCCGCGCGGTTGCCGATTGCGGATCGAAGAAAACGGCGGCGCTGCCGTCGCGCGCCAGCTGCCGCTTGGTGACGACGAGCACACGCGGATCGCGGCACGGGTTATAGGCCGTGGCGTCGTTGATGACGATGAGGTCGGCGAAGCCGCAGGCCGGCCGGGCGGTGTCGCGGGTCTCGGCGAGCGCGACGATCGCGCCGGAAGGATGCCGACCGATGCAGAGATCGCCGCTGCAATAGAAGGGCGAGCCGGGCGGCAGCTCGACGGGATCGGCAATGTCCAGCGTATCTTTGGCGAACCTTTCTGGCGGCACGATCTCCTCGGCTTTCAGCGCCCGTTTCCAGTTGTCGGTGGTGAACTCGTTGGAGCGTTCGCGGTTGACGGCAAGCTCGCCGCCGCCGATCGGCATCGCCACCAGATGCGCATCCTCCGAGATAAGTACGTCCGGTGTGCGGACGTGCGGAATGGCCAGCAGCGCAGCGAGCGCGAAAGGTACGGCGGCAAGCCTCAGCCAAGTGGTAGCCATGGTCGCGATGACCAGCGCGACCGTCGCCAGCAGCACCGACTGGATCGAGATCAGCCCCACGGCGTCGACCGGTGAGCGCTCGGAAATCCATGCCGAAATGGCGATCATCGCCGTCAGGCCTTTGCCCATGACAAAGAGGAAGGGACCGTCTAAGCCGAAGGGCATGGCCAGCGCGCTCAGCACGGCGAACGGCATGACGACCAATGAGACGATCGGCATGACCGCCAGATTGGCCAGCAGGCTGAGCGGCGACACCCGCTGGAAGTGCCAGATGGCAAACAACAATGTTGCGCTGCCCGCGATGAGCGACGTCACGGCGGCGCCACCCGCTCCAATCGCCAGTTTTCGCGATAAGAACCCGAGAAACGAACGCTTTGCCGGCGGCGCGGTCGTTTTGCCGGCGCGATAGTCGGCAAAGCCGGCATAGGCGCCGACCAGGGCGGCGGTGGCGGCGAAGGACATCTGGAAGCTCGGGCCGACCACTTCATGCGGCGAGACCAGGATGACGGCGATGGCAGAGATCGCCAGGTTGCGCATGGTCAGCGCCGCGCGGTCGAAAAGCACGGCGACCAGCATCACGCCAAGCATGATGAAGCTTCGCTCGGCCGCCACCACGATGCCGGAGATCACGAGATAGGCGGCGATCGACGCCAGCGCGATGCCAGCGGCATATTTCTTCACCGGCCGGCGCGACGAGAAGTCCGGAAACAGCGCGAAGGCGCCGCGCAAAAGCACCATGATCGTGCCGGCGACCAGCGCCATATGCAGGCCGGAGATCGAAATGATGTGGTAGATGCCGGTCCGCCGCATCGACTCATTGATGGCTTCCGGAATGCCAGCACGAACGCCGACGATCAGCGCCGCCGCGATCTCGCCCTCGGAACCGCCGATGCTGCTCCTGATGTGGTCGGCAATCCCCTCGCGAGCATTTTCTATGGCCGATGCCACGCGCGCGCCAAACGGCACCTCCGTTGGCGCACTCGGGGTCGGCGCGACAAGTTTCGGATCGCCCAGGAAAAAGCCGCTGGCGCCTATGCCGGCAAAATAGCTGTCGAAGGAAAAGTCGTAGCTGTCCGGCCGAACAGGACCTGTCGGCGGCAGCAGCTTGGCATAGCCGGTCAGCATCGACCCGGCCGACATGCCGGACGGGATCCTGCGCGCCGACAGCCTGATGCGGTCCGGCGCGTAGCGCAGCTTCGGACGCTCCGTGGATATCAGATCTATGGTGAGCCGGACACGGCCGTTGGCCATCGCCTCGGCGGTGACGAGGCGGCCCGTCAGCCGTGTCTGGATTTCGGAACCCAGCATCGGGGTCGCCATCCGCCAGGTCTCCACCTTGGCCGCGAGAAAGCCCAAGGCGCAGAAAAACGCCGCCATGAAGACAAGGTGCGTTCTGTGCCGGGAACGCGAGACCGCCGCGCAGACCGCCATCAGGGCGACCGCCGCGAGCGGCCTGTAGAGGTCCGGCTCGGCGCTCAGCGAGAAGTAACAGATCACGCCGGCTGCCAGGAACACCGGCACCAGCAGAAAGCCGACGCCGCGGTCGAGCTCGGTGGTGGCGGCGACCGCAACGCTTCGGCGCAGAGCAGGAAGCGAAACGCGGCCAAGCTGTCTGCGGATCCGGCCGACATTGGCTGTCGGCGATGCTGGCGGTAACGTGCCGCCGCCAGTTGGCAGAAGCCCGGCTGGCGGACGCGGCGCCTGAAGCGAAAGCGGCGTTCCCTCTTCGGGCACGGCATGAGCGAACATCAGGCGTTCGCTGACGCCTGCTGTCGTTTCCCCGCTCTCCTCCGCGCCCCGGCCACGTCCAGCCATCGGGTCTGCCCCTTGCGCCCCAGACCGCCTATGCTACATGAACGCCGGTCGCGTGGAAGTCTGCGCGAAACATGCATTTTTCAGCGCTTCCTCGAGAGTTCCATGTCCGACAAGGTCGTCACCCGTTTTGCCCCCTCGCCTACAGGCTACCTGCATATCGGCGGAGCGCGCACGGCGCTGTTCAACTGGCTCTATGCTAAGCACACCGGCGGCACGATGCTGCTGCGCATCGAGGATACCGATCGCGAGCGCTCCACCGAAGCCGCCACGGCTGCCATTCTCGACGGGCTGACCTGGCTTGGCCTCTCGTGGGATGGCGAAGCCGTCTCGCAGTTCGAGCGTGCGCCGCGTCACCGCGAGGTGGCGGAGGAGCTCGTGCGCATGGGCAAGGCCTATTACAGCTACGAGACGCCGGCGGAGCTGGAGGCGATGCGCGAGGCCGCACGTGCCAAGGGCCTGCCGCCGCGTTACAACGGCCATTGGCGCGACCGCGGCCCCTCCGAGGCGCCGGCAGGCGTCAAGGGCGCGATCCGCATCAAGGCGCCGACCGAGGGCGTGACGATCGTCAACGACCGCGTGCAGGGCGAGGTGCGCTTCCCCAACAAGGATCTCGACGACTTCATCATCCTGCGTTCCGATGGCGTCCCGACCTACATGCATGCCGTCGTCGTCGACGATCACGACATGGGCGTCACCCACATCATCCGCGGCGACGATCACCTGACCAATGCCGCGCGCCAGACGGTGATCTACAACGCCATGGGCTGGGACGTGCCGTCGATGTCGCACATCCCGCTGATCCACGGCGCCGACGGCGCCAAGCTGTCGAAGCGGCACGGCGCGCTCGGCGTCGAGGCATATCGCGCCATGGGCTACCTGCCCGAGGCTCTGCTCAACTATCTGGCCAGGCTCGGCTGGAGCCATGGCGACGACGAGGTGATGTCGATTAAGGACATGATCGCCTGGTTCGACATCGGCGACGTCAACAAGGGCGCGGCCCGCTTCGACTTCGCCAAGCTCGAGGCGCTGAACGGCGTCCATATGCGCAAGATGGACGACCGGGCGCTGTTCGACATCTTCGTCGCCACCTTGCCTTATCTCGAAGGCGGCCCGGCGCTCGCGGCAAAGCTCGATGACCGGCGCAAGGCGCAACTGCTTGCCGCCATGCCCGGCCTCAAGGAGCGGGCAAAGACGCTTGTGGAACTGGTCGACGGCGCGGCGTTCCTGTTCGTCGAGCGGCCGTTGCCGCTGGACGAGAAGGCGGCGGGCTTGCTCAACGCGGATGCGCGCGCGATTCTGCGCGGCGCGCATGGCGCATTGTCTTCTGTTCAGGGCGACTGGAACGCCGCCTCGGCCGAGGCTTCGATCCGCGACTTCGCGCAGGCCGGCGGGCACAAGCTGGGCGCCGTGGCGCAGCCCCTGAGAGCCGCGCTGACCGGCCGCACCACCTCGCCAGGCGTGTTCGATGTGCTTGCCGTGCTGGGCCGCGAGGAAAGCCTTGCGCGCATTGGAGATCAAATCGATTAGGAGCGAGCTGGCCCAAGAAGATTGGCATTGAAAGGTGTGTTTCGCAGTGCAACATTGGGCTTGGCCCAATCTGGCACGCACCTCCTAAAATGCGGTGGCGAGTTCGCGCATTCCGGTGACTTCGACGTGTCGTTTGCAGGAATTGCCTTGCCGGCATGAGGAACAAAAGGAGTTGAGAATGAGCGAAGCTGCGACAAAACCGGAACCGGGCAGCAAAAAGCGCGAGTCGGCCGCCAGGCTCGAGCTCGCCGGCAAGACGCACGAATTAAAGGTGCGAAGCGGGACGGTCGGGCCGGACGTCATCGACATCGGTTCGCTCTACAGCACCACCGGCGCCTTCACTTACGATCCCGGCTTCACCTCCACCGCGAGCTGCGAATCGGGGATCACCTTCATCGACGGCGATGCCGGCATCCTGCTGCATCGCGGCTTCCCGATCGATCAGCTCGCCGAGCACGGCGACTTCCTCGAGGTCTGCTATCTGCTGCTCTACGGCGAGTTGCCGACCAAGGCGCAGAAGGACGACTTCGATTATCGCGTGACGCGCCACACGATGGTGCATGAGCAGATGTCGCGCTTCTTCACCGGCTTCCGCCGCGACGCGCATCCGATGGCGGTGATGTGCGGCGTGGTCGGCGCGCTGTCGGCCTTCTATCACGACTCGACCGACATCTCGGACCCGTATCAGCGCATGGTCGCCTCGATGCGCCTGATCGCCAAGATGCCGACGATCGCGGCGATGGCCTATAAGTACCATATTGGCCAACCCTTCATTTACCCGAAGAACGATCTCGGCTTCGCGGCCAACTTCCTGCACATGTGCTTTGCCGTGCCATGCGAGGAATACAAGATCAATCCGGTGCTGGCGCGCGCGATGGACCGCATTTTCATCCTGCACGCCGACCACGAGCAGAACGCTTCGACCTCGACCGTGCGCCTGGCCGGCTCTTCGGGCGCCAACCCGTTCGCCTGCATCGCCGCCGGCATCGCCTGCCTGTGGGGTCCGGCGCACGGCGGCGCCAACGAAGCGGCCCTCAACATGCTGGGCGAGATCGGCCATGTCGATCACATCCCCGAGTTCATCGCCCGCGCCAAGGACAAGAACGACCCGTTCCGGCTGATGGGCTTCGGCCACCGCGTCTACAAGAACTATGATCCGCGCGCCAAGATCATGCAGAAGACCGCGCATGAGGTGCTGGGCGAGCTCGGCATCAAGGACGATCCTCTGCTTGACATCGCGATGGAGCTGGAAAAGATCGCGCTGACCGACGAGTACTTCATCGAAAAGAAGCTTTATCCGAATGTCGACTTCTATTCCGGCATCACGCTGAAGGCGCTGGGCTTCCCCACCACCATGTTCACCGTGCTGTTCGCGGTCGCCCGCACCGTCGGCTGGATCGCGCAGTGGAAGGAAATGATCGAGGATCCGCACCAGAAGATCGGCCGCCCGCGCCAGCTCTACACCGGCGCCACGGAACGCGATTACGTGCCGATTGCGAAAAGGTAATTGAGCGAATATCGAAATAGCGAGTAGCGAATAGGGGAAACGGGCGAAGCCGACACAGCCCTATTCGCTATTCGCTACTCCCTATTCACTCTCTTTATGCACCCCATCACCACCTCGGCGGCGATCTCGCCCGAGGGCCGATCGGTCGCCATGCGCCGGGCAATCTCGGCAAAGCCCGCCTTTTGCCAGGCGCGCATGCCGGTGTCGGCAAACAGGGCTTCCAGCTGCCGCGCCAGGTTCTCCGGCCGGACATACTGATCGTAGAATTCCGGCACCAGCGCGCGGTCGGATATCAAATTGGGCAGCAGCGCCGACCACGTCGTCACCAAATGCTGCAGAAGCTGGCGCGCGATCGGGTCGAGCTTGTAGCAGGAAACCATCGGAACGCCCGCGAGCGCCAGTTCCAGCGAAACCGTCCCAGACGCGATCAACGCCGCGTCGGCCTTGCCGAAGGCCTGCCATTTGCGCTCCGGCTCGGTGATGATTTCCGGCTTGTCGTCCCAGCTCGCGACCGAGGCCTTCACCAGCTCGGCGACATGCGGCACCGTCGGCAACAGCAAGCGCAGGCGGTGGCCGCGCTGGCGCAGCGCCGACATCGCCTTGCCGAAGGGCTCGATCAGCCGCACCTCGCCGCGGCGCGAGCCGGGCAGCACCAGCACCGTCTTGACGCGGTCGTCGGCGAGATCGCGCGGCTGGCTCTGCGCCTTGGCGGCGCCAAGCACGCCCGGATCCTGCGTCAACCGGTGGCCGACGTAAGTGCCCGGCGGTCCGCCAAGACGAGCGAGCGCCTTCACCTCGAACGGCAGGATGCAGAGGATGTGATCGACATAGGGCTTCATCGCCACAGCCCTGCCCGGCCGCCAGGCCCATACGCTCGGGCAGACATAATGGACGATCGGAATGGCCGGCGCCGCTGCGCGGACCTTCTTTGCGACACGCAGAGAAAAATCCGGACTATCGATGGTAACCAGGCAGTCGGGCCGCTCGGCTGCGATCATCGCCGCCGTCTGGCTGATGCGACGCATCAGCCGCGGCAGGTCGCGTAGCACCGCGCTGAAGCCCATCAGCGCGATCTCGCCGCCGTCGAAGAGTGGGGTCAGCCCCAGTTGCTGCAGGTGGCGGCCGCCAATGCCGACGAGCTGCACCTTGCGGCCGGTCGTGCGTTCGAGCGCCCGCACGATGTCGGCGCCAAGCAGATCGCCGGATTCCTCGCCGGCGACGATCGCGAGCTTGAGCGGCTTGTCAGCGACCATTAGCCGGCTCCTTATTGGCCGCCTCCATGGCGGGCAGGCCGACGATGAACAGGCCGAGAGCATTGGCGCGCGCCAGCGTTTCCGGACCTTCGAGAATTAGGGAGTGGCCGGCTTCCAGCGCAATGCCGGCCAGCCCGGCGGCATGTGCGGCGTCGATCGTATGCGGGCCGATGGAGGGCAAGTCGGCGCGCAGCTCCTGCCCAGGCTTGGCGCATTTGACCAGCACGCCGCGCGCCTTGCCGGCCAGCCTGCCGTGGCCGCGCAATTCCCGCGTTCTGTCGAGCAGGCCGGCAGTGCCCTCAATGCCTTCCAGCGCGATGGCTCGACCTCCGATCGCAATCGCCGCCTGGCCGATATCGAGCGCGCCAATGGCTTTGGCGGCGGCGCGTCCGGCTTTGATGTCGCGCCAGTCCGATTGGTTTGGATGAGCCGCCGTCAACGTGCCTTCGCCAGCCGTCAGTTCGGGAACGACCTCATGCGCGCCGACCACCGCAATGCCCCGATCTTCAAGGCTTCGGGTCAACACTTTCAGCAAGCCGTCGTCGCCGCGTCTCAGCGCTCTGATCACGGAACGTATTATGGCCAGCAAGCCAAGTGTCGGTCGAATCTTGCTCAAACGCGGCCTGCGCTTGATTTCGCCGGCAAGAACGAGATGCGTGATCCCATTGCGCTTCAACAAGGGAAGCAGCAGGCCGATATCTTCCAGTGCCAGCGTCTGCCGCTCGTAGGCGGAAAAGTCCGCCTCGCGGTCGACCTCACCCTCGGCGATGATCACGAAGGGCATAAAACCTTGCTTGAGCAGACCATCGGCAACCTCGACGGGCAGGCTGCCCCCACCGGCGATGATGCCGACCCTGGAGCCCGGCGCGAGTACGAGCCCTGCCTTGGCCGGCTCAGCCCTCGTCATCGCCGCTGTCGTCGTCGCCGTCGCCCTTGAGCGATGGGACGGCAAAGTGCCGTTTGCCGCGACTTGTGATGAAATCGATGATCTTCATGGCCGTTGGCGACCCGGCGAACTCGGCCTTGGCGAGTTCCACATTCTCGCCGACGGTGCGGGAACGATCGAAGATCGTCCTATAAGCTTTGCGCAGCAGGTAGATTTCGGAACGCGGCAGGCCGGAGCGCTTGAGACCTATGATGTTCAGCCCACGCAGCTTGGCGCGGTTGCCGGCGGCGATGGCATAAGGAATGACGTCGCCAACGACCGCCGCGCAGCCGCCGATGAACACATTGTCGCCGAGGCGCACGAATTGATGAACGGCGGTCAGGCCGCCGATATAGACGTTGTCGCCGATCTCGCAATGTCCGCCCAGCGTCGCGCCATTGGCGAAGGTGGCGTTCTTGCCGACGACGCAATCATGGGCGATGTGGGCATAGGCGAGGAAGTTGCCGTTGTCGCCGACAGTCGTCTCGCCACGGCTGGTGTCGGTGCCGACATGCATTGTGACGCCTTCACGAATGGTGCAGTTCGCTCCGATGACCAGAGTAGTGCGACCGCCCTTGTGCTTGGTGTTTTGCGGCGGCGCGCCGAGCGTCGCCATCGGATAGACCTTTGTCCCCGCCCCGATGGACGTGGCGCCCATCACCGACACATGGCTGACCAGTTCGACGCGGTCGCCGAGGATCGAATCGGCGCTGACATGGCAGAAGGGTCCGATACGGACGCCTTCGCCGAGCTTGGCTCCTTCTTCGACGACCGAGGAAGGATGGATGGATGTCGCGACTTTCATGAGCATTTCGAACCGTCAGCCGGTAACCATCATGGCCGAAACCTCGGCTTCGGCGGCTTTCGCGCCGTCAACCATCGCCTCGCAGGCGAATTTCAGCAGGTTGCCGCGTTTTTTGATCTTCTTGACGTGGATCCTGAGCTGATCGCCTGGAACGACCGGCTTGCGGAATTTCGCGTTGTCGATGGTCATGAAATAAACCAGCGACGGCTTCTCGGTGTTGAGGCTGCGAATGCAGATCGCGCCTGCGGTCTGGGCCATCGCCTCGATGATGAGCACGCCGGGCATGACTGGCTGCTGGGGAAAGTGGCCCTGGAAATGCGGCTCGTTGATGGTCACGTTCTTGATGCCGACTGCGGACTCGTCTCCGTCTATGTCGACGATGCGATCGATCAGCAGGAACGGATAGCGGTGCGGCAGGAGCTTCATAAGCCCCATGATGTCGACCGCGTCGAGTGAAGTTGCCACCGTATCAGCCATTTCCGTCGCCTTGCTTGCGCGTCCTGGCCATCCTGCGCAGCATCGCTATCTCGCGCATGGCTTCCGCCATGGGTTGCGCCGGGTAACCTCCCCAGACCTCGCCTGCCGGCACGTTGTTCATGAATCCACTTCTCGCAGCAAGCTTGGCCCCTGGCCCGATGGTCAGATGATCGGCGAGGCCGACACCGCCGCCCATGGTGACATTGTCGCCGACGACGACGGAACCGGAAATACCCGAAAGCCCGGCTATAATGCAATTGCGGCCGATGCGAACATTGTGGGCGATCTGCACCAGATTGTCGATCTTGGTGCCCTGGCCGATGACGGTGTCGGACATCGCGCCGCGGTCGACGGTCGAATTGGAGCCCACCTCGACATCGTCCTGGATGATGACGCGGCCGATCTGCGGCACGCGTTCAGGCCCTTTGGCGCCGCCGACGAAGCCGAAACCATCCTGGCCGATCCTGGCGCCGCCATGGATGATGACGCGGTTGCCGATAAGCGCATATTGAATGCTGACGCCGGGGCCGATGAAGCCGTCGCGGCCGATCTGGCAGGAACGGCCGACAACGGCGTGGGGCGCAACGACCGTGCCGCTGCCGATGGATACGCCGGGACCGATCACGGCGCCCGCCTCTACGATCGCCCCGTCCTCGATATGCGCGGATGGATCGATAAACGCGTGGGGCGATATGCCGGTTTCTCCGGTCAATGGCCCCGGAGTCGCAGCCTGCGGAAACAACAGGCGCCCGACCATCGCGAAAGCTTGTTGCGGGCGCGGATGCATGAGCACCGCGATGCCCGGCGGCGCCTTGCTGGCGAAATCGGCGGGGCATAGCACCGCGGCCGCCCTGAGCGACGGCATCAAGGCGAAATTGCGCTTGCCGTCGACAAAGACGAGCGCGCCGTTGCCACCCTCGTTGGCGGGAGCCAGCGCCTCGATGGCAATTTCGGCCTGATCGGAATCGAACAGGCTGGCGCCGGTCAGATTCGCGACCTCGCCAGCCGTGTACCGGCGTGAAGGCGCGAAGAACACCGGATCGGTCATTCCAGAAGTAATATCCAGCTGGGTTGGATCGGTCCACTCCGGGCCGTCATCCGGCCCGGAACCATCGCAACCACAAAGTTAGAAGCGGGTCGCGATACCGAAGTTGAATTCCTGCACGTCGTCGGTCGACTCTTTCTTGACCGGGATCGCATAGTCGATGCGGATCGGGCCGAACGGCGAAGCCCACATCAGGCCGACACCGACCGAGGCGCGTAGCTTCATGTCCGTCGATTCCTGCGCAACCGAAGTAATCTTGGTTCCGTAAAGCGTTGCCGCATCGGCAAACACGGCACCACGCAAGCCGAAGCTTTCTGGAATGACAGGCAGCGGGAACTGCGCTTCGGCCGACGCATTGAAATAGGTCGTGCCGCCGAGATGATCGCCCGTGAGCGGATCCACAGGGCCGATGCCGCCATACTCAAAGCCGCGGATCATGCGATCGTTGCTTTGGAACTGGTCGAAGATACGCAGACCGTTGTCGCCATAGCCCGCAATGTAGCCTGCGCCGCCAGAAACGAGGCCGACAAGGTCGAGCTGCTCCGACAACGTCTGATACACGCTTGCACGCCCGGTCACTTTGACCCACTTAGCATCGCCGCCGAGACCAGCAACTTCGGTTACACCAGTAACGTAGAGACCCTCATGCGGGTTCTTCATGTCATCGATGGTGTTGTAGACCAAGCCCAAACTGACCGATGACTTTAGCCAAGGGCTCTCGCCGACACCCTCAATAATGGCCGGAGAGATCGTGCATGGGCTGCCAGGAACATACACGCCGCCTGTCAGACAGTTATCAGCAATCGAATACTTCTCTTGCGAGATATTGTACGCCAGCTGCGTCGAAACGTTGTCGGTGATCGGCAGGCCGAAGCGGATCGTCGCGCCGGTTGTGTCTGTGTCGTAGTGATCGTATTCGCGGGTGGACTTGTAAATATCGAAGCCCGCCGCAATACGCCGGCCGAGGAAGTAAGGCTCGGTGAACGAAATGGCATAGTCGCGCGAATGCCTGCCGCCGCCGGCCGACAGCTTGATGTACTGGCCGCGCCCGAGGAAGTTACGCTCGGTGATCGAGCCTTCGATCGACGGGCCGGGCGTGTCGCCGCCAGTCGAATAACCAGCGCCGATCGAGAATTCGCCGGTCGACTTCTCGACCACGGTGACCACCAGCACGACCTGGTCCGGCGCCGAGCCGGGGACGGTCGAAATGTCGACAGACTGGAAATAATCAAGGGCTTCCAGCCGCTTCTTCGCGCGCTGGATGAGAACCTGGTTGAAGGCATCGCCTTCGCTGACATCGAATTCGCGACGGATGACATAGTCGCGCGTGCGGTCGTTGCCGCGGATTTCGATGCGCTCGACATAGGCCTTGGTGCCCTGGTCGATGGTGTAGACGACCGAAATGGTGTGGTTCTCGAAATTGCGGTCGCCGCGCGGCGTCACCTGGGCGAAGGCGTAGCCCGAACCCGCGACCTTCTCGGTCAACGCGACGATCGAATCCTCGACGTCCTTGGCATTGTAGACGTCGCCCTTGTGGGTTTCGACCGCCGATTCCAGCGACTTCGAATCGACTTCCGGGATGGTGCTTTCCACGCTGACGTCGCCGAACGTATAGCGATCGCCTTCCTGCACGGTGATGGTGACCGTGTATTTGTTGGTGGCGTCGTCAAGCTCGCCGACGGCCGAGACGACCTGGAAGTCGGCATAGCCGTGATTGTAGTAGAAGCGGCGCAGCAGCTCCTGGTCGGCGCGCAGCTTGTCCTCGTCATAGACGTCGTCGCGCAGCACGAAGGACAGCCAGGATGAGCGCTTGGTGTTGATGACGTCCGACAGGCGGCGGCTGGAATAAGCGTGGTTGCCGACGAAGTTGATCGCCGCGATCTGGGTGCGGCCGCCTTCGTTGATGTTGAAGACAACGTTCACGCGATTGTCGCCGAGATCCATGACCTGCGTGGTCACCGCGGCGTCGTCGCGGCCAATGCGCTTGTAAGCCGTCTTGATCGCCTCGACATCGGCGTCCAGCGCCTGCTGCGAGAAGGTTGCACGCGGCTTCAGCTGGATACCCAACTGAAGCGCGTTGTCCTTGATCTTCTTGTTGCCCTGGAACAGGACCTGGTTGACGACCTTGTATTCGGAAACCTTGACGACCAGGCTCGAACCGACCTGGTTGATCTGAACGTCCGAGAACAGCCCCGTGCCGAACAGCGCCTTGACGGCGTCGTCGATATCGGAGCTGGAGAAAGGCTTGCCCGGCTTGATCGAAATGTAATTGCGGATGGTTTCCGCATCGACGCGCTGGTTGCCGCTGACCTCGACACGCGAGATGACCGCGGCCTCGGCCACCGACGTGGCGGCGAACTGCACTGCGAGCGCGCCTGGCACGACCAGAGCGGCGGACAAAGCCGCCGCGGAAGCGGCGCTCAGAAACTTGGATGCTGCCTTCATCGGGCTTTTGTACCTTTTTCTCGTAGTCCCCACGGCGAGAAAACCGGACGTGCGGTATTTTCCCTTACCGTATTAACCGGATTTTCCCTACACGCAAGGCTCCCGGTTAATTTGTATTTACTTAACCGTACCGCGTGGCTTTCGCGTCACGCATATCCCCACGCATGGTAAACGGCATCTCAATATGACCGAGGCTGAAGCCAAATTTCTTCATGATTTCAGCATCCAAACAGATCGTTCCAAAATACGAAGCCCATGAATCCGAGCACCAGGAACAACCCGGTCCGGTAGGCCATCTCCATCGTTCGCTCCGAAACGGGCCGCCTGATGACGGCCTCCACGCCGTAGAACAACAGGTGGCCGCCGTCGAGGGGGGGAATCGGCAGCAGATTGAGAAATCCTATTCCGACTGACAGAAATGCAACAAGCTGCACCAGCCACTCGAAGCCGAGCTTGGCTGCCTGGCCCGACATCTTCGCGATCTTGATCGGACCGCCCAACTGGCATTTGTCCTCGCGTCCAAGCGCAAAGCGCTGCAGGAACTGGCCGGTGCGCTCGATCACGTGCCCGGTTTCCTCGACCGCCGCCACCACGGCGCCGGCCGGTGTGTAGGAGATCAGCCGCGGCTGGCCGAGCTCGGCGTTGTTGACGACGCCGATGACCGCGACCTTGACCTTGTTGCCCAGCGCATCCTGCTGCTCCATGGGCTCTGGCGCGGCCGTAACGTCGATTTCCTTGCCGTCGCGCAGCATGGTGAAGGTGATGGCGTCGCCAGCCCGGCCTGAAACCAGCCGCTGCACGTCGGCGAAGGTCTCTACCTTGCTGCCATCGACTTTGACGAATCGGTCGCCCGGCCGGATTCCGGCTTTTTCCGCCGGGCTGCCGGCGGTCACCTCGGCCACCATCGGCTCCAGGACCGGACGGCCATAGAGGGAAAACAGCACCGCGAATACGGCGATCGTCAGCAGGAAATTGAACAGCGGCCCCGCAACGACGGTAGCGGCGCGCTTCCAGATCGGTTGCGTGTGGAAGGCGACCTCGCGCTCGGCATCCGTCAGCGATTCGATCTCCTCCGTGCTCGGCTGGCTCGACGTCGCATTCATGTCGCCGACGAATTTGACGTAGCCGCCAAGCGGAATGGCGCAAAGCTTCCAGCGCGTGCCGCGGCGGTCGTAAAAACCGAAGAGCTCGGGGCCGAAGCCGATGGAAAAAGCCTTCACGCCGATGCCGCACCAGCGGCCGATCAGATAGTGGCCCATCTCGTGGACGAACACGACGACGGTCAGCACGAACAAAAACGGCACGAGCGTGCCAAGGACGAAGCCTTGTGTACTGAAAACCGCGTGAAAGATGTCGTTCAAGTCATGCCCTCAAATTCGCCCGCGAGCGACATTCCACCGCGACTGTGGCATCAATCCGGGCGAATCGGTGGCGCGCGCCATTTTTCGCCTTACTGCTGTGTCGTTCAGTTTGGAAAAAGCCCCAATGCCGGATGCTCGGCGCCCGCCGCGACCCAGCCCATGACGTACAGTGCGAACGCGGCCGCGACAAGCCCGTCCACCCTGTCCATGACGCCGCCATGGCCGGGAATGAGATTGCTCGAATCCTTGGCGCCGTGCCGGCGCTTGACCCATGATTCGAACAGGTCGCCGGCTTGCGAAACGATCGACAGAGCAAGCGCCACCAGGCCAAGCTGAACGAGATTGCCGGCGCCGGCCGCGATTGCGAGCAAAACTCCGGCGATAACGCCGCCGACGGCGCCGCCCAGCGCGCCGCTCTGCGTCTTGCCGGGCGAGATTGACGGCGCGAGCTTCGGGCCGCCGACCGCGCGGCCGACGAAATAGGCAGCTATGTCGGTTGCCCAGACCACGGCGAACAGGAAGAGAATCGCAATCAGCCCGGAATGATTGTCGTCACGGAGATAGGCGAGCGAAAAGCCGGATAGTGCTGCGTAGGCCACCCCCGAGGCTTCCCACGGCGCGGCCCCCTTGGTCCGAGCGACAATGGCCGCGACCGCCACCAGGATCGCGACGAGGAGCAGCAGCCACAAGGCCGGCAGGCCGGCGATCAGGGCGCCGACGAAGATCAGAATCAGTGCTTCGGGCAGGAAGCCGAGCGCCGCGCCGTTCCCGGCGCGCGCCATGCGCGTCCATTCATAGAAGATCAGCGCCGCTATTGCGGCGCAGAACAGCCGGAACGGCAATCCGCCGAGCCAGGTGAGCGCAAGCGTCAGAGCCGCCATCACGATTGCCGAGATGACGCGCTGCTGGAGGTTGCTCATGGGTGCGGCGCCTAAAGCGCGACATCGCGGGCGGCCAGCCCGCCAAAGCGTCTTTCACGGCCGGCAAAGTCGCGCAAGGCGTCGGCCAGGTGCTCGCGGCTGAAGTCCGGCCAATAGCAAGGCAGGAAGACGAGCTCGCTATAGGCAGCCTGCCAGAGAAGGAAGTTCGACAGCCTGAGCTCGCCGCTGGTCCTGATCACCAGCTCGGGATCGGGAATGCCCTGTGTGTCGAGCGATGCGGCAAAACTTTCGGCCGTGATCGCCTCGCTCGCCATGTCGCCGCGCGCGACGGCCTCCGCCAGCTTGCGCGCTGTGCGCACGATCTCGTCGCGGCCGCCGTAATTGAAGGCGATGACCAGTGTCAGCGCCTCATTGCCGGCGGTCAGCGATTCGGCCTCGTGCAGCAGCCCCCTGATATCGGGCTGCAACCCCTCTTTGTCGCCGATCACCCTCACCCGCACGCCGTTCTGATGCAGTTCGGCGAGATCGCGGCGGATGAACAGCTTCAAAAGTCCCATGAGGTCGCTGACCTCGGATTTCGGCCGCGACCAGTTCTCCGATGAAAATGCGTAGACCGTTAGATAGGAGATGCCGAGCTCGGGTGCGGCGCGGACCGTCTTGCGCAGGGCCTCAACGCCGGCGCGGTGTCCCGCAAGGCGCGGCAAGCCGCGCGCCTTGGCCCAGCGTCCGTTTCCATCCATGATGATCGCGACATGCGCGGGCGTTGCCATAGTCTCGCTTTCGAGCCGGAAAGTCCCGACCCTAAACCTGCATGATTTCAGCTTCCTTATCGGAAAGCAGGTGATCGATGGTGCTGATCATCTCGTCGGTCAGCTTCTGGACCTGGTCGGACCGCTTGCGCTGATCGTCCTCGCTGATGGTGCCGTCCTTCTCAGCCTTCTTGAGGAAATCCATGCCGTCGCGGCGGACATGGCGCACCGCGACGCGTGCGTTCTCGGCATAGCCATGCGAGATCTTGACCAGTTCCTTGCGGCGCTGCTCGTTGAGTTCCGGCAGCGGGATCCTGAGATTGGTGCCGTCGACGATCGGATTGAAGCCCAGATTGGCTTCGCGGATAGCGCGGTCGACCGCGCTGACCATCGACTTGTCCCAGACCGAGACCGAAATCATGCGCGGCTCCGGCACCGTCACGTTGGCCACCTGGTTGATCGGCATCGTCGTGCCGTAGGCCTGGACCTGGACGGCGTCGAGCAGGTTGCTGGAGGCTCGGCCGGTGCGCAGCGACGCCAGGTCGTGCTTGAAGGCGGCGATCGCCCCGTCCATGCGTCGCTTCAGGTCTTCGAACTCGCCACTCATGATCATCTCCTCGACCCGTTCGCCGGGTTCACTGCTTATGCCGTCGTGCCGTCCGCGGTACCGTTCAACGGATGCCGGCCTCGCTTATTTGTCCGCGACGACCGTGCAATGGCCGCCGCCCCTTAGAATATCGCCGAAACCACCTTTTTCGTGGATCGAATAGACGATTATCGGAATGTTGTTTTCACGCGCAAGTGCAATCGCGGCTGTGTCCATGATCGCAAGCCCGCGTTTGATGACTTCGGCGTGGCTGATGCGGTCGAAACGGACCGCGTTCGGGTCCTTCTTGGGGTCGGCCGAATAGACCCCGTCGACTTGCGTGCCTTTGAACAGCGCATCGGCGCCGATCTCGGCGGCGCGCAGGGCCGCGGCCGAATCGGTGGTGAAGAACGGATTGCCGGTGCCGCCGGCGAAAATGACCACCTTGCCCTGGTTCATATAGGCTGTCGCCTGGCGTTGGGAAAAGCTCTCGCAAAGTTCCGGCATTGCGATCGCCGAAAGCACAACGGCATCGACGCCGATCTTGTTGAGCGAGGTGCGCAGCGCCAGCGAGTTGATGACGGTGGCGAGCATGCCCATGTGATCGCCGGTGACCCGGTCGCCGCCTTTCGAGGCCACAGCCACGCCCCGAAAAATGTTGCCGCCGCCGATGACGACACCCACTTCGACGCCCAGCGCGCGCGCCTCGGCAATGTCGGCGGCGATGCGGTCGACAACGGAGACATCGATGCCGAAATGCTGCTCGCCCATCAACGCTTCGCCGGAAGCCTTCAGCACGACACGTCGATAGAGGGGCTTCACCGTCATCTCATTCCTCGAATATCTCGGCGCGACAATTTTGGAGGCAAAACCGCCCCCGCTTCATCCGGCGATGCTGTCATGACGGGTTGACCCGATACACGAAGGGCGCGGCGATGTCACGCCGCGCCCTCGTGCAAAATTCCAGGCTTTTTCGGTCAGTTGCCGCCTCTTTGATCAACGGCTGGAGACGCTGACCGCCTCGCCTTCGATCATGACCGCGGGCGAATAACCGGCCGGCTTGTCGCCGGTCACGGCGCCGCCGGTCACCCGGACCTGGATCTCGGAGCCGAAATAGGAATGCGGGAACGGCGCCGGCATGGCGCTGACCTTTTCCAGCCGCGCCCGAAGCTCGGCGGGAATCGAAAAATCGAGCGCGCCGAGATTGTCCTGCAGCTGAGTGAGCTTCGTCGCTCCAAGGATGACGGAAGCGATGCCTGGCTGCGTCGCCACCCAGTTGAGCGCAACCTGGGCCATGCTGCGGCCGAGCTCGGCCGCCACCTTCTCGAGTTCCGCCACGATCGCCCAGTTGCGGTCGCTGAACTTCTGGAAGCCGGGATGCGTGGTGTTGCGGAAACCGTCGAGCCGCCCGGCCCTTCCGGCTTGCGTCGGCTTGTATTTGCCGCTGAGCAGCCCGCTGGCCAGCGGGCTCCACACCATGATGCCGGCGCCATGACGGGTGCCGAAAGGCACATATTCATGTTCGATGGCGCGCTCGGCGAGCGAATATTCGAGCTGCAGCGCCGAGACCGGCTCGTAGCCGCGCAGTTCGGCGATCGCCTGGGCGCGGCCGGCATACCAGGCCGGCACGTCGGAGAGGCCGATATGGCGCACCTTGCCGGCGCGAACGAGGTCGTCCAGCGTGCGCAGCACCTCCTCGGCCGGGGTAATCCTGTCCCAGACATGCAGAAGATAAAGGTCGATGTAGTCGGTGCCGAGCCGTTTCAGCGAGGCGTCCAGGGCCCGCATGATGTTCTTGCGGCCGTTGCCGCCGGCATTCGGATTGCCGGCCTCGGAATTCATGGTGAATTTTGTGGCGATCACAGCCTTGTCGCGCAGGCCGCGCTCGGCGACGAACTCGCCAAGCCAGGTCTCGGCGGTACCGCCGGTATAGAGGTCGGCCGTGTCTAAGAAGTTGCCGCCCGCTTCGACATAGGCGTCGAAGATCGCGCGGGCTGTGTCCCTGTCCGCGCCCCAGCCCCATTCGGTGCCGAAGGTCATGGTGCCGAGCGCCAGCCGGCTGACGCGCAGGCCGCTGTTGCCAAGCGTGTAATAGGTCATGGTCATGGTGGTGGTCTCCCGATTCTGAACTGAATTCCTGCCGGTCACTGGCCGGGGGTCGCCTTGACCCAGGGATTGCCGCGCTCATGCGTCATGCGGAAGGTGAAGCCGTCGACCTTCCAGCCGGAGGCCGAGCGTGTCAGGTGGTGCTCATAGGTGCCCCAGACTTCCCAGAGCGGATCGCCATTGCCTTCCATCCGGTTCCAGGCATAGCCATTGGAGCGGACAGTCGCGGCATCGGCTTCGAGCACGACCTGATGGTTGGTGCGCAGATGCAGGCTGGTCTTGCTGCCCTTGAGGTTGCCCGCCCAGGCGCCGATCAGGTCGTCGGACGCGATGTTGGCTGCGGGCTGGCCGGACAGGCTGCTGAAATCGGCGGTGACACGCTCGGCGAAATAGCTGCGCGCCAGCTTCCAGTCCTGTGCATCCACCGCGCGGTCGATGGCGTCGGCGATGCGGATGACGGCGCGCTCGTCGGCAAGGGCCTGCCAGCCGGCCGGTTCGGCACCGCCGGCATCGACCGGCGCCAGCACTATTCCTGCGGCAAAAGTTACATGTCTCAACGCGTTCATTTCGTCTCTCCTTGGCCATCAGCCCGCCGCCGATGTGTTGACGCCAATATGAGCCGGCTCAGGGGCATCGATAAGATTGCATTGTTCGCAAAGACTGTGCGATATCACTCATGAATGGATCGCGATCTGCTCACACACCTTCCGGTCATTGTCGCCGTGGCCCGGCGCGGCGGCTTCGCGCTTGCCGCGGCTGAACTCGGCATGAGCCCGTCTGCCGTCAGCCATGCGGTGCGGCTGGTGGAGGAGCGCATCGGCCAGCCGCTCTTTGCGCGCACGACGCGCAGCGTCTCGCTGACCGAGGCAGGCAAAGCGCTGGTGGAGACTGCGGGCCCTGCCCTGCAGGACATCGCCGAGCGGATGGACCGCATTCGAGGCGTGAAGGGAAGGCCCGCCGGCCTGCTCAGGATCAACGCCTCCAACATAGCGATCCCCGTGGCGGTGACGCCGATGGTCGCGGCGATGGCGGAACGCTTTCCCGACGTGACGGTCGAGATCGTTGCCGATCAGGGACTCATCGATATCGTCGGGGAAGGGTTTGACGCCGGCATCCGGCTGGGTGAAATGATCGCGCAGGACATGGTCACCGTCAGGATGACGCCACCGTTCAAAGCCGTGATCGTTGCTTCTCCCGCCTATGTCGCAAAGCGCGGGCGTCCGCGCGACGTGGCCGATCTCGCCAATCACAACTGCATCGGCTACCGGATGGTTCGGTCAGGCGCGCTTTACCGCTGGGACCTGAACGACAACGGCAAGGATGTCGTTGTCGAGACGCGCGGCACGACCGTCGTCACAGATTCGCTTGGCGCCGTCGATCTGGCGCTGGCCGGCGTCGGGCTCGCCTACGTCTTCGAGCCGCTGGTGCGCGCCGACCTTGCCGCCGGGCGCCTCGTCCAGATCCTGCCGAAGACAGCGATCGAAGAGCCCGGGCTCTTCCTTTATTTCCCGCGCCGCGCGTCGATGGCGCCGAAGCTCAGGGCCTTTATCGATACCGCACAAGAAATCGGCCGGGCGTCCATGCGGACACCCGGCCGAGTCGCCTGAGCTCGTGAGCTCGTCACCTTAAGGAAACGCCGCGCGCTCCCCTCGGATCGGAGCTATTTCTTGACCGCGGCCGCGACTTCCGCCGCGAAATCGGTCGTTTCCTTCTCGATGCCTTCGCCCAGCGCGAAGCGCAGATAGGAGGTGATCTTCGCCGGAGCGCCGATCTCCTTCTCGGCATCCTTCAGCGCCTTCTCGACGGTGATGTCGGGATTGAGCACGAAGGCCTGCTTCAGAAGCACCACCTCTTCGTAGAACTTGCGCAGGCGGCCCTCGACCATCTTCTCGATGATGGCTTCCGGCTTGCCCGACTGGCGCGCCTGGTCGGAGAAGATCGCCTTCTCGCGCTCGATCAGCGCCGGGTCGACCTCTTCGGCTGTCAGCGCCACCGGGTTGGTGGCGGCGACGTGCATGGCAACCTGGCGGGCAAAGGCGTTCGCGGCATGCTCGTTGCCGGTGGTCTCGATCGCGACCAGCACGCCGAGCTTGCCCAGCCCATCGGCAACCGCGTTGTGGACATAGGTCGCCACCACGCCATGCGGCACGGTGAGCTTGGCCGAACGGCGGAAATTGATGTTCTCGCCGATGGTGCCGACCGCGTCCTTGACGGTCTCGGTGACCGTCTTGTCGGAGCCTGGATACTTGGCGGCGGCAACCGCTTCGGTTGCGCCATAGGCGAGCGCGACCTTCGCGACATTGCGGACCAGTTGCTGGAACTGCTCGTTGCGGGCGACGAAGTCGGTCTCGGAATTGACCTCGACGATGGCGGCTTCACGCACGCCGGCGTCGACGCCGATCAGGCCCTCGGCGGCAGTGCGCCCGGCCTTCTTGTCGGCCTTGGAGATACCCTTCTTGCGCAGCCAGTCGACGGCCGCTTCCATGTCGCCGTTGGTCTCGTTCAACGCCGCCTTGCAGTCCATCATGCCCGCGCCGGTCAAGTCGCGGAGTTCTTTGACCTGTGCAGCCGAAATGCTCATTGTCGCCTCTTTGTCTCAAATGCGCCGACGCACCAACCGGGACTCGGGTGATGCGCTCGGCAAAAGCGCTTTAGCGCGCCAACTTATTGGAAAGATGAAGGCCGGGATCCGGCCTTCCTTATCAAGCTTCCGGAGCTTCTGCGGCCGGAGCGTCGAGCGCCGGCTCGACCGGAGCCTCGGCCGAAGCGCCGATGTCGACGCCGAGCGCGCCCTGCTGACGGGCGATGCCGTCGATGGCGGCCTTGGCGATCAGATCGCAATAGAGCTGGATGGCGCGGGCCGCGTCGTCATTGCCGGGGATCGGGAAGTCGATCTTGTCCGGGTCGCAGTTCGAATCGATGATGGCCACGACCGGGATGCCGAGGCGCTTGGCCTCGAGGATGGCGATCGCTTCCTTGTTAGTGTCGATGACGAACATCAGGTCCGGCGTCGAGCCCATGTCCTTGATGCCGCCGAGAGCCTTGTTGAGCTTCTCGCGCTCGCGGTCGAGGTTCAGGCGCTCCTTCTTGGTGAGGCCCTGGGCCTCGCCGGAGAGCGTCTCGTCGAGCTTGCGCAGACGCTGGATCGAGTTCGAAATCGTCTTCCAGTTGGTGAGCATGCCGCCCAGCCAACGCGAGTTGACATAATACTGGGCCGAACGCTGCGCCGCGTCGGCGACGATGTCGGACGCCTGGCGCTTGGTGCCGACGAATAGCACGCGGCCGCCCTTGGCGACGGTGTCGGACACCTGCTTCAGGGCCTGGTGCAGCAGCGGCACCGTCTGCGACAGGTCGATGATGTGGATGTTGTTGCGGGCGCCGTAGATGTAGGGCGCCATCTTCGGGTTCCAGCGGTGGGTCTGGTGGCCGAAGTGAACACCAGCTTCCAAAAGCTGGCGCATGCTGAAATCTGGCAGAGCCATTCTTGAGTTCCTTTCCGGTTGGCCTCCACGGACACAGGCATTTCGGACTTATGTCCTGATGCCACCGGAGGTCTCAGCCGGATTTCTCCCGGGCAGACACCAAAGTCCGTGTGTGGAATGAGCGCGCATATAGAGGGGAAGCGTCACAAACGCAAGCCGGGCGTCACTTCGCGCATCAACGTGCGGCAATCAGCGCACCGGTACCGATCATCGCCCCGCCAGCGAGCCTGTTCATGAGGCGCATGCGCTTCGGGGTCTTGAACCATCCGGCTGCCCGCCCCGCCATCGCGGCATAGAGGCCCATGGTGATGATATTGACGCTGACCACGACAAGGACCACGAGCAGGCCATCGGCGAAGGTCATGGTGTCAAGGTTGAGGATCAGCGGCATGATGGAGGCGTGGAACAGAATGGCCTTCGGATTGCCGAGCGCAATGGACGCGCCGAGAAAGAAGGACCGCGACAGCCGCGCCTGTGTCTGACGAGAGTCGTCCGGCTTCTGGGCGGCCGCCCGCCACATCCTGATACCGAGAAAGACCAGGTAAGCGGCGCCGGCGTATTTCAGCAAAAGAAAAATCCACTCGAAGGTCTGGGCCAACGCCACCAACCCGAGCAACGCCAGGGTGACCAGGACGGCGTCGCCCGCGGCGACCCCCATACCGGCTATGAAAGCCCGCAAGAACCCACGCGACAGACCATTGGTGATGACCGCGAACATCGCCGGTCCAGGCGTGGCGGCGGCCAACGAGATCGCGACGCAATAAGCCAGGAACGCCGTCACCGTCATCGTCTTACCTTCCCGTTCGGAACCCGCACGCGGCGGAAGATCGCCACGATGTCCTCGCGGCTGCATTCGATCGCCCCAAGCCTGACCGCGCGATCACGCTCGAAGCCAGTGATATCGTAATGCGGCGCCGATGTCTTGGGCGGCCCCTGATAGGACGAACGCTTAAGGCCCAGCTCGGCTGCAAAGCGATGGAGTTCGTCGGTATTGTCGGCGAGCAGATGGCACCAGCGGTGGCCGGCCCATTTCCAGATCGCCGCATCGACATAGACTGCCATCAAGCCCACCGCATTCGGTGAGCCTCACGCATGGTATTCGGAGGCCAAGCCTGCAAGCCGGGCCGGCTGCCGTCAGCAATTGCTATTTCGACGCCGGGCAAGGCTTGGTCTGATCGAACAGCGACAGGTTCACCAGCTTGCCGGTCATCGAGAATTCGCCATAGTCCATGACGAGGTCGCGGGTGATGCCGTTCTCGTGCAGCTTGAAGCTGATCCGGTATTCGGGCACCTCTTCGCCTTTGTTGTCGGTATCGTCGAAATAGGCGATGTCGACCGGCCAGTATTTGTCGGTCGCGAGCTTGGCCAGCGCCGGCGCCTCCGGGTCGGATTTCTGGACATCGGTCTTCTTGCCGACGATGACGGTGGTGGTCATCACCTTGTTGGCGTCCTCAGAGCCGTCGAACAGATTGGTCTGGTAGAAATTCTCGCCCTTTTCGGCCTTGCCGATCAGCTCGACCAGATGCTGGGTCGGGAACTGCGTCGCTGCAAGCTCGAGGCTGTTCTTCTCAGGCTTGTCGATCTCGACTTTCAGGCCCTTCTGCTCCCGGGTCGCGGTGCCTTTCACTTCCTTGTCGAGGTTCTGGTCGGTGAAGGATTTCGTCACGAACGAAAAAGTTTTGCCTTCGGCATCCTCGAACGTGGTCGTCTGCTGGTCCGTCAGCTTCGTGCCGTCGGCGGTGGCAATCTGGGTGACGAAGCGAAATTTCACCGTATAGCCTTCGCAGGCGGAACCATTGAACTCATAGACCATGCGGCCGGTGATGCCGGTAATGCCTGAGCGATCGGAGGCCTTGTTGAGCGTGAGATCGTAGACGGCGCGATGCGCCTGCAGCGCGGGCACCGCAAGGGCCGGCGCCATCGGGAGCATCGCCGAGAAACAGGCGGCGGCGAGAAAAAGGCGCGTTGCGCGCATGCGTTGCTCCGATCGTCGCGGCTGCGAGGCAGACCGCAGGGAAAGATGGTCCAGCTTAAAAAAAGTCGTGGCGGAAGCGAGGCAAAAATAGCAATTTCGGCCCGGCCAACGCGGCGTCTTCCAGCAATAGGGAAAACCAATGAGCGAAACAATCGAAAAGCGGCTAAGCGATCTTGGCGTCATCCTCCCGGCCGCCGCCGCTCCCGCCGCCAACTACGTGCCCTATTGCCGCACCGGCAACACGCTGTTCACCGCCGGCCAGTTGCCGCTGAAGGACGGCAAGCTGCAGGCAAGCGGGTTGCTCGGCCGCGACATCGACACCGCTACAGGCAAGGAAGGCGCGAAATTCTGCGCCATCAACCTCCTGGCGCAGGCCAAGGCCGCGCTGGGCGATCTCGAAAAGGTCCGGCGCCTGGTCAAGATCACCGTCTTCGTCGCCTCCGCGCCGGATTTCGTCGAGCAGCATCTTGTCGCCAACGGCGCCTCCGACTTCCTGGTCGCCGCACTCGGCGAGCGCGGCAAGCATGCCCGCTCCGCCGTCGGCACCGCCTCGCTGCCGCTCAACGCCGCGGTCGAGATCGAAGCGATCTTCGAAGTCGAGTGAGGCTCAACATGACGGATCTGTCCTGGCTGATCGCGCAGCCCGTCGCGCATCGCGGCTTCCACGATATGAACAAGACGCGCTGGGAAAACACGCTGTCGGCTTTCGCCGCGGCGGCCGAGCGCGGCTATGCCATCGAATGCGACGTGCATCTCTCGTCCGACGGCGTCCCGGTCATCATCCATGACGGCGATCTGAAACGCCTCACCGGCCAGGATGGCTTCGTGTGGCAACGCACCGCGGCCGAACTGGCGGCGCTCAAGGTCGGCGGCACCAAGGACCACGTGCCGACGCTCGAGGAGGCGCTCGACCTGATCGACGGCCGTGTGCCGCTGGTGGTCGAGTTGAAAGGCGTTCCCGGCCATGATGCCGGGCTGGTGGCAAGCGTCGGCCGGCTGCTCAAGCGCTACAACGGCAAGGTGGCGATCATGTCGTTCGATCACTGGCTGATCCGCGACTTCGCCAAGGACGCCCCCGGCATCCCCGGCGGGCTGACCGCCTATGGCAGGGACAACCAGCTGATCGAGGCGCATTTCGCCATGCTCGCGCACGACCTCGCCTTCACCTCCTACGCTGCGGGCGACCTGCCCAACCCCTTCGTCAGCTTCGTGCGCGAAAAGCTGAAGATGCCGGTCATTACCTGGACCGTGCATGACCAGCCGGCGGTCGACCTCACCTTCAAATATGCCGACCAGATGACCTTCGAGGGTTTCGAGCCCGGCCTGGTGAGAGTTGGCTGAGCCGAGTGCCTCAAACGTGACTTGTAGCTGCCCCTGCGAAGCTTAAATAAGCCCCATGGATCAGGGCGACGAAGACGATGGACGGGCAGCGAACGCGGATTATGCGATCCGCATCGCGGCGGGTATCGGCGCCTTCACCTGCGAGGAATGGAACGGCTTTGCCGGAACCACGCGCGGCGATCAAGAAAACGGCTACAACCCGCTGGTTTCATTCGCTTTTCTAAGCGCTTTGGAAGACTCGGGCTGCGCTGTCCGGCGCACCGGCTGGCAGGGCCATCACCTGCGGCTGGAAACCGCGCAAGGCAGGCTTCTCGGCGCCGTCCCTTGTTATCTCAAGTCGCACAGCCAGGGTGAATATATCTTCGACCATGGCTGGTCCGACGCCTTCGAGCGCGCCGGCGGCCGCTATTATCCCAAGCTGCAATGCTCGGTGCCGTTCACGCCGGTCACCGGCCCTCGCCTGCTGGTCGGCAAAGGCGAGAACGCGGGCGCCGTGAAGGCCGGATTGGCGGAAGGCCTGAAGCTCGTCACCGACAAGCTCGGCGTCTCTTCCGCGCATGTTACCTTCGCCACCGAGACCGACGTCGCGACGCTGGAAGCTGCGGGCTTCCTGCATCGCACCGACCAGCAGTTCCATTTCTTCAACGACGGCTTTTCGACCTATGACGACTTCCTCGCCACGCTTGCCTCGCGCAAACGCAAGGCGATGAAGAAGGAGCGCCGCGAGGCGCTGGTCGACGGCATCTCGATCGACTGGCTGACCGGCAAGGACATCACCGAAAGCGCCTGGGACGATTTCTTCGCCTTCTACATGGATACCGGCGGCCGCAAATGGGGCCGGCCCTACCTCAACCGGCAGTTCTTCTCGCTGATCGGCGAGCGCATGGCCGACGACATTCTTCTGGTGATGGCCAAGCGCAACGGCCGCTACGTTGCCGGCGCCATCAACTTCATCGGGTCCGACGCGCTCTATGGCCGCAACTGGGGCTGCATCGAGGACCATCCCTTCCTGCATTTCGAGGTCTGCTACCATCAGGCGATCGATTTCGCCATCGAGCGCAAGCTCAAGGTGGTGGAGGCCGGCGCGCAGGGCGAGCACAAGCTGGCACGCGGCTATCGACCGGTAACCATGCATTCCGCGCACTACATTTCGCATCCCGGCTTGCGCAACGCCGTCGCCGACTATCTCAGGCGCGAGCGGCGCGAGGTCGAGCGCATGGGCGAATATCTCGAAGAGCACACGCCCTTCCGCAAGGACCTCGGCGAATAATCCTGGGCAGCGAAAAGGCGGCTTGGCGGTCGATCTCGCCTGAGCGCCTTGCCGCCCGTCGGCGGCTTCGCTACACCGGACGCGAATGCAATCGGGAGTGTCCCCCATGGCCGAAGCCTATGATCCCGGCAACATCTTCGCCAAAATCCTGCGCGGTGAAATTCCCTCGCATCGCGTCTACGAGGACGATGCTGTCGTCGCCTTCATGGATGTGATGCCGCAAGGCACGGGCCACACGCTGGTGGTGCCCAAGGCGCCGTCGCGCAACATCCTCGACGCCGATCCGGCGACGTTCGGGCCATTGTTCGGCGTCGTGCAGCAAGTTGCGGTCGCGGTGAAGAAAGCCTTCAACGCCGACGGCGTCACCATCATGCAGTTCAACGAGCCGGCTTCCGGGCAGACCGTCTATCATCTCCATGTCCACGTCGTGCCGCGTTTCGAAGGCGTGCCGCTGAAGCCGCATTCCGGGCAGATGGAGAAGCCGGAGGTGCTGGCCGAGAACGCCGACAAGATCCGGGCGGCGCTGGGGGGCTGAGATGGGACGAAATCAAAAGTTCAGATAAAGTCCCGCCAGCAGCAGAAACTCGGCTGTGGCGATGCCGACGACCATGCGCTTTCCCGACGCCAGATAGGCGACGAAACCCAGGGCCGCCGCCGCTATCCTCAAGCCAAACGAAGTGTGCGCAAGCGCGCCGCCTGGAAAGACAATCAGGTTGCCGATGACGGCGGCAACGAGCGCCGTCGCCATGGTGCGAACCAGTACCAACAGGTCTGAATCATCGGAAAGCTTGCCGCCAAGATAGACACCGAGGAAGCGCCAGATATCCGTCGCGGCGAAACCGGCGACGAGAATGAACATGTATGGCCACCACCAGGCGCCGCTGGAAAAGTAACTCACGCCGCGCGCGCCTTGAGCCGCCACAATCGCAAGCCATAGGCGGCCGTGCCGCCGATCAGTCCCGCAACCAGCAAATCGATCTGCGGCAACACCATGTGGAAGACCGGTCCGAGGACGAGGCCCAGGACCATTGCCACATGCCCTGCCCGTTCGCGTGCGGACCCCCACAAAGAGGTCAGGAAATACATCGGCGTCAACATCAGCAACGCCGCCGAAATGGCGGACGGCAGCGCATCCGCCACTGCATAGACGACGGTCACGACGGTGATATTCGTCGTCACCAGCGTGCCGCCGAGGCCGGCATAGTAAGTCGTACGCATATGAGGCGGGACGCGCTTGAGGCGCTCCATGGCCAGCACCCAGGAGGTCACGGCCACGAAATGCGCCAGGAGATAGAGCACCCATTGCCGGGTTTTCCCGGTGCGCATCTCGGGTGCTAGCGCCATCACCATCGGCATCAGACGTATGGCGGACAACGTGACGGCGAACATCGCCGCCGGCAGCGCCGCTCCCGACGCAATCGCGCCCACCAGCACGACCATGGATGGCAGCGCCCACACCGTGCCGGTCATGAAAGCGGCCTGTACCGCCGTGACCCCGGCGTCTTTAGCCAAGGCGGCAAAGCCAATGAACGAGCTGACGAGGATCAGGCCAGGCAGAGAAAAGGCCGCGCGGACACCACGCAGAAACCAGGTGGAACGAGGCGCTGTGGCGTCCGAGGTCCAAGTCGACATGTGCCGGCCATAGCATGCGCGGCCATAGGATGCGACCGCACCGAAAGCGGTGCATCGCCTTTTCATTGATCCAGGAAAATCTGTTGGCGGTTGGCGAATATCGGCCACGCACACCGTTGAGGGCAATCCGGTCGATTTCCCCGTTTTTCCTCGCAACAAAAAAGCCCCGTCGCCGGGGCTTTTCTGCAATTGAGGATGAGGGCCTATCAGCCCTTGCGCGGCAGTTGCGGCACAAGGCTGCGCTTGTTGCCGTCCTTGCCTTTCGGCTCCGGCTTCTGCGCTACGGCCTTCTTGGGCGCCGGCTTCTTGGCCACCGCCTTTTTCGGCTTCGGCGCGTCTTCCGGCTCTTCCTTCTTCGGCTGCACGGGCGACTCGTCGGCGAGCGATTCGAGTTTCAGGCCGGACTCGCCGGTTTCCTTCTTCTCGACGGTCACGCGCACCGTGCCGCCCTTCTTGAGCTTGCCGAACAGCACCTCGTCGGCCAGGGGCTTCTTGATGTGCTCCTGGATGACTCGGCCGAGCGGACGCGCGCCCATGCGCTCGTCATAGCCCTTGTCGGCCAGCCAGGCGATCGCATCCGGCGACAGGTCGAAGGTGACGCCCCGCTCGGAGAGCTGCGCCTCGAGCTGCATGACGAACTTCTGCACCACCTGATGGATAACCGGCACCGGCAGCGAACCGAACGGGATGATCGCGTCCAGGCGGTTGCGGAACTCCGGCGTGAAGAGCCGGTTGATCGCCTCGACGTCGTCGCCCTCGCGCTTGGTCGAGCCGAAGCCGATCGCCGCACGCTGCGCGTCCGAGGCGCCCGCATTGGTGGTCATGATCAAGATCACGTTGCGGAAGTCGATCTGCTTGCCGTTGTGATCCGTCAGTTTGCCGTGGTCCATCACCTGCAACAGGATGTTGAACAGGTCCGGATGCGCCTTTTCGACCTCATCGAGCAACAGCACGCAATGCGGATGCTGGTCGACGCCGTCGGTGAGCAGGCCGCCCTGGTCGAAGCCGACATAGCCGGGAGGCGCGCCGATCAGCCGCGAGACGGTGTGGCGTTCCATGTATTCCGACATGTCGAACCGGATCAGCTCGACGCCGAGCGAGGCGGCAAGTTGCTTGGCGACTTCCGTCTTGCCGACGCCGGTCGGGCCTGAGAACAGGTAGGAGCCGATCGGCTTCTCCGGTTCGCGCAGGCCGGCGCGCGCCAGCTTGATCGCCGAGGTCAGCGCCGTGATGGCCGTATCCTGGCCGTATACGACGCGCTTCAGCTCGATATCGAGCCCCTGCAGCACCTTCTCATCATCCGCCGATACCGTCTTCGGCGGGATGCGCGCCATAGTGGCGATCGTCGCCTCGATCTCCTTGATGCCGATCGTCTTCTTGCGCTTGGCTTCCGGCACCAGCATCTGCGAGGCGCCGGTTTCGTCGATCACGTCAATCGCCTTGTCCGGCAGCTTGCGGTCGTTGATGTAGCGCGCCGACAGCTCGACCGAGGCCTTGATCGCTTCGCTCGTGTAGCGGACCTTGTGGAACTCCTCGAAATAGGGCTTCAGGCCCTTCATGATCTCGATGGCGTCCTCGATGGTCGGCTCGTTGACATCGATCTTCTGGAAGCGCCGCACCAGCGCGCGGTCCTTCTCGAAGAACTGGCGGAACTCCTTGTAGGTGGTCGAGCCGATGCAGCGGATGGCGCCGGACGACAGCGCCGGTTTCAGAAGGTTCGATGCATCCATGGCGCCGCCCGAGGTGGCGCCGGCCCCGATCACCGTGTGGATCTCGTCGATGAACAGCACCGCGCCCGGATAGTCCTCGAGCTCCTTGACGACTTGCTTCAGTCGCTCCTCGAAGTCGCCGCGATAGCGGGTGCCGGCCAACAGCGTGCCCATGTCGAGCGCGAAGATGGTGGCGTCCTGCAGCACTTCCGGCACATCGCCTTCGACGATGCGCTTGGCGAGACCTTCGGCGATCGCCGTCTTGCCGACCCCCGGATCGCCGACATAGAGCGGGTTGTTCTTGGAACGGCGGCACAGCACCTGGATGGTGCGGTTGATCTCGCTGTCGCGACCGATCAGCGGATCGATCTTGCCGGCGCGCGCCTTGTTGTTGAGATTGACGCAGTAGGCCGTCAGCGCGTCCTGCTGCTTCTTCTTGCCACCCTCTTCCTGCGGCTCGGCACCGTTCTGGCCGCCCTGCTCGTCCTCGGCGCCGCGCGGCGTGCGCGATTCCGAAGCGCCCGGGCGCTTGGCAATGCCATGCGAGATGTAATTGACCGCGTCGTAGCGGGTCATCTGCTGTTCCTGCAGGAAATAGGCGGCATGGCTCTCGCGCTCGGCGAAGATGGCGACGAGCACGTTGGCGCCGGACACTTCCTCGCGGCCGGACGATTGCACATGGATCACGGCGCGCTGAATGACGCGCTGGAAACCTGCCGTCGGCTTCGAATCCTCGTCATAACCGGTGACGAGGTTGTCGAGCTCGGTGTCGATATAGGTGAGAACGGTGTGCTTGAGCTCGTCGAGATCGACGTTGCAGGCGCGCATGACGGCGGCGGCCTCGGTATCGTCGATCAACGCGAGCAGCAAATGTTCGAGCGTCGCATACTCATGATGCCGCTCGTTGGCGAATGTCAGCGCCTGATGTAGCGCCTTTTCCAGGCCTTGGGAGAAAGCCGGCATGTTACCTCACTTCTTCTCCATCACGCATTGCAGCGGATGCTGATTCTGTCGGGCGAAATCCATGACCTGGGACACTTTGGTCTCGGCCACCTCGAATGTGTAGATGCCGCACTCGCCCACTCCATGATTGTGAACATGAAGCATGATGCGTGTGGCGGCTTCGCGGTCCTTTTGGAAAAATCGTTCCAGGACGTGAACGACGAACTCCATCGGGGTGTAGTCGTCGTTCAGAATGAGGACCCGGTAGAGACTGGGCTTCTTGGTCTTGGTTTTGGTGCGCGTGATGACAGCGGTGCCGCGACCGGGATCGTTGCGGTCTCCGTCACTTTGCATTCGCACCACGCCTGCCGTGGCAGTCAAACCGATCGTCACGTAGTCCAGCCTTTTCGAATCCTCATGCGAGTTCAACATGTAGGTTCTCGATGGACGATTTTAAGCCCTTCTGTTTAGCTGACAATATGGCTAGGTGGGCAAACTGCAGCGAATTTCTCAATCGTGAATGCGGCAAGGTGCGTCAGGTTGCGATCACGCATGAAAAAACCCGGCCGCGTTTCCGCGACCGGGTCCTTTTGATTGGCCCGCTGGCCGTGTCCGGCGTGATCGGGCGAAATTACTTCGCCTTGGCGACCACCGATTCGAAGGGCTTGTACGCTTCCTTGGCGAGCTCGGCATAGAGATTGCCGATCTTGCTGGCCTCGGCCACGAAGCTCTCATAGCTCTGCTTGGCGTAATCGGCCTGGATCTCGACGGCCTTCTCGATCGACTTGGCCGCGAACAGCTTCTCGAAGGCGGCGGTGCCGGCTTCGAAGCTCTTCTTGGTGTATTCGCCGGCTTCAGTGGCGATCGCCTGCGCGCCCTTGGTGAGCGAGGCGAAGCTCTTCAGCCCGGTGTCGGCAAATTCCTTGCCGTATTTCGTGAAGTCCTCATAGGTCTGGGTCATTTCATACTTCCCTTTGGTTGAAACGCCCTTTTTGCCCCGGGCGCCCTTGTGCAATGCACCTCAATATATTGTGCGATGCACAAAAGTCAAGAATCCCTTGATATGCAGGGGGTCCAGCGCCGGCAGCCGGTAAAATTCGATTAAAGAGAAGCTCGATTTGCCGAAAAATGGTGAACGCGGCGGTTACCATAAACGGATTGGTAACGCTGGGCGCGATAGCTTGACTGGAAGTGAGGCCGGCACTCCCTTTGCCGCCTCCGGGGCAACGAAAATTCAGGGTAAGTAACGGTGCGTCAGGCGTTGTCGGGGCTAGTCTCCAAATCTTTCTCCCTCAGGGCAATTATGATCGCCGCGCTCGCGATGACGGTTGTCGTCGCCGACGTAGCGTCAGCAATGGCAGCAAGAGCCTCGGCCATCGTCGTGGACGCCAAGACCGGCAAGGTGCTCTACTCCGCTGACGCCAATGGCCGGCGCTATCCCGCCTCGCTTACCAAGATGATGACGCTCTACCTCACCTTCGAAGCGCTGGCGAAGGGCAGGATCAGCAAGAACACCCCGGTTCCGTTTTCCGCTCATGCCGCCGCCGAGGCGCCGACCAAGCTCGGAGTGCGCGCCGGCGGCTCGGTTCCGGTCGAGACCGCGATCCTGTCGATCGTGACGAAATCAGCCAACGACTCGGCGACCGCGCTTGGCGAGATGCTTGGCGGCAGCGAAGACAATTTCGCCCGCATGATGACGGCCAAGGCGCGCCAGCTAGGCATGAACGGCACCGTCTTCCGCAACGCCAACGGCCTACCCGACCCCGGCCAGTTCACCACGGCTCGCGACATGGCGATGCTGGGCATCGCGCTCCGCGAGCATTATCCGCAATATTACGGTTATTTCTCGCAGCGCTCGTTTCTATATGGCCGTCAGCGCATCAACGGCCATAACCGTCTGCTCGGCCGCATCAAGGGCGTCGACGGCATCAAGACCGGCTACACCCGCGCGTCAGGCTACAACCTCGTCTCCTCCGTTGCCGATGGCGACCGTCGCCTCGTCGCCGTGGTGATGGGCGGCGCTTCCGGCCGCAGCCGCGACAACCAGATGGCCGCGCTGATCAACACCTATCTGCCGCGCGCCTCGACGCGCGGCGGCGGCGATCTCATCGCCAAGGGCAACGACAATCCGATCAAGACCTTGGCCAAGGTCTTTTTGCCCAAGCATGACGCGCCGACTCCGGACGCCAAGCCGGCTACGGATGACGCTGTCGTCGCCTCAGCCGACGATGACGTCCAGGACGACAGCCAGCAGGTCGCCGAAGAGACGAAACCGGTGATCCAGATCAAGAAGGTGAAGACGGTTGCCGTGGCCGCGATGGCGCCGCCCGCCAAAACCGAGGAAGCCTCGGCCCAGGTCGTCACCGCTTATGCCGACCCATCGCCCGCAGCACCGGCGATCGATCCGGTCAAGACGTCGTCAGTGCCCTCCGGCTGGGTCGTTCAGGTTGCATCGTCGCCGACGAAAACCGGAGCCCAGGCGCTGCTCGAAAAGACGAGCAAGCAGGCGCCGAGGGTCCTGGCGGACGCATCGGGCTTCACGGTCGCTTTCGACAAGGACGGCACCACCTACTACCGCGCCCGTTTCGGCGGCTTCGGCTCGAAGGACGCCGCCTGGAAGGCCTGCGACGCCCTGAAGCGCAAGAAAATCTCGTGCTACGCCGTCGAGCAATAGGCGGCTGTTGAAATCTCCGGGAAAGTACCCGCGTCGAAGGAGACTAATCGTGATTGGAGAGCAGGACGTCCTTGGCTTCATTGATCCGCGCCGCCAGGACAGACGTGCCGCCGACATCGGCGTTCAGGCGCTGCATCAGGCGGCGGTGCGCCTTGCGGATATCCGCCGCGGCAGCCCCCGCTTCAAGACCAAGGACCTTGTAGGCCTCCTCCTTAGTCATGGAGCCCGCACCTGGCGCAACACCCAGCCCTTCGCCACCGTGCGGCTGCGCGTCCTTGCGCCAGACGGGAAAACGGCCGTCAAGATACGTCTCTAGGAGCTGGCGGCTCTCCATGTCCGGGCTGAGCTCGCCGTGAAGCTGGCGCAGGTCCGTCAGCCCCATTGCGCCCAGCATCTTGCCTTCATAACGCCCGGCCAGGACAAGCCCTTCGAGCTTTCCGCTGTCGTGGTCGAGGTCCATTTCGAGCGCGGCAGTGCGCACCGTCGAATGTTTGGAAGCGGCGGCGCGCGCCGGAGGCCGCCTCGTGCGTATCCAGCCGATCCAGGCCAGCGCCGCGAGCAAAAGCAGTCCGCCGATAAGGCTGCGGCCGAAGACCAGCATGGGCGCCCCGACCAGTCCCAGAAAAGCCGGTCCAAGCGATCTCAGACTATCGGCCATCCTTGCGGGATCAGCGCGCACAAAGAGCATGGCGGCGCCGAAAAGCACCACAAGCACCGCTGCCAAAGCGAGGATCACACCCATCGATTAGCACCGCCATACGGATGACCGAGCATAACAAATAGGATGGGACCAAGGTCCGGCGCTTGCAAGTCCCACATCGGACGAGCCGAAGGGCCAGCGGCGGGTTTGCCGGCCGGCGCGGCGCTACAGCAGGCCGAGCTCGGCGAGTTCGAGCCTGAGCTTCGGCGGCATTTCGGCGAGTGCCGCCCTGCCCTTGCCGAGATCGGCCGGCGCATCGGCGGGCTTCAGATAACGCCAGCCCTGGAAGGCGCGGCGCGGCTGCCAGTCGGTGCGCACCACCTCAGGGTCGAGCACCAGATGACAACGGCCGATGCCCTCGCCGTCGACGAAGGGCCGGATCTCGGTGATCAGTTGCCGGCACTGCACGCTGCCCTTGATCACCCAATAGAGCGAGCCGCCGTCGGTGATCTCATCGCCGCGCGTCGGCACCATGCGGGTGGTGTGCCAGTGCTCGGCCGGCTCGCCCGCACGGCGCCGCTCGTCGAGGCGGAAGGCGATCCACTCTTCGAGGTCCTCGACGCTGTCGCAACCGACGCACAGTTTGATGAGATTGAGTGACATGCCCCAAGATTTAGCCGCAAGGATTGACGCGTCAACGCCTTGAGCGACTTCTCCACAGGGCCAGCCTGGGGTCTCGATAAGACCTCAGCACTCCACCACATTGACCGCGAGGCCGCCGAGGCTGGTTTCCTTGTATTTCTCGTTCATGTCGAGGCCGGTCTGGCGCATGGTCTCGATCGCGGCATCGAGCGGCACGAAATGCGTGCCGTCGCCCTTGATGGCCAAGGAGGCCGCCGTCACTGCCTTCACCGCCCCCAGCGCATTGCGCTCGATGCAGGGCACCTGCACCAGGCCTCCGACAGGATCGCATGTCATGCCGAGATGATGCTCGAGCGCGATCTCGGCGGCGTTCTCCACCTGCTCGGGCGTGCCGCCCATGACGGCGCACAGCCCGGCGGCGGCCATCGCCGAAGCGGAACCCACCTCGCCCTGGCAACCGACTTCGGCGCCCGAGATCGAGGCATTGGACTTGATGATGCCGCCGACGGCGGCGGCCGTCAGCAGGAAATCGCGGATGCTCGGCTGGTCGGCTTCGGGATGGAAATGCAGCCAGTAGCGCAGCACCGCAGGCAGCGTGCCGGCAGCGCCATTGGTCGGGGCGGTCACCACGCGACCGCCGGCGGCGTTCTCCTCGTTGACAGCCATGGCGTAGATCGACAGCCAATCATTGGCGAGCAACGGATTTGGCCGGTTCTGCTGCCACTGTTCCTGCAATTTGTCGTGCAGCTGCCGCGCGCGGCGGCGCACCTTCAACCCACCCGGCATTATGCCGTCTTGCGACAAGCCGCGATCGATGCAGCCCTTCATCGCGCCCCAGATCGCGTCGAGGCCTTCGTCGAGCTCCTCGCGCGGCATATGCTTTTCCTCGTTGGCGCGCTTCATCTCGGCGATCGAAAGCCCGCTCTTGGCCGCCATCGCCAGCATTTCGGCGGCGTTCTTGAAGGGGTACGGTACTTTCTTGCCTTCGGTCGTCACCGAGCCCTTGGTCTTCATGCGCTGCAGCTCTTCCTCGGAGACGACGAAGCCGCCGCCGATCGAATAATAGATGCGCTTGAGCAGCAGCCGGTCGGACGCATCATAGGCATAGAAGGCCATGCCGTTGGCATGGCCGGCCAGCGGCGTCTTGCGGTCGAGCACGAGGTCCTTGGCGGGATCGAAGTGGTATGTCGGATGCCCAGGCGGCGAAATCCGCTTCTCCGCGCTTATGCGGGCGACGATGCCGTCGGCTTCGTCGGGATCGACCGTCTGCGGTGTCTGGCCGGCCAGGCCGAGGATGACGGCGCGGTCGGAGCCGTGGCCGATGCCGGTATAGGCAAGCGAGCCGTGCAGGCTGGCGCCGATGCGGTCAACCTTGACGCCGGCGGGCCGGGGCCAGTCGCCGGCCAGGATCTCGTCGAGAAAGCGACGCGCGGCCGTCATCGGCCCCATCGTGTGCGAGCTCGATGGGCCAATGCCGATCTTGAACAGGTCGAAAACCGAAAGGAACACTGGGGCGTCGTCTCCTGAGGACCGCTCAAAGCTTACATATAGGAATTCCCAGGATGTTTCCGCTGTTTTGCATGGCGCGGCGCGGCGGCTGCCGACCTTGTTTGCTCCGCCAGCGACATCGCTTGCCGCCTGTCGAAGTGCCGGCACCCCTTGTGTTAAAAGCACTGGATGGGCGATTCACTTCATCTTTCGGCGGCCGATCTGGCGGCGCTGGCTTTCTTCCTGGTCGTCTGGGTTGCGCACACGCTCGCCTCGGACGGCAAGCTGGTCCGTCGCATGTCGCTGACCACGGCGATGAATGCCCAGCGCGAGGCCTGGATGCGCAATATGGCCGAGCGTGAAATCCGCATCGTTGACACCGCCATCATGGGCGGCCTGCAGCAAGGCACCGCCTTCTTCGCTTCTTCTTCTCTGATCGCGCTCGGCGGCTGCTTTGCCCTGCTCGGCGCCTCTGACCGGGTGCTTGAGGTTCTGGCCGACCTGCCCTTCGGCGCGGCCTCGTCACGCGAAGCCTTCCAGACCAAGGTGTTCGGCCTGGTGCTTGTCCTGGCCTTCGCCTTCTTCAAATTCGGCTGGGCTTACCGCCTGTTCAACTATTGCTCGATCCTGATCGGCGCGGTGCCGACTCCGCATGGCCCGGCTTCGCGCAACCCGGTCAGCGAAACGGCGGTGTGGCGGGCGACGCGCATGAATGTGCTTGCCGGCAAGCACTTCAACTCCGGACTGCGCGCCGTCTTCTTCTCGATCGGCTATCTCGGCTGGTTCGTCGACCCGGTGGTCTTCGTGATATCGACGCTGGTGCTTCTGGCCGTGCTGGTGCGCCGCCAGTTCTTCTCGGCGGCGCGGCAAGCCGTGCTCGGTCAGCCGCCCGGCCCGGGAAAGAACTGATCGATCTTGCCGGACAGCCGGTAGGCGAAAAGCCCGATCCACTCGCGCACTGCGATGGTGGTTGCCTGCATCGAATCGACCGGATTGTCGCGGTAGAGGCCGACGCCTTCCCTGCCCGAGGTGCGATAGTCGACCGGCCACGGAACGGTCGTAAAACCCGCCTTGTCGAACAGCGCCTTGGCGCGCGGCATGTGGAAAGCCGAGGTTACCAGCAGCCAGGTCTCGCCCGGCTTCGGCTCGACCAGTTTTCGCGAGAACACCGCATTCTCGTAAGTGTTGCGGGATTTATCCTCTAGGATCAGGCGATCGGCGGAAACGCCTAAGGCGCCGAGCAGCCGCGGCGCCGTATCGGCGTCGCCCTCGCCGTCGAGAAAAAGCGAGCCGTTGCCGCCCGATACGACGACCTTCGCTTGCGGAAAGCGCCTCGCAAGGATCGCTGTCTCCACCATGCGGTCGCCGCTGCTGTTCAGCTCGTAACCGCCGCGCGCCAGATTGATGGCGCCCTCGAAGCCGCCGCCTAGCACGACGATGCCGTCGACCTTCTCGGGCAATGGCGGCTTGGGAAAGCGCTCTTCGAGCGGAGTGAGCATCATCGCGCCGACCGACGTCCAGGCCGAAAGGACCAGGATCGCGATGCCGAGCACGCTGCCCGTCGCCGCCAGCCGCCGGCGCCCAAACAGCGCGGCCAAAAGGCCGGCGAACAGCAGGAAGATCGCCAGGTTGATCGGTTGGATGAAGAACCAGAGAATCTTGGAAAGATAGTAGAACATGCATCGCCCCTTGTCAGATGAGGGGCAACGCTACCACCACTTCCCCGGCTGGAACCTGCCCGCGGCCTGCTCGATGATGTTGGCCGTCTGGAACAGCGTTTCCTCGTCGAACGGGCGGCCGATCAGCTGCAGGCCGAGCGGCAGGCCCTTGCCGTCGAGGCCGGCCGGCACCGAAATGCCGGGAAGGCCGGCCATGTTCACCGTCACGGTGAAGATGTCATTGAGATACATCTTGACCGGATCGGAGGCCATGTCCTCGTCGGCGATGCCGAAGGCGGCCGACGGCGTCGCTGGCGTCAGGATCACATCGACGCCGGCGGCAAAGACGTTCTCGAAGTCGCGCTTGATCAGCGTGCGCACCTTCTGCGCCTGCAGATAGTAGGCGTCGTAATAGCCCGCCGACAGCACATAGGTGCCGATCATGATGCGGCGCTTGACCTCGCGGCCGAAACCGGCGGCGCGGGTCTTCTCATACATGTCGACGATGTCCTTGCCGGGCACGCGCAGGCCGTAGCGCACGCCGTCATAGCGGGCGAGGTTTGACGAAGCTTCGGCAGGAGCCACGATATAGTAGGCCGGCAAGGCGTATTTGGTGTGCGGTAGCGAGATGTCGACGATTTCCGCGCCGGCGTCCTTCAGCCATGCGATGCCTTTCTGCCAGAGCGCCTCGATGTCTTCCGGCATGCCGTCGACACGATACTCCTTCGGAATGCCGACCTTCATGCCCTTGATCGGCTTGCCGATCGCCGCCTCATAGTCCGGCACCGGACGGTCGACCGAGGTCGTGTCCTTCGGGTCGACGGAGGCCATCGACTTCAGCAGGATCGCGGCGTCGCGCACATCGCGCGCGATCGGCCCGGCCTGGTCGAGCGAGGAAGCGAAGGCGACGATGCCCCAGCGCGAGCAGCGCCCGTAAGTCGGCTTGATGCCGACCGTGCCGGTCAAGGCGGCTGGCTGGCGGATCGAGCCGCCGGTATCGGTTGCGGTGGCGCCGGCGCAAAGGAAGGCGGCCACCGACGAAGCCGACCCGCCCGACGAGCCGCCCGGCACCAGCTGGGCGTTGTCCAAGGTCCGCGCCGTCTTCGTGCCGCCGGCGGACACAAAGCCGCCATCGCCCTGATGGGTCGTCGGCATGACGACCGTATCGATACGCGAGCGACGCCACGGATTGATCACCGGGCCGTAATAGGAGGTCTCGTTGGACGAGCCCATGGCGAACTCGTCCATGTTGAGCTTGCCGAGCATGACGGCGCCGTCGGCCCACAGATTGCTGGTCACGGTCGACTCGTAGCGCGGCTTGAAGCCGTCCAGCACGTGGCTGCAGGCCTGGGTGTGGATGCCTTCGGTGGCGAACAGGTCCTTGATGCCGAGCGGAATGCCTTCCAGCGCGCCGCCCTCGCCCATGGCCAACCTGGCATCGGAAGCCTTGGCCATGTCGCGCGCCTTGTCGGCGGTCACAGTCACATAGGCATTGAGCACCGGATTGGCGCGATCGATCGCCGCGAGATAGGCCTCGGTGATCTCGGCCGCGGTGATCTCCTTGCCGCGCAGCTTGGCGCGGGCCTCGGAAATGGTGAGATGTGTGAGATCGCTCATCAGGCAAGGCTCTTTTCGTAAAACACCGACCACTCGGAATCGGGATAATCCAGCACCGGTCCGCAACGCGAGAATCCGGCGCGCTCATAGACGGTCCAGGCGGCGGGGTGCCGATCGCCGGTTTCAAGGACCAGGCGCTTCAGCCCTTCCTGCCGGGCAAGCGCCTCGACACGTGCGACAATCTCGGCGCCGATCTTGCGGCCGCGATGCGAAGGCCGCGTGTACATACGCTTGACCTCGCCGACCGTATCGTCATGGCGCTTGAGCGCGCCGCAGCCGACAGCAAGGCCGTTGTCGCGAGCGATGAACACCGTCGTATCCTCGTCGGCCATCTGCTCGACGGTGAGATGATAGCAGTGCTCGGGCGGCGTCAGTTCGAGCAGCGCGGCGTTGAGTTCGGCGACCAACGCGCGCACGTCGTCCTGCAAAGGCGTCTCGACGGCGATCTCGACAGCCACGCTCTACTCCACCACCTTCGGAACGAGGAAGAAATTCTCGTCCGTCGCCGGCGCGTTGGCGACGATGTCGGCGGCCTTGTTGCCGTCGGTGACGGCATCCAGGCGCTTCTTCATCTCCATCGGCGTGACCGAGGTCATCGGCTCGACGCCCGAAACATCGACCTCGTTCAATTGCTCGACGAAGCCGAGGATGGCGTTCAATTCGCCGGTCATGCGCTCGGCGTCCTCCTCGCTCACCGCTATACGGGCAAGGTGCGCGACGCGCTTCACGGTCTGAAGATCAACGGACATGTTCTATCGCCTCGGGAAAACCAGTTCGGGCTATAGCGGCGCGGCGCTCAGCGTGCAACACGGATCATGCCGGTTCGATCGCCACGCGGTCGCTCCCCGGGCGCTTACGCGGCAATGCCACGCCCTCGCAGTGATAGTGGCTGCCACGGTTTGCCGGCCTGTCTGCAGCGTATCTTTTTCTGGCTTGCGAGCAGATCTCTTCCGACGCAGAGAAACCTAGATCGTGATCGCCTTGCCGATGTCCGGCAGCGTCACGTTTACGCCCGAGCCTTCCATGCCGGCGACGAACTTGTCGGCGGTCTGGTCGATCATCGAGAAGGTGCCGAAATGGCAGGGAACGACCGTATCGAAGCCGAAGAAGCGGCGGCAGGCAAGGGCCGCCACAGCGCCGCCCATGGTGAAGCGGTCGCCGATCGGCACGATGCCGATCTTCGGTTCGTGCAATTCGTTGATCAGCCCCATGTCGGAGAAGATGTCGGTGTCGCCCATGTGGTAGAGCGTCTTGTCCTCAGGGAAGTGCAGGACAAGCCCGCCCGGATTGCCGAGATAGGTGTTCGTGCCGGCTTCGCCGCCGAAGGAGGACGAGTGCAGCGCCTGGACGAAGGTCGTGGTGAAAGGGCCGCAATCGACGGTGCCGCCGATATTGCCCGGATTGATCTTGTCGCCGCTGACGCCCTGGCCGACGAGGTACATGCAGATCTCGAAATTGGCGACCAGCATGGCGCCGGTTTTCTTCAGCACTTCGACCGCGCCGCTGACATGGTCGTTGTGGCCATGAGTCAGGAGAACATGGGTCACGCCTTCCGCCGGCCCTTCCCAGCCGCCCGTCCAGGACGGATTGCCGACCAGATAGGGGTCGATGAGAATGGTGGCGGCCTTGGTCTCGACGCGGAATGCCGAATGTCCGTACCAGGTCAGTTTCATGAACGCTTTCCTCGATTTCTCCGTTGCCGGAAGATAGAACGCTAGTCGCAAATTGAAAGTGGCGCCCTCCTCCTACACGTCAAAAGGATGTGACGCCTGGATATCAGAGGAAGCCGTTGGGCATTATTTCAATCGAGGAACTGCCGGCGCGGCTTGCCGGCGGCAAGACGCTCGCTGGGCTCGATCTCGGTGACAAGACGATCGGCATGGCGGTCTCCGATCGCGGGCTGTCCTTCGCCCATCCGCGCCCGGTGATCCTGCGCAAGAAATTTTCGCTGGATGCCGCCCAACTGCTCGCTCAGCTCGACAAGGACAATGTCGGCGCCGTCGTGCTCGGCCTCCCGGTCAACATGGACGGCACGGAAGGGCCTCGTGCGCAAAAATCCCGCGCCTTCGTCCGCAACATGGCGCCGCTTTCCGACCTGCCCTTCGTGCTTTGGGACGAGAGGCTGTCGACCGTCGCTGCGGAACGGACACTGATCGAGATGGATTTCTCGCGCAAGAAGCGCGCCGGCAAGATCGATTCGGCGGCCGCCGCCTTTATTCTGCAGGGAGCGTTGGACCGGCTTCAGTCGCTTGGCCGAGCCGATCGGGGCTGATATCGCCGTGCCGGCGCTGCCTGATCCATTCGGCGATGTTGCGCCGGCGGCGGAAGGCCCAAAGTCCCATGAGCAGAAAAAAGTCGAAAATGCAGGTCCGCGCCACCATGCCCGGAATGATCGCCGGATCGACGCCGAGCATCTGGCCGTAGAGCTGGAAAGCGAAATCGTGCACCTGTCGGCTCAGCATCGCATAGCCGAAATTCATGTCGTTGGCCGACAGGAAGAACCATCCCCAAAAAATGGCCATCGGAGCAGCCCAGAGCGTGAATATCGTGCGCATCAGCGCCTGCCTCCAGGCTTGTTTTCCGGGCGGCCGGATATGCGGGAAAGAAGCGAACTGTGCGCGGCTCCCATCGCCATGCGCGAGGCGGCGCGGATATCACCCTCGGGCAAGTGCATTGCTGCAAAGGTGGAGCGGCGTTCAGCCAGCACGGCGATATAGGAGGCAAGCAGCGCCGTCATCTGGATGGCGACGATCATGAACAGGCCGTCTATGCCTTGCGCCACGCCGCCGATGAGGATCAGCGAAAGCAGGAAAGATGCCGAGATGAAGGCGATCCGCGCCACGCTCTCGCCCGCGTCCGGCCTTGCCGCCGCGTTCAGCAGCGTTTCGACGAAGGCCCAGCAGAACAACACCGCGACGATCAACAACGCGATCGAAAGCGGCGCGACCACGGCCGCATTTTCAAACTGCGGAAACCGGTTGCCCCGGACGGAGAGGCCAAGCACGCCGAGAGCCGTCGCTATGCCGCGGCTGCCGTCCATGCAGACATAGGCTAGCAGGGCGAAAACCACCGCCCAATGTAAGGCCAGAACTGAGCTCAACACGTGCCGCATACGTTTCCCGCTGGCGGAGTTCGGGAGGTCATGGTTAACCTTTCCCTACTCCAGCAAAGTTGAGAGTGGGCTTTGCAACGGTTCGCCGCAACGGAAACCATTTGTTAAGGTTAACAGCTGTCCACAGACCGGCAATGTGCCGTTAATGCATGTCGCCCAAGAAGTGCGCAGCGGTTCTGGGACAACGACATCATCACAACAACGACTTACAGCGCGTCGCCCGAATCCGTTTCGGCGCGATGCGCTCTACGGCATGATGCCGAAAAGGCGTGAAGCGGTTTTCGGATGACGTGATGCTCAATCTCTTAATTTAGAGATTTAGAGGCGGATCAGGTCACCGGCGGATAGAGCGTGTCGATGATCATGCGCGCGTCGTGGCGCGAGTCGAGCATGCCGTAGGTGGTGCGCCACTGGCCGCCGAGCCGCGTTTCGACGAAAGCGTCGGCGATCCGCCCTGCCCCCAGCCTGCGCAGCTCCGCCGCGGCGGCCGAAAGCGCCAGCTGTTCGGTGAGCAGCCGCGCCGAGCCCTGGTCGGTCGCGGCGACCTGCATGGCGGCCTTCAGCACGCCGATGGTGCCGCGCCCGCCGGTGCCGAGATCGCGGTCGATGCCGGTCAGCACCTCCTCGAACAGGCCGGGCGCGCGGCCGAGCACGCGCAGCACGTCGAGCGCCATGACATTGCCAGAGCCCTCCCAGATCGCATTGACCGGCGCCTCCCGGTAATAGCGGGCAAGCGGCGCTTCCTCGACATAGCCGTTGCCACCAAGGCATTCCATCGCCTCGTAAAGCAGCTGCGGCGCGATCTTGCAGACCCAGTATTTGACGACCGGCGTCATGGCTCGGGCAAAGGCCGCCTCGCCGCGATCGCTTGCCGCCTCGTCGAAAGAGCGCGCCAGGCGGAACGACAGCGCCGTGGCCGCGGCGACGTCGAGCGCCATGTCGGCCAGAACCCGCTGCATCAGCGGCTGGTCAATCAGGTTGGAGCCGAACACCTGGCGATGGCGCGTGTGATGAACAGCCTCAGCCAGGCCCGCCCGCATCAGCGCCGACGAAGCGACCGCGCAGTCGAGCCTGGTCAGCGTCACCATGTCCATGATCGTCTTCACGCCTGCGCCCGGGTCGCCGACCATCTCGCCGATCGCGTTGACAAACTCCACCTCCGACGAGGCGTTCGAGCGGTTGCCGAGCTTGTCCTTCAGCCGCTGGAAGCGGAAACCGTTGCCGGAACCGTCGCCCAGGATGCGCGGCACGAGGAAGCAGGACAGCCCCTCCGGAACCTGTCCGAGCACCAGGAAGGCATCCGACATCGGCGCTGACATAAACCATTTGTGACCGGTCAACCGGTAGAACCCGCTTCCCGTGCGCTCCGCCCTGGTGGTGTTGGCGCGCACATCGGTGCCCCCCTGCTTCTCGGTCATGCCCATGCCGAGCGTCAGCCCGGTCTTCTGCACGGGAGGCTTCTGCGCCTGGTCGTATTTACGGGTCGTCACGCGCGGCGCCCATTCGCGGAAAAGCTTCGGGCTTGCCATCAAGGCCGCCAGCGAGGCGCTGGTCATGGTGATGGGGCAAAGATGCCCCGTCTCGAGCTCAGCGGTCAGGTAGAAGCGTGCCGCCCTCACCTGATGGCGGCGGCCGATCTCGGCATCTCCGTTTTCCCATACCGAAGAATGCAGGCCGCCGGCGATCGCGCGGCGCATCAAGGCATGATAGGCCGGATGATATTCGACAAGATCGAGGCGGCGGCCCTGGCGGTCATGGGTGCGCAATTTCGGCGTGTCGGTGTTGGCGAGGCGGGCGAGTTCCTGCGCTTCCTGCGTCATCACGAACCGGCCAAGCCCATCGAGATCCTTGCGCACGGGGTCGGAAAAACGCTCGGCCAGCTGGATGAGCAACGGATCGCCCCGCCACGCATTGCCGCCTGCCAATGGCGGCGGCTGGTTGATCACCTCGTCGGTCACGCCCAATCCTTCAGTTGCCCAATCCTTCAGTTGGCCGAGAGGTTCTTACCATTTCCAAGCCCGCGGTCGCGAATCCGAAGCCACTGGGCCTTATAGCCCAAGCCACGGAAGGCGCGCGACGAAAATACCGGGGAGAACGCCCGCGATCCAAAGCTGGCGCTTGCGGCAGGCCGGACCGCACCCTATAGCAGCGCCTTGAGATGACCGACGCTTCGTCCCTGCCGCTCTTCCCCCACCGCCATCTTCTGGGCATCCGCGATCTTTCCCCCGCCGATATCGAGCTGTTGCTTGATCGGGCGGACCAGGCCGTGGCGATCTCGCGGCAATCGGAAAAGAAGACCTCGACGCTGCGCGGCCGCACCCAAATCAACCTGTTCTACGAGGCATCGACCCGCACGCAATCCTCCTTCGAGCTCGCCGGCAAGCGTCTCGGAGCCGACGTCATGAACATGTCGGTGGCAAGCTCCTCGGTGAAGAAGGGCGAGACGCTAATCGATACGGCGATGACCCTCAACGCTATGCGGCCCGACATCCTGATCATCCGCCACCAATCGGCTGGCGCGGCTGCCCTGCTTGCCCAGAAAGTCGGCTGCTCGGTGGTCAATGCCGGCGACGGAGCGCACGAGCACCCGACGCAGGCGCTGCTCGACGCGCTGACCATCCGCCGCGCCAAGGGGCCGCTGTCGAAGCTGATCGTGGCGATCTGCGGCGACATCCTGCATTCGCGCGTCGCCCGCTCCAACATCATGCTTCTGAACGCGCTTGGCGCGCAGGTACGCGTCGTCGCGCCCTCGACATTGCTGCCGTCCGGCATCGACAGGATGGGCGTGATCGTGTCGCGCTCGATGGCCGAAGGCCTCAAGGACGCCGACGTGGTCATGATGCTGCGCCTGCAGCGCGAGCGCATGGAAGGCGCTTTCGTGCCGTCGACCCGCGAATATTTCCGCTATTTCGGCCTCGATGCCGAGAAGCTGAAAGCCGCCAAGGACGATGCGCTGGTCATGCATCCCGGCCCGATGAACCGCGGCGTCGAGATCGCCTCCGAGATCGCCGACGGACCGCAAAGCGTCATCCAGGAACAGGTGGAGATGGGGGTCGCCGTGCGCATGGCGGTGATGGAGGCGCTGCTTGATCCGCGCCGCAACCATGAAGGGCGCGGCGCATGAGCATGACCGTCTTCAGCAAGGCGCACATTGTCGACCCCTCGCGCGGCGTCGACGAGATCGGCAGCGTCATTGTCGACGGCCGCAAGATCGTCGCGGCCGGGAAAGCCGCGTTGAACCAGGGCGTGCCGGAAGGCGCCACTGTCGTCGACTGCGCCGGCAAGACGATCATTCCGGGCCTTGTCGACGCGCGTGTCTTCATCGGCGAACCAGGCGGCGAGCATCGCGAGACCATCGCCTCGGCAAGCGTCGCCGCGGCGGCGGGCGGCGTCACCTCCATCGTCATGATGCCGGACACCGATCCCGTGATCGACAATGTGGCGCTGGTCGAGTTCGTGCTGCGCACGGCACGCGACACCGCTAGCGTCAACATCTTCCCGTCGGCAGCGATCACCAAGGGCCTCGAAGGCCGCGAGATGACCGAGTTCGGCCTGCTGCGCGAGGCCGGCGCCGTCGCCTACACCGACGGCCGCCACACGATCGCCAATGCGCTGGTGATGCGCCGGGCGCTGACCTATGCGCGCGATTTCGGCGGCGTCATCGCGCACGAAACGCAAGATGCCAATCTCGCCTCGTCCGGCGTGATGAACGAAGGGCTCTATGCGAGCTGGCTCGGCCTGTCGGGCATTCCGCGCGAGGCGGAGCTGATCCCGCTCGAACGCGACCTGGCGTTGGCCCGGCTGACCGGAGGCGCCTATCACGCGGCAAAAATCTCGTCGGCGATGGCGGCCGGCGCGGTGAACCGGGCAAAGACGGACGGCGCCAATGTCACGGCCGGGGTCGCCATCCATAATCTGTCGCTCAACGAGAACGACGTCGGCGAATACCGCACCTTCTTCCGGCTGACCCCGCCCTTGCGCGCCGAGGACGACCGGCTGGCGATGGTCGAGGCGATCAAGGACGGCACGATCGACATCATCGTCTCCTCGCACGACCCGCAGGACGTCGACACCAAGCGCCTGCCCTTCGCCGACGCCGCTGCCGGCGCCATCGGGCTGGAGACGTTGCTGGGCGCGGCGCTTCGGCTTTACCACAATGGCGATGTGCCGCTGTTGAGGCTAATCGAGACGCTGTCCACGGCGCCGGCCAGACTGTTCGGCCTGCCGGGCGGCACGCTGAAGCCGGGGGCGCCGGCCGATCTCGCGGTCGTCGATCTGGACGCGTCGTGGATCGTCAGCGAAAGCGGTCTGCGCTCGCGCTCGAAGAACACCTGTTTCGAGGGCGCGCGTCTGCAGGGCACGGTCCTGCAAACGGTGGTGGCGGGCCGCACGGTGTTTTCCGCATAAGCCACCGCATCGCTTAAGCCCTGCTCAGCCTGCCCGGCATAGACTTGCTTGGCGAACCCTCCCGACTCTACCATTATGATAAATTCACGCCCAAGCAGGGCCAGCACTTGCAAACTATGGTTGCATCGAGCACATTGCGTCAATCATAGGGAGAGCAACCGGGCGGCAGGAAATATGGGGGAAACAATGGGTTACGTGATCGCGCTCGTCTTCGGCTATCTGCTCGGCTCGATCCCGTTCGGGCTCCTGATCACCCGTGCGGCCGGGCTCGGCGATGTCCGCCAGATCGGCTCCGGCAACATCGGCGCGACCAATGTGCTGAGGACGGGTAACAAGGGCCTTGCTGCCGCCACTCTGCTGCTCGATGCGCTGAAAGGCACTGCCGCGGTGCTGATCGCCAGGCATTTTTCGCCGGACTTCGGACTGTTGGCCGGTTTCGGTGCCTTTCTCGGCCACCTCTTCCCGGTCTGGCTCGGCTTCAAGGGCGGCAAGGGTGTCGCCACCTATCTCGGCGTGCTGCTTGGCCTTGCCTGGCAAGGCATGCTTGTCTTCGCCGTCGTCTGGCTCGCAATGGCCTTCCTGTTCCGCTATTCCTCGTTGGCGGCATTGGCGGCCGCGGTGGTCGTGCCGATCGCGCTCTATGTCACAAGCACGCCGCAGATCGCGGGCCTGTTCGCGCTGATGAGCCTGATCGTCATCGTCAAGCATCGAGCAAACATCTCGCGACTGCTCGCCGGCACCGAGGGCAAGATCGGGGCGAAGGGATGAGCGCCCTGGCTGCCGGCCCGCGTCTCAGCGATCGGCAGCGGCTTGCCTGGCTTCGCCTGATCCGCACGCCCAATGTCGGTCCGGCCTCGTTTCGTGAGCTGATCAACCGCTTCGGCTCGGCCGAAGCCGCGCTTGAAATGCTGCCGGAGCTGATGATCTCCGGCGGCGCCAATCGCATCGTCCGCATCCCCTCCATCGCCGAGGCCGAAGCCGAGCTGGACGCCGCCCGGCGCGCCGGCGCCCGCTTCGTCGGCATCGGCGAGGCCGATTATCCGCCCCTGCTGAAGACTGTCGACAACCCGCCGCCGCTGCTCGCGGTGAAAGGCGAAGGCGCGGTCTTCCGCTTGCCGGCGGTGGCGATTGTCGGCGCTCGCAATGCCTCGCTGGCCGGCATCAAGATGGCGCGCATGCTGGCGGCCGATCTCGGCCGAGACGGCTACGCCATCGTTTCCGGCCTGGCGCGCGGCATCGATACGGCCGCGCACAAAGGCAGCGTTTCGACCGGCACAGTCGGCGTGCTGGCCGGCGGGCTCGATGTCCCCTACCCGCCCGAGAATGCCGGCCTTTGCGATGAGATCGCCGATCGCGGCGGCGCCATTGTTTCCGAGATGCCCTTCGGGTGGCAGCCGCGCGCGCAGGATTTCCCACGCCGCAACCGCCTGGTGGCCGGCATGGCGCTTGGACTGGTGGTGGTTGAGGCGGCGCAGCGCTCCGGCTCGCTGATCAGCGCGCGCCTGGCCAACGAAATGGGCCGGCTGGTCTTCGCCGTGCCGGGCTCGCCGCTCGATCCGCGCGCCGCCGGCTGCAACGCGCTGCTCAAGGACGGCGTCACGCTGGTCACTGAAGCCGCCGATATCCTTAGCGCGCTGGCGCCGCTTGCCGGCGCCCGGCTTCCAAGAACCGCCCCACTTGCCGAGGCGCCCGACATATCAGCCATGCCGCCGCCAGGCGAAAACGACCGCGCCGATGTGCTGGAAGCGCTCGGGCCTACGCCGACAGGCATAGACGAGATCATCCGCCACACGGGACTGAGCGCCGCGCAGATTGCCATGGTGCTCCTGGAACTCGACCTTGCCGGACGGCTCGAGCGCCACGCCGGCGGAAACGTGTCGCTGATCGCGTGACCGGGCGCGTTTGCCCGCAACGCTGATTTCCTTACCGGAACAGATATTTCGACACTTCCGGATTACCGCGGCGCCACATCACATTGTCGAGGAAATAGTGGTGCACATTGATGAAGATCAGCACGATGAAGAAGAACAGCGACGAACCGAGCACCTGTTTGTCGTAGGGAACCAGGGCGGTCAGCAAGAACGGGATCAGCCAGAAGCCGAGATAGCCAAGCGCGCCGCCACCGATGATGAATCCCAGCACACGCAACCGATAGCGGGGCCCGAGCACGGATAGTATCTTCGGCTCCGGATCCCGCGCGGCATCCAAGACGTCACGCTCGACATTGGTCTGATAGCGCCACACCACGGCCAGATATTGCAGCGAGTGCAGCGCCGGCACCACGAGCAGCCAGAGCGGGTTAATCCTGGCGATCAGGATCCAGAGATAGAGCGAGGCGACATAGGCCACGATGCCGTTGTAAGGCAGTCCGCGGCCATTCCTTCGCCAGCGGTTGACCAGCATGAAAAGCGTGGCCGCCGTCGATCCGACGGCCGCCAGCACGGCAATGTCGGTGATCCATGACGGCGCCGCGAAGGTGTAATATTGAAGGCCGTAATATTGCCCCTGCGTCACGGCCGTATTCGTCTGCAGCCAGGCCAGGATCCAAACCGCATAGCTGTTGACGAGCAGCACCTTCTTGTCGCGGTCATCGAAGAATTTGCGCTTCAGGACGGCGTCGACCATCAGCATGCCGTAGCCTTGCTTGACGTAGTGCCAGCCGACGAAAAAGAACATCGCGTTGGCCGCAAAGCCGAGCAGCCGCGTGTTCGACGTCGCCGCGCCATAGGCAAAGAACAGGGCCATGACCACTGGCACGATGACGCCGGCGAAAATGTAGCGGAGCTGCAGGCTTCTGTCGTAGCCCTCGCCGCGCGCCTTGCGGCCGAAATTGCGGTAGAAAATCTGGTAGGAGTGGGCGAAGTGCGGATAGTTCACCAGATAGGCCACGACGACCATCGTCGCGGCCAATGGACCTTCATAATCGCGCGGAACAAAGAACAGCAGTGGCAGGATCAGAAACGCGCTGCCGCCGAGCATCAGGAAATCGGCAACCGGGCCGAAAAGATATCTGCCCGGCGGCGTCGCCGCCTTGGGCGCCTGCGCATCTACCGAAAGGTCAAGTGCCATCCTGGAGCCTCCCTCGGAGGCGCCGAGTTTAACCACGACCCCATCCAGGGACAAGGCAACGCGGCAGGATCTCTCTGTCTCGGGGAAGTCACTCCGTCAGGTTGAGGCCGTCGAAGCGATCTTCACCAGCCGCTTCCTGGCCTCCGCGACCCGCTGCTGTTCCGACCTTATGCGGTCGCACAGCACAAGATTGATCCCGACGCCGCATTCCTCGTCCAGCAGTTGTTTTGCTTGATTGAGCGAAATCTCCGCGCGCTTGACGCGCTGCCTGGCCCTGGCCAGTTCCAAGTTCAGTACGTCCACTGTTTCCGCATCCCAATTGCGGTCCCTTCAACAGGGAAACAGCCGCGCGCAAGCTTTTGTTCCGATTGCCGGAGACGCAGACAAATGTGCTGCTTAGATCGCCCCGGACATGGAAGCTCCCGTGGGTCGGATCTCGCATCTATTTGGGTGTTAAAAATTTTGGTGAGCGCGATGGGATTCGAACCCATGACCTACTGATTAAAAGTCAGTTGCTCTACCGGCTGAGCTACGCGCTCCCGTGGGCTCGGAACGCCGCCCTCGAAATTGCGCGGAACATAGGGAGAGTGCCGCGGCCGGTCAACCGGAAAAAGACGGGCTTCCAAGGCGGATTTCTTGAACGGATTCGAAGGGACGCCGCGGGTGAACGGCTTTCGATGCCTGCGCCAATGGCCCGGCCTGGGGCTGCTTCAGAAAGCCCTACAATAACAATGGGCTGACACAATGGGCTGATGCTGGAACGGGAACCATTGCAATTCGGGCCCGTTTCGCAAAACAGGACGTCCCCATCAACCATCGAGGAGAAGATCAATGAACAAGATCGCATCCGGCCTGTTGGCAACCGCTCTCTCGGCGTCGTTCCTCGCGGCGGAGATGGTGCCGGTCAACGCTCAGCCAGCTTATGTACCGCAACCCCAGGGTCTGTCGTCAGATCTTCAGACCGTGCAGTATCGGGACTGGAGAAGGCACCGCAGCTTCAACCGGGATTTCTCGCGTCGTGGTGACGCCGTCTACTGGAACGGCCATCGCGGCTATCGCGAGTATCGCCGCGGCTATCGCCGGCATGGCGACTATTGGTTTCCGCTGGCAGCTTTCGCCACCGGCGCGCTGATCACCGGCGCCATCGTCAACAGCGAGAACAACCGCGTCTATCGCGGCAACTCGCACGTGCAGTGGTGCTACGACCGCTACCGCTCCTATCGCGCCTCGGACAACACCTTCCAGCCTAACAACGGCCCGCGTCAGCAGTGCGTTTCGCCCTACTGACAGCCTCCAGTCAGTACCCAGGGCCGTTGACTGAGCCCGTGCCTCGAGAGGCACGGGCTCTCTCGTTCCAATGTTAGCGGGAGCTCAGCGTCCTGCGCACCGCGTCGCGCCATCCGACCAGTTTGGCACCGCGCGTTGTGGCGTCCATCTGCGGCTTGAAGCACCGCTCCAGCGCCCAGCTCTTGGCGAAGTCCTTCGCTTTCGGCCACACGCCGGCCTTTGACCCGGCAAGCCAGGCCGCGCCCAGCGCCGTCGTCTCCAGGATCGTCGGACGGTCGACCGGTGCGTCGAGAATGTCGGCGAGCCTCTGCATGGTCCAGTCGGATGCCACCATGCCGCCGTCGACGCGAAGCACCGTCTTGGCCGAAGCGCCTTTCCAGTCCTTGCGCATGGCGTCGAGCAGGTCGCGCGTCTGGAAGGCGACCGATTCCAGTGCCGCGCGGGCGAACTCGGCCGGGCCCGAATTGCGCGTCAACCCGAAGATCGCGCCGCGCGCATCCGCGTCCCAATGCGGTGCGCCGAGGCCGACGAAGGCCGGCACCAGATAGACCTGTTGCGCAGGATCAGCGGCCGCAGCCAATACTCCGCTCTGCTCGGCCTTGCCGATCACCTTGATGCCGTCGCGCAGCCACTGCACGGCGGCGCCCGCGATGAAGATCGAGCCTTCCAGCGCATAGGTTGTCTTGCCGTTGAGCCGATAAGCGATGGTGGTCAAAAGCCGGTTCTTCGAACGCACCAGATCGGCGCCGGTGTTGAGCAGCGCGAAGCAGCCGGTGCCATAGGTCGATTTCATCATGCCGGGCTCGAAACAGGCCTGGCCGATGGTCGCCGCATGCTGGTCGCCGGCCGCCCCGAGGATCCGCATCTCGGCCCCGAAAAGGCTCTTCTCGGTGACGCCGAATTCGTCGGCGCAGTCCTTCACCTGCGGCAGGATCGCGGCCGGAATCTTCAGGATCGAAAGCAGCTCGTCGTCCCAGATATTCTTCTCGATGTTGTAGACCAGCGTGCGCGAGGCATTTGTCGCGTCGGTGGCGTGCACTTGGCCGCCGGTCAGCCGCCAGATAAGAAAGCTGTCGATGGTACCGGCAAGCAGTTCGCCCCTCTCGGCGCGCCTTCTGGCACCCTTCACCTTGTCCAACATCCAGGCGATCTTGGTGCCGGAGAAATAGGGGTCGAGCAGCAGGCCGGTCTTCTTCGTGAATGTCTTCTCCAGCCCCTGCTTCTTCAGCTTCTGGCAGAGCGGCGCGGTGCGGCGGTCCTGCCAGACGATCGCGTTATGGATAGGCTTGCCGGTCGCCCTGTCCCAGATGACGACGGTCTCGCGCTGGTTGGTGATGCCGATCGCGGCCACATCCGATGCCGTGCGGGCGGCGGCCTTCAAAGCCGCTTTCACCGTGGCGAGAACGCTTGCCCAGATGTCTTCCGGGTCATGTTCGACCCAGCCGGAAGCCGGATAATGCTGCGCGAATTCCTGCTGGCCGGTGCCGGCGACTTTCATCTTGTCGTCGAACAGTATCGCCCTGGTCGAGGTCGTTCCCTGATCGATGGCCAGCACAAAACCGCTCATTCCGCATCCCTCCGCTTTTCATGCAACAGGGGAGACGGCAAAGCCGCCTCCCCTGCACTTCCGACATGGGCAAGCACGCCCGCGTCATGCAGTTACTGCTGCTGCCAGCTCTTCACCAGTTCGTCGTAGTTGATGGTGACCGGCTTTTCCTTTTCGTTCTCGATCTTCAACTGAGGAGCGAGATTGCCTTTCTTGACCGCGTCGGCGTTCCAGTAGGCAAGATCGTGCTCTTCGGCCATCTTCGGGCCGATGTCGCCCTGGACGCCCGACTTCTCGATGCGGCTCATGACTTTTTCCTGCTCGGCGCAGAGCGAGTCCATCGCTTCCTGGGCCGACTTCGCGCCGGAAGAGGCATCGCCGATCGCTTGCCACCAGAGCTGCGCCAGCTTCGGATAATCAGGCACGTTGGTGCCGGTCGGCGACCACTGGACGCGGGCCGGCGAGCGATAGAACTCGATCAGGCCGCCGAGCTTCGGAGCGCGCTCGGTGAAGCTCTTGTCGTGGATCGTGCTCTCGCGGATGAAGGTCAAGCCGACATGGCTCTTCTTCACGTCGACCGTCTTCGAGGTGACGAACTGCGCGTAGAGCCAGGCGGCCTTGGCGCGATCGTCAGGCGTCGACTTCATCAGTGTCCAGGAACCCACGTCCTGGTAACCGAGCTTCATGCCGTCCTTCCAGTAGACGCCGTGCGGCGACGGCGCCATGCGCCACTTCGGCGTGCCGTCGTCGTTCAGCACCGCCTTGGCGCCGGCGTCGACCATCGAAGCGGTGAAGGCGGTGTACCAGAAGATCTGCTGCGCGACCCCGCCCTGCGCCGGCACCGGGCCGGATTCGGAGAAGGTCATGCCCTGGGCTTCCGCCGGAGCGTAGGCCTTCAGCCAGTCGAGATATTTCTGGATCGAGTAGACCGCGGCCGGGCCGTTGGTATCGCCGCCACGCGCCGTGCAGGAGCCGACAGGACGCGATTTCTCGTCGACCTTGATGCCCCATTCGTCGACGGGCAGGCCGTTCGGAATGCCCTTGTCGCCATTGCCGGCCATGGACAGCCAGGCGTCCGTGAACCGCCAGCCGAGCGACGGGTCCTTCTTGCCGTAGTCCATATGGCCGTAGACCTTCTTGCCGTCGATCTCGCGGCCGGTGAAGAACTGGGCGATGTCCTCATAAGCCGACCAGTTGACGGGAACGCCTAGGTCGTAGCCGTATTTGGCCTTGAAGTCGGCTTTGTTCTTCTCGTCGTTGAACCAGTCGTAGCGGAACCAGTAGAGGTTCGCGAACTGCTGGTCGGGGAGTTGATAAAGCTTCTTGTCGGGCGCCGTCGTGAACGAGGTGCCGATGAAGTCCTTCAGGTCGAGGTTCGGATTGGTGACGTCCTTGCCCTCGTTCGCCATCCAGTCGGTCAGGTTGCGCACCTGCTGGTAGCGCCAATGCGTGCCGATCAGGTCGGAGTCGTTGACCCAGCCGTCATAGAGGTTCTGGCCGGTCTGCATCTGGGTCTGGATCTTCTCGACGACGTCGCCTTCCTGGATGACGTCATGTGTGACCTTGATGCCGGTGATGGCGGAGAAGGCCGGCGCCAGCACCTGTGACTCGTATTGGTGCGTGGCGATGGTTTCCGAAACGACCTTGATGTCCATGCCGGCGAACGGCTTGGCTGCGTCGATGAACCACTGCATTTCCTTTTCCTGGTCGGCGCGTGAAAGCGTCGACAGGTCGCCTATCTCCTTGTCGAGAAAGGCTTTTGCCTCGTCCATACCGGCATAGGCATGGCCCGCTCCCACCAAAAGGACAAGGGCTGTCGTCGATGTTAGAAATTGCCGTCGCATGTGTCTCCTCCAGTCTTAAGTTGCAAGTGCGATCCGGGGCGGCCGCCAGCACGCGGCCGCTCCGGCTATTCCCCCCTCTATACGTATCGGAACACGCCAACGGCGTAGACCACGGAGAGAGCGAGAGCCCACCACAGGTTGGGTCCAACCAGACCCAGCCAAGCGAGATGGATAAATGCGCTGCCAAGCAGCGACAGGAACAAACGATCGCCGCGCGTCGTCTCGAAGCGCAGCACCCCGATGCGCGGATGACCGCCGGGCGAGGCATATTCCCAGACGCCCATGCCAAAGAGCATCAGCACGATGACGATGAAGAAGGCGGCCGTCGGCCACGTCCACGCCATCCAGGAGAAGTCGAGATTCATGGCTTTAGACCCTCCCCAGGGCAAAGCCCTTGGCGATATAATTTCGCACGAACCAGATAACCAAGGCGCCGGGGATCAGCGTCAGCACGCCGGCGGCGGCGAGCAGACCCCAATCCATGCCGGCGGCAGAGACCGTGCGGGTCATGGTGGCGGCGATCGGCTTGGCGTCCGTCGTGGTCAGCGTGCGCGCGATCAAGAGCTCCACCCACGAGAACATGAAGCAGAAGAAGCAGGCGACGCCGATGCCGCTCGCGATCAGCGGCATGAAAATCTTCAGAAAGAAGCGCGGGAAGGAATAGCCGTCGATATAGGCGGTCTCGTCTATTTCCTTCGGCACGCCGGACATGAAGCCTTCGAGGATCCACACCGCGAGCGGCACGTTGAACAGGCAGTGCGCCAGCGCCACGGCGATATGGGTGTCGATCAGGCCGAACGCCGAATAGAGCTGGAAGAACGGCAGCGCGAACACCGCGGGCGGCGCCATGCGGTTGGTCAAAAGCCAGAAGAACAAATGCTTGTCGCCGAGGAAGCGGTAACGCGAGAAGGCGTAGGCCGCCGGCAGCGCCACCGCCACCGAAATCACCATGTTCATCACCACATAGGTGATCGAATTGATGTAGCCCGAATACCACGAAGGGTCGGTGAAGATGGTGCGATAGTTCGCCAGTGTCGGATTATGCGGAAACAGCGTCAGCGACGACACGATCTCCGCATTGGTCTTGAAGCTCATGTTGATGAGCCAGTAGATCGGTAGCAGGATAACGATAATGTAGACCGTCGGCACGATCCACCACCAGCGCGATTCCTCGCCGCGGCGGCGCATCAGCTTCGCCACCTCGTCCTGCGACAGCGTGCTGCCCACTTCGGTGACCGCCGTCTCGCTCACGCGCGTCGTTTCGTTGGCACCCGCCATCTCAGCGCTCCGCGTCGTAGTTGGTCATCACGGTGTAGAACACCCACGATAACAACAGGATGATCAGGAAGTAGACCAGCGACATCGCCGCCGCCGGGCCGAGGTCGAACTGGCCGAGCGCCGTCTTGACCAGGTCAATCGACAGAAAGGTGGTCGAATTGCCGGGACCGCCGCCGGTGACGACGAAGGGCTCGGTATAGATCATGAAACTGTCCATGAAACGCAACAGCACGGCGATCAGCAGCACGCGCTGCATCTTGGGCAGCTGGATGTAGCGGAACACAGCCCAGCGCGACGCGCCGTCGATCTTGGCCGCCTGGTAGAAGGCGTCGGGAATCGAGACCAAGCCGGCATAGCAAAGCAGCACGACCAGGCTGGTCCAGTGCCAGACATCCATGATGATGACGGTTACCCAGGCATCGATCGGATCCTGGACGTAGTTGTAGTCGATGCCGAGCGCATTGATGTAATAGCCGAGCAGGCCAATGTCGTTGCGGCCGAACACCTGCCAGATCGTGCCGACGACGTTCCACGGAATAAGCAGCGGCAGCGCCATCAGCACCAGGCAGACCGGCACGCCCCAGCCCTTCTTCGGCATGTTGAGCGCGATGAAGATGCCGAGCGGCACCTCGATCGCCAGGATGATGAAGGAGAAGATCAGGTTGCGCACCATCGCTTCCCAGAAGCGGTCGGAGTGCAGCAGGTCCTCGAACCATTCGGTGCCGGCCCAGAAGAAGACGTTGTTGCCGAACGTGTCCTGCACCGAATAGTTGACGACCGTCATCAGCGGGATGACGGCCGAGAACGCCACCAGCACCAGCACCGGCAGGACAAGGAACCAGGCCTTGTTGTTCCAGGTCTTGTCCATCTATGCCCCCATCTCGACGCGCCAGGAATCGGCATAGATGTTGATGCCTGCCGGATCGAAGCGGACTTTCGGTTCGGCCGGCACTTCGTCATCCTCGCCGATCACCGCGGCGATCTCCCTGCCCTCGAGGTTGGCGCGCACGACCTTGTGGCGGCCGACGTCCTCGACCTTGTTGACCTGCACCGTCATGCCCTCGCGGCCGAGCCGCACATATTCGGGACGAATGCCGAGCTCGACGGCGCCGCCTTCGGCCTTGGGCACGCCGGGTAATTCGATGCGCTGGGCACCGAGCTTCGCCGTCCTGCCTTCCAGCGCAACCGGCAGCACGTTCATGCCCGGCGAGCCGATGAAATAACCGACGAAGGTGTGGCGCGGACGCTCGAAAAGTTCGGCAGGCGTGCCGATCTGCACGATCTCGCCGTCATACATGACCACGACGCGGTCGGCGAAAGTCAGCGCTTCGGTCTGGTCATGCGTGACATAGACCATGGTGTAGCCGAAGCGGCGGTGCAGCTGCTTCAACTGCGAGCGCAGCACCCACTTCATATGCGGGTCGATGACCGTCAGCGGTTCGTCGAACAGAATGGCGTTGACGTCGGAGCGCACCAGGCCGCGTCCAAGCGAGATCTTCTGCTTCTGGTCTGCGGTGAGCCGGCGCGCCTTCCTGTTCGCCATCGAAGCGAGATCGATCATGTCGAGCGTCTCGCGCACCTTGCGATCGACATCGGCTGCCGGCACGCGCCGGTTGCGCAGCGGGAAGGCCAGATTGTCGTAGACGGTCATGGTGTCGTAAATGACCGGGAACTGGAACACCTGCGCGATATTGCGCTCCTGCGTCGACAGCCTGGTCACGTCCCGACCATTGAACAGCAACTTCCCATGCGAGGGGTGCAGCAGTCCCGAAATGATGTTGAGCAAGGTGGTCTTGCCGCAGCCCGAAGGCCCGAGCAGCGCGTAGGCGCCGCCATCCTCAAAAGTGTGGTGCACTTCCTTCAGAGCGAAGTCGGAATCCTTCTGCGGGTTGGGCAGGTAGGAGTGGCGGATGTGGTTGACCTCGATGCGCGCCATCGTTTTCTCCTCAGGCCGCCAGCTTCGACGCCGTCACGGCGCGGCCGTTATGGTCGAACACCATGATGTGGCGCGGGTCGATGAACACCTCGACCTCGTCGTCCGTCTCGAAATCGAGAATACCATGCGCAAGCATCACCCAGCGCGCATCGGCGAAATCGAGATGGACGAAGCTTTCCGAGCCGGTGATCTCCGTGATGGTGACCTTGGCCCGCACCGGCACGGCGCCGGCGTTCGGCCGCTCCAGCGACAAATGATGCGGCTGGAAGCCGATCGTGTAGCTGGCGTCCGCAATGCCGGCGAGTTCCGTCGGCACCGGCAGCTTGACGCCGCCTTCGAGCAGGAAATCCGACCCCTTCTTGGAGAGCACGATGGTGTTGAGCGGCGGATCGGCGAAGGTCCGCGCCGTCACCAGGTCGATGGGCTTGCGGAATACTTCGACCGTCGGGCCAAATTGCGTGACGCGGCCTTCCGAGAGCGTAGCCGTATTGCCGCCGAGGAGCAGCGCCTCGTGCGGCTCGGTCGTCGCATAAACGAAGATCGTGCCGGCTGCGGCGAAGATCTTCGGCAATTCGGCCCGCAATTCCTCGCGCAGCTTGTAATCGAGATTGGCCAAAGGCTCGTCGAGCAACACCAGACTGGCATTCTTGACGATGGCGCGGGCAAGCGCGGTGCGTTGCTGCTGGCCGCCGGACAGGCTGAGCGGCGTACGGTCGAGATAAGGCGTGAGCTTCAAGAGAGCCGCGGCGTTGCGCACCTCCTTGTCGATCATGGCCTGCTCGACGCCGGCGACCCGCAGCGGCGAGGCGATGTTCTCGTAGACGGTCATCGCCGGATAGTTGATGAACTGCTGGTAGACCATGGCGACGTTGCGCTTCTGCACCTTCTGTCCGGTGACGTCCTTGCCATCGAACCAGACCGAGCCGGAAGTCGGCGCGTCGAGGCCAGCCATCAGCCGCATCAGGCTGGTCTTGCCGGAGAGCGTCGGCCCAAGCAGGACATTCAGCGAGCCGTGCTGAAGCGTCAGCGACACGTCGCGGATGTGCTCCTGCGCGCCGACGGTCTTCGTCACGTTCCTCAATTCCAGCATCACGCCTCCTCCCAGGCCTTACGCATCAGCGGCCGATCCTTATTCCGCCGCCGCGACATGGCGGCTGCTCAGTCCGCGCATGAATTCTTCCAATGCCGCCGTCTGCTCGCGGCTGAAATGCAGGCCGCGCTTGGTGCGGCGCCACAACACGTCCTCGGCGGTGACCGCCCATTCATTTTCGGCCAGATAGCGAACTTCCGCCTCGAAAAGGTCGGCGCCGAAATTGCGGCCGAGATCGGCATTCGACTTGGCGAGCCCGAGCAGCCTTTCCGCCCGCGTGCCGTAGAGCCGGGTGAAGCGGCGCGCCAGCCGCTGGTCGAGGAACGGATAGGCGCTCTTCAGCCTGGCAACCTGGGCATCGAAGCCGGTCGCGGCGAAATCGCCGCCAGGCAGCGGCGCATCATGCGTCCACGGCCTGCCGCGCTTGCCGAGAAAACCTTCGATCTTCTCCAACATCGATTCCGCCAGCCGGCGGAAGGTGGTGATCTTGCCGCCGAAAGCGTTGAGCAAGGGGGCAGCACCCTCCCCGCCATCGGCCTTCAGCACATAGTCGCGCGTTGCTTCCTGCGCCTTCGAAGCGCCGTCGTCATAGAGCGGGCGCACCGCCGAATAGGTCCAGACGATATCGGACCGCTTCACCGGCTGCGCGAAATATTCGCTTGCCGCAGCGCACAGATAGTCGATCTCGGCGTCGGAGATCTTCACCTCATGCGGATCGCCCGGATAGTCGCGATCGGTGGTGCCGATCAGCGTGAATTCTTCCTCGTAAGGAATGGCGAAGATGATGCGGCCATCCTTGTTCTGGAAGAAATAGGCGCGCGGATCGTCGAACTTCTTTCCGACTACGATATGGCTGCCCTGGACGAGGCGGACATTGTGGACGTCGTTCTGGCCGACGGCGGTCGAGAGCACGTGATCGACCCAGGGGCCGGCAGCGTTGACGAGAAGCCGCGCCCGAACTTCTTCGGTATCACCGGTGAGCACATTCTGCACTTTCACGGCCCAAAGCGCACCGTCGCGCCGCGCGCTGACGACTTTTGTGCGGGTGCGGATAATGGCACCCCGGTCGGCGGCGTCACGCGCGTTCAGCGCCACCAGGCGCGCGTCGTTGACCCAACCGTCCGAATACTCGAAAGCCTTGCGGAACAATGGCTTGAGCGGCTTGCCTGCCGGATCGCGGGCCATGTCTAGCGTCTTCGTCGCCGGCAGCAGCTTGCGCCCGCCGATATGATCGTAAAGGAACAATCCCAACCGGATCAGCCAGGCGGGCCTGAGGCCCTTGGCATAGGGCAGCACGAAGCGCATCGGCCAGATGATGTGCGGCGCGTTCTTCCACAGAACCTCGCGCTCCATCAGCGCTTCGCGCACCAGCCGGAATTCATAGAATTCGAGATAACGCAGGCCGCCATGGATGAGCTTGGTCGAACCGGAGGAGGTCCCGCTGGCGAGATCGTTCATTTCGGCAAGGTAAACTGAAAATCCGCGGCCAACGGCATCGCGGGCTATGCCGCAGCCGTTGATGCCGCCGCCGATGACGAAAATGTCATGGATCGGATATGCGTCCAAAGATTCCTCCAACGATTTCGCATTGCACCATTTTTGTGTTTTACGAAACCGTGACGGAATTATTTCGAACTCAAAGCGAATGTCAAACGAAATATCGCAGTCGGCTGAGCAAGCCGTCAAGGCGTGCCTATTCGAACGCTGTCTCGATCAGCCGGACTTCGGTTTCCTCGCAAATCCTGCGAATCGACGGGATCTCGCAACGATCCGTGATGAAGGTATTTACCTGCGAAAGATGGCCAATCCGGACCGGCGCCGTGCGTTCGAATTTCGTCCGGTCGGAAACCAGGATGACGTGGCGGGCATTTGCGATGATGGCCTGCGCAACCTTCACCTCGCGGAAATCGAAGTCGAGCAGCGCACCGTCATGGTCGATCGCCGAGGCGCCGATGACGGCGTAATCGACCTTGAACTGGCGGATGAAATCGACCGCCGCCTCGCCGACAATGCCGCCGTCGGAACCGCGCACAACGCCGCCGGCAATCACCACCTCGATTGTGGGGTAGATGCGCATCCTATTGGCAACATTGATATTATTGGTGATGACCATAAGCCCGTTATGGTCGAGCAGCGCCTTGCTGACGGCCTCGGTGGTGGTGCCGATATTGATGAACAGCGAGGCATTGTCAGGAATCAGCCGCGCCGCCGCGCTGCCGATCGCCTCCTTCTCGTCGGCGGCAATCTTGCGGCGTGCCTCGTACTCCATGTTCTCGATGCCGGACGGGAACAGCGCACCGCCATGGATACGGGTCAGCAGGCGCTGATCGCACAGATCGTTGAGGTCCTTGCGGATGGTCTGCGGCGTCACGTTGAAATGCGTCGCCAGGTCATCGACCAGCACCCGGCCATGGTCTTTCGCCCTCTGGATGATCTCGGCATGGCGTGGCGAAAGAAACATTGCGCGTCCTCCACTTTCGTTTTTTCCCGTCTATATCGGAAAACGAAAGCGAAGAAAAGGTATAAGCCGGCTAACGAAAATCACCTGATTGAAAAAGGCAAACCAGTGTGGAACAGGTCTGCTGCCTCAGGATACGCGCCGCGCAATCTCGGTTATGACGTCGAACGCCGCATCGACATCTGCCGCCGTCGACTCGAACTGCCCCGCCTGAAAGCGGATCGCCACGCGCCCATCGACCCGCGTTTGAGTCAGGTAAATGCGGCCGTCGGTGTTGATGGCGTCGACGAGGCGGAGGTTGTGCTCGTCAGGGTCGGCGCCTGCCACCGTGCGGTGCCGGAACGAGAACAGCGAAAGCATTGGCTCGCTGACGAGCTCGAAATCCTCTTCCCCGGCAAGGCGCGCGGCAAGCCCTGCGCTCCAGGCGACATGGTTGCGGATCATGGTGCGCAGGCTCTCGAGGCCATGGGCGCGCAGCAGGAACCAAAGTTTCAGGGCGCGGAAGCGGCGGCCGAGCGGCACCGACCATTCCGAATAGTTGATGATGCCGTCACGACCCAGCGTCTTCAGAAACTCCGGCCTGATGGCCAGCGTGCGCACCAGATCTTCCGGCTGGCGCACGAACTGGATCGAGCAATCGAACTGCGCGCCGAGCCACTTGTGCGGATTGAAGACAATGGAATCGGCGCCTTCGACGCCGGCCCAGAAATGCCGGTATTCCGGGCAGATCATCGCCGACCCTGCCCAGGCGGCGTCGACATGGAGGTAAAGCCCGTGCCGCTGAGCGACCGCGGCCACCGCCGCGATGTCGTCCGTGCCGCCGGTGCTGGTGCCGCCGACGCAGGCGATGATGCCGGCTGGCAGCAGGCCGGCCTTGCGATCGGCAACGATCGCGGCCTCGAGCGCGTGCGTATCCATGGCGCGAAAACGTCCGGCGACCGGGATGCGGACAAGGTTGTCCTCGCCGATGCCGGAGACCCAGATGGCTCGGTCGATCGAGGTATGGACCTGGTCGGAGGAATAGACGCGTAGCTTCGCCTGCCCGGCCAGCCCCTTTTTGTTGCCCTGCCAGTCAAGCGCCCGCTCGCGCATGGTGAGCACCGCCGCAAGCGTCGCCGAGGAAGCCGAATCCTGGATGACGCCGGAAAAGCCCTCGGGCAGGCCGAGCGCCTGGCGCATCCAGTCGACGATGCGCGTCTCGAGTTCGGTCGCCGCCGGCGAGGTCTGCCACAGCATGCATTGCGCGGCCATCGCCGAGACCAGATATTCGGCCACCACCGAAACCGGCGCTGCATTGGCGGGAAAATAGGCGAAGAAGCGCGGATGCTGCCAATGCGTCATGCCCGGCACGATCTTTTCTTCGAAGTCGGCGAAGATCCTGACCATCGGCTCCGGCATTTCGGGCGGCGACGCCTCGATGCTTCTGAAAATCTCGCCCGGCGCGATCGCCGGCCGCACCGGACGGTCGCGCAGGTTGGCGCGATAGTCGGCGCCCCAGTCGGCGGCGCGCCTCGACCAATCGCGGAATTCGTCTCTGTCCATATTTTCCCTCCCCAGCGGCCGTCGAAGATAGCGGCCGGTCGAACCGCTTTCGCAAAGCCCTATCCCGGAAAGTCCGGCAGATTTGAAAAAGCGATTTTCAGCGCGTTGGACCAGCCGTCCGATATGGTGCGGTAGTAAGGGTCATCATGGCCGATCCGTCGGTTCAGCCCCACCCCGAGCGCATCCTGTTCCAGGAACAGCAGATCGAGCGGCAGCCCGACCGAGAGGTTGGATTTCAGCGTCGAGTCGAACGACACCAGAAGCAGCTTCACCGTTTCGGCCAGGCTCATTGCCCGATCATAGGCACGGATGATGATCGGCTTGCCGTATTTCGTCTCGCCGATCTGGAAGAAAGGCGTGTCGTCGGTCGACTCGATGAAGTTGCCTTCCGGATAGATCATGAACAGTCTGGGCGGGCTGCCCTTGATCTGGCCGCCGAGGATGAAGGAGGCATTGAAGTAGGAATCCGCCTTGTCGCCATTCGGCGAGGCATGCTCTATCACTTCCTTCACCGTATCGCCGACCAGCCGCACCGTCTGATACATGGAGGGAGTTTCGAGTAGCTTCGGATGACGGTCGCTGACCGCCTTGTTACGCTCGTCGAGCAGGCTGACAACGGCCTGCGTCGTGGCAAGGTTGCCCGCCGACATCAGCACGATGACGCGCTCGCCGGGCTGTTCCCACACATGCATCTTCTTGAAGGTCGAGATCGAATCCATGCCGGCATTGGTGCGCGTGTCCGACATGAACACGAGCCCGCTATCGATCTTGAGGCCGACGCAATAGGTCATGATTGCTCTTCTGCTAGCGATTCCGGCGCAGATTACTGCTCTACCGTGACGGTGACGGCAAGCTTCTCTTGCGCCTGTCCGAGCAGTATTCCCGACACCGGCGAGGCATCGCGATAGTCGCGCCCCGTCGCCACCCGCACATAGCGTTCGTCGGGAGAGATACCGTTCGCCGGGTCGAAGGCAACCCATCCGAGTCCCACGACATAGGCCTCGGCCCAGGCATGGCTTGCCGCCTGCTCGACGGCCGCATCCATCATCAGGTAGCCGCTGACATAGCGTGCGGGAAAGCCGAGGGCGACGGCGGCGGCGATGAAGATGTGGCTGTGGTCCTGGCAGACACCGGACTTCAACGCGAGCGCCTCCTCCGCCGGCGTCACAACGCTGGTCGTGCCCGGCCTGTAGGCGACGCGTTCGCCGATAGCGCCCATCAGTCGGTGCAGTCGCTCGATCTCGGTGCCCTGGCCCAGCGTGCCGGCCAGTTCACGTATGCCCTCGCCGGCGGCGGTGAGCTGCGTCTGCTGTCCGAACAGCCAGAGCGGCGCAAAGCCCTGATGCGGACCCGTCACGCCCGCCCTGTCATGCGTGGTCACGTCTCCGGCTGCCTCGACGGTGATCGAATTCTGGCCGCTCTCGGCGCTCACCAGCCGCGTCTCGTTGCCGAAATGATCGGTGAAGCGCACCTCCTCGCGCGCGCCTTCGACCTTGACCGCCCAGGAGCCGACGGTCTGCGTGCGCCCGCTGGAAGGCCAAAGGCGCAGCCGCTGCAGCAGATACTGCACCGGCTGATCGTAGCGGTACTCGGTACGATGGGTGATCTTGAGCCGCATAACGCTCGCCTCGGCTGTGCTCAATAGAACCGGTAGTCCTGGGCGATCTCGTCGCCCAGCCTGGTGTTGTCGCGAATGAACTCGGCCAGAAACTCGTGCAGGCCATGATCGAATATGTCCTTGATCGAACCCCTCTTGAGCAGCGCCTGGATCTTCTCGGCCGTGCCATGGCAGGCATGGCGTTCACCGTAATCGTCGGCGAGGAATTTCAAATGCTCGCCGAGGAAGCGGTAGCAGAAAGTCAGCGAGCGCGGCATGCGCACGTTGAGGATCAGATAGTCGGCGATATTCGTCGGCTTGTAGTCGGCTTCATAAACCCAGCGATAGGAACGGTGCGCCGACACCGAGCGCAGGATCGATTCCCACTGGTAGTTGTCGAGCGTCGAGCCGACCCAGGACAGCGACGGCAGCAGCACATAGTATTTCACGTCGAGGATGCGCGCCGTGTTGTCGGCGCGTTCGACATAGGTGCCGAGCTGCGAGAAATCGAAAATCTCGTTGCGCAGCATGGTGCCGTAGAATGAACCGCGGATCAGCGCCGTCTCGCGCTTGATTGCATCGAGCACCGTCGGCAGGTCGCGTTCGTCGATCGGCCTTGCCAGCATGCGCTTCAGCGACATCCAGGCTTCGTTGATGCTTTCCCAGGTCTCGCGGGTCAGCGCCGTGCGCACCATGCGGGCATTGTTGCGCGCCGTCTCGATCGACGACATCGTGCTCGACGGGTTCGAGGTGTCGCGTAGCAGGAAGTCCGAGACGTTGGCGGCTGTATAGTCCTGGTACTTCTGGCTGAAGGCGATGTCCGAGCCGGCGCTGAGCAGGACCGAGTTCCATTCCTCCGAAGCGCTCTGCGTGCGCGTCAGCGCCATGCGCAATCCCGCATCGACCAGGCGCGCCATGTTTTCGGCCCGCTCGATATAGCGGTTCATCCAATAGAGACCGTTTGCGGTGCGGCCCAAAAGCATATCAGCTTGCTCCGGTATCGAGCGAATAGCGAATAGCGAGTAGCGAATAGGGAGAAAAAGACTTCATGACTTTTGCTGCAGGCTCCGGATCATCGAACGTAGCATCTTTCCTATTTCGTCAGTTTGGCCAAGCAAGCTGGCGACCTTCGCTTCGACCATCAGCCCAACCTCTCCGCACAGGATGAGATGTGTCTCCAACTCTTTCAGAGAGCCCTGCGCTACCCGAAGAAATTGAATGAAAGCTCCCGTATTTTCTCTTCCGTGACCTTCCGCAACATTCGCTGCGATGGAAGCCGCCGAGCGTCTTATCTGAGAGGTCATTCCGTACGCTTCGCTGTTTGGAAAAGCTTTCGTGGCCGAATAGCAATCCACGGCCAACCTCAAAGCCGCCTTCCAAACAATCAGATCTCTGTAGGAATTGAATGCCGTCGTATCCCCCTTTTCCCTACTCGCTATTCGCTACTCTCTATTCGCTCTTAATCATCCAGCACCCACGTATCCTTCGTCCCGCCCCCCTGTGAGGAATTGACCACCAAGGACCCCTCCTTGAGCGCGACGCGCGTCAAGCCGCCGGGCACGATCTGGATACGATCCGAAACCAGCACGTACGGCCGAAGATCGACATGGCGCGGCGACAGGCCCTTTTCGGTCAGGATCGGGCAGGTCGACAGCGCCAGCGTCGGCTGGGCGATATAGTTCGAGGGCTTCGCCTGCAGCTTCTTGGCGAACGCCTCACATTCCTTCTTGGTCGCCGCCGGGCCGACCAGCATGCCGTAGCCGCCAGAGCCGTGCACTTCCTTGATCACGAGCTCGTGGATGTGCTCGAGCACATATTTGAGGCTGTCCGGTTCCGAGCAGCGCCAGGTGGGGATGTTGCCGAGGATCGCCTTGCGGCCGGTGTAGAACTCGACGATCTCCGGCATGTAGGAATAGATCGCCTTGTCGTCGGCGATGCCGGTTCCCGGCGCGTTGGCGATGGTGATGTTGCCTGCGCGATAGACATCCATGATGCCGGGCACGCCGAGCGCGGAATCCGGCCGGAAGGTCAGCGGATCGAGGAAGTTGTCGTCGACGCGCCGGTAGAGCACGTCGATCTGCTTGTAGCCTTCGGTCGTGCGCATCGCCACATGGCCGTCGACGACACGCAGGTCCTGCCCTTCGACGAGTTGCACGCCCATCTGGTCGGCAAGGAACGCATGCTCGAAATAGGCCGAATTGTACGAACCCGGCGTCAGCACCGCGATGGTCGGCGCGCCCTTGCTGCTTTGCGGCCGCACCGCGGCCAGCGACTGGCGCAGGAGTTGCGGGTAGTTCTCGACCGGCCGCACCTTGATCTTCTGGAACAGCTCCGGAAAGAGCTGCATCATCGTCTCGCGGTTCTCTAGCATGTAGGAGACGCCCGACGGCGTGCGGGCATTGTCCTCCAGCACGTAGAACTCGTTCTCCGAGATGCGGACGATATCGACGCCGATAATGTGGGTGTAGACGCCGGCCGGCGGCCTGATCCCGATCATCTCGGGCAGGAAGGCCTCATTCCTGGCGATCAGATCCTTGGGTACCCGCCCGGCGCGCAGGATCTCCTGGCGATGATAGATGTCGTCGAGAAAGGCGTTCAGCGCCTGCACGCGCTGCTCGATGCCTTGCGTCAGCCGGCGCCATTCCTGGCCGGAGAGGATGCGCGGGACGATGTCGAAAGGGATCAGCCGCTCGGAAGCTTCCTGCTCGCCATAGACGGCAAAGGTAATGCCGGTCTTGCGGAAGACGCGCTCGGCGTCCTGCATTTTCTGGGTAAGCCTGGCTGGGTCCTGCTCCTTCAGCCAGCGATCGTAAGCCTCATAAGGTCTTCTCAATCCGGAAACTTCCGGAAGCATTTCGTCGAACGCTGCCAATCGCGTACTCCCCTCTGAGACCATTTCACTGGCCTCGCCGGAGAAAATCAAGCGCAATCGGTGATTTAGGAAGCCGCGACGGCCACTCTATGCAAATTGCCTAAAATCAAGGCACGGACAGCAAGGCTGGGTCAGCTCCTGCTTCCCGGCGGGGCACAGACAGGCCCGGTCAGAACGCCCGGAAGGTCACGATCGTGAAGGTGTCCTTGATTCCAGGCAGAATCTGCACCCGCTCGTTGACGAAATGGCCGACGTCTTCCTCGTCGTCGATATAGAATTTGGCAAGCAGGTCGTAATTGCCCGCGGTCGAGTAGATCTCGGAGGCGATCTCGGCATCGGCGAGCGCGCTGGCGACCTCATAGGACTTGCCCAGGTCGCACTTGATCTGCACGAAAAATGCCTTCATTGCCCGGTCCTACCAGCCTGCTTCATGAATAAGCGGCCCTTGTGGCAGACTGCTGCCCGGCTTTCAAGCTTCCCGCGCCGCGCACCTCGAAGAGTACCTGATCCCGCTTCCCGACGCTGAAATGGTGAAATCTTCGCATCCCGGTGAAACCACGCCATGGCGCGATGCGTATGTTAGATTGCATTCGCCAACGCGAATTCCGGGGAGGCAGGCCATGCGCCGCGCTTTGTTCGCACTTGCTCTTGTTCCGATGTTGATAGCCTCGCTTGCTTTTGCCGGCGAGGCCGAGATCAAGGCCGCGCAGACGGTCATCGACAGCCAGTTGAAGGCCTTCGTCGCCGATGACGGCGCCACCGCCTACAGCTTCGCCGCGCCGAACGTGAAGCAGATCTTTCCGACCGTCGACACCTTCATGAACATGGTGACGAATGGCTACGCGCCGGTGCGCAAGCCCCGGTCCTATTTCTTCGGCAAGGTCGAGCAGACCGGACCCGGCTCGATCATCCAGCAGGTGCTGATCGTCGGGCCCGACGGCAAGGATTATGAGGCGGTCTACACGCTGCAGCAACAAGCGGACGGCAGCTTCAAGATCACCGGCTGCAGCCTGCGCGCCTCGACTTCGGTCAGTACCTGAGCCCGACCGGCATGACCGCTCAATCTCGGCGGCTATACAGTGTCCAGCCCAGACCGGAGAGGCCCCAGAAGGTCGAGGCTCCGGCTCGTTCGTAGGCAAGCGCGCAATCGAAATCCACGCGCTCCGGCTGTTTTTGGGTATCGCCTTCGAGAATCAGCCAGTCCGCGCGCCCGGCGCAAATCTTGTCCTGGGTGACGAGCGATGCCTGGCGGCCAATGCGCGCGGCGAAATAATCGACCACCATGCCGGTGCGGAAATCGGCGTTGGTGGCATATGTGGCGGCGCCGCTCTTTGTCATCTCGTCCACCATCTCGGAATAGGAACCGCGCCCATGCTCATAGAAATGGGCCAGCAACGCCGCGTTGCCGCCCGCCACAAGAACGAGCATCCCGGCGGCAAAAAGCCTTCTCTTACCGCCGGCGTCGAAGCCGCGTCCGATCAAGTCTCCGGCCCAAAGCAGCAACAAGGTTCCGCTGACAATGAAATAGCGCGGGAATTCAACATTCGGCAGATGCGCCGCCGCCATCAGGGCGGGCAGCCCGACGATGCCGATGGCATAAAGGCTGGCCCGGCGATCGCGCGAGACGCCTGCATGTGCCAAGACCAGGATGCAGGTCACCGCGACGCACGTCCAGTCGCCGATCCAGTCCGGTAGACCGAAAAGATAGCGGATCATTCCGCCATAGCCGGCGGCGAATTTCTCGAGCGAGAAAGAGGAAAAACCGCCGATATTGAAGCTAAACAATCGCCCGCCTACAAGCATTGCCGCGGCAAGCGGAAGCACGGCAAGGAAAGCAGGCAGAAAGGCCTGGACGACCTCCTTGTTGACGACAATCAGACTGCGGCTGCCTCGCCAGCTCAGCCACGCCGTCCAGGCCGTTAGCACCACCACCGTTTCGACCATTGTCAGGTGGGAAAGGAAGCCAAGCAGAATTGCGGCAGCAAGAGCGACGCCGTACGCGCCCCGCTTGTCGAACCAGCGCTCCAGAAGAGCCACCGCAACGAGCGTGAACAGCGCCAGGCCGGCATAGCCACGCGCCTCCGAGCCGTAGTGAACCATCGGATAGCTCAACGCAAACAGCAGCGCCGACCCAATCATTGCCCAACGTCCGCGCGATATCGCCGCGGCTGCAATGACGGTGCATCCGCTGAGCGTTATCGACAAGCCGCGCTGGACCAGCGGCGCGGCATCGGGCCCGACGACATACTGGTATATTGAGTTGAGAAAGTGGTTGTTGTCGTGGTTCACACGCCAGAATATCTGGTCGATCGACGTCAGCGGCTTCAGCAACGTGATGCTCCAGATCTCGTCGTGCCAGAGATCCCCGCGCGCGCCGAGCAGGCGCAAGATAAGGCCGACAAGCACGACCCCTGAAATTACAAGTAATAGACTGTAACTCCATTGCTGGGTCGCCGCAGAACCTGGCCGGTAAACATCAGCGCTTGCTGCTTTATGGTCGACGATCGACGCATCCATCTTTACCAAAGTCGTGCCGCCCCTTGCCTCGATATGGCAAGGCATACTTACTCTTGATCTGATTTATGAAAGGTTTTCCGACGCTTCCTGATCAAAGGACCGGGATATCGCCCCGTGCCCAGCCTTCGGTAATCTCGGCGGCGCGCGCTTCGAAAGCCTGCGCCTCGATGGCTGTTCGGACGTCCTGCATCAGCCTGTGATAATAGGACAGGTTGTTCCAGGTGAGCAGCATGGCGCCGAGCGCTTCCTGCGAGCGCACCAGGTGATGCAGGTAGGCGCGCGAATAATCGCGCGCGGCGGGGCAGTCGCTTTCCTCGTCGAGTGGGCGCGGATCGTCGGCATGGCGGGCGTTCCTGAGATTGACCTTGCCGCGGCGCGTGTAGGCAAGGCCATGGCGGCCGGCGCGGGTCGGCATCACGCAGTCGAACATGTCGATGCCGCGCGCCACCGATTTCAGGATATCGTCCGGCGTGCCGACGCCCATCAGGTAGCGCGGTCTGTCGGCCGGCAGCTCCGGGCAGGTGATGTCGAGCATCTCCAGCATCACCGACTGCGGCTCGCCGACCGCCAGCCCACCGACCGCATAGCCTTTCAGATCCATCGCTTTCAGCGCCTGGGCCGAACGCACGCGCAAGGCCGGGTTGTCGCCGCCCTGGACGATGCCGAACATCGCCTTGCCCGGCTGGTCGCCAAACGCCGCCTTGCAGCGCTCTGCCCAGCGCAGCGACAATTCCATGGCGCGCTCGATCTCCTCGGGCTTGGCCGGCAGCGCCGTGCATTCGTCGAGCTGCATCTGGATGTCGGAATCGAGCAGTCCCTGGATTTCGATCGATCGCTCCGGTGACATCTCGTAGGGCGCGCCGTCGATATGCGAGCGGAAGGTGACGCCCTGTTCGGTCAACTTCCTGAGCTTCGACAGCGACATGACCTGAAAGCCGCCGCTGTCGGTCAGGATCGGATGCGGCCAGCGCGCGAACTCGTGCAGGCCGCCGAGTCTGGCCACGCGCTCGGCGCCTGGTCGCAGCATCAGATGGTAGGTGTTGCCGAGGATGATGTCGGCGCCGACCCCGCGCACCTGGTCCATATACATGGTCTTGACGGTGCCGCCGGTGCCGACCGGCATGAAGGCCGGCGTGCGGATCTCGCCGCGCGGCATCGAGACCAGGCCGCGCCGCGCCTTGCCATCGGTGGCAAGCACCTGAAATGAAAAAGTCTCAGCCATTGAATTCCTTGTCGTGCTCCGGCGCGCCGGGTGCCTGCTCGTCGAGCGACTGCCGGTAGCGGATGCAGCCGCGCATGAATTTCGGCCATGGCGGCACGGCAATCGCCGGGTCGGTCCTTTCCGGCAAAAGCTCCCAGAGGTCAGGATGATGCCAGCACAGATCATGCCCGGTCGCGTCGCGATGCGCGCGAATGCCGGCGCGCAGTTTCTTCACCTGCGCGATCAGCGTATCGCGGTCCATGCTGTCGAGGTCATCGTCCATTGCTCGTCTCCGCACGAAAAAGCAGGCTTGCGTCTCCATAGGAGTAGAACCTGTAGCGGTTCGCGATGGCATGCGCATAGGCCGAGCGCATCGTCTCCAGCCCGCTGAAGGCCGAGACCAGCATGAACAGCGTCGAGCGCGGCAGATGGAAATTGGTCATCAGCATGTCGGCCGTACGGAAGCGATAGCCGGGCGTGATGAAGATGTCGGTGGGTCCGGACCAAGGCTCTATCCTGCCGTCGTCGCGCGCCGCGCTCTCCAAGAGCCGCAGCGATGTCGTGCCGACGCAGATGATCCGCCCTCCCCGCGCCTTGGCCGCGTTGAGTGCCGCCGCCGTCTCCGGGCTTACCGAGCCGGTCTCGGCATGCATCTTGTGGTCGGTCGTATCGTCGGCCTTCACCGGTAAAAAAGTGCCGGCGCCGACATGCAGCGTGACGAAGCGGCGCTCGATGCCCTTGGCGTCGAGCGCCGCGAACAGCTCCGGGGTGAAATGCAGGCCGGCGGTAGGCGCGGCGACCGCGCCTTCCTCGCGCGCATAGATCGTCTGATAATCGGCGCGGTCGCGCTCGTCGTCCTCGCGCTTCGACGCAATGTAGGGCGGCAGCGGGATATGCCCGACGGCATGCAGCGCCTCGTCGAGAAAGGCGCCCGACAGATCGAAGCCGAGCAGCGCTTCGCCGCCCTCGCCTTTTTCAAGCACCGTGGCGTCGAGCCGGCCCAGAAAGCAGGAATTGCCGTCGTGGCCGAAATGGATGCGGTCGCCGGCGGCGATGCGCTTGCCCGGCCGCATGAAGGCCAGCCAGCGGTCGGGACCGGTGCGCATGTGCAGCGTCGCCTCGACCTGCGCCGCCGCTTCGCCGCGCAGCCTGATGCCCTTCAATTGCGCCGGGATGACCTTGGTGTCGTTGAACACCAGCACGTCGCCGGCCTTGAGCAGCGCCGGCAGGTCCCGGACCGTCCGGTCCTCGAAACCGGTGTCCGGCCTCACCACCAGCAGCCGAGCGCTGTCGCGCGGCTCGGCCGGCCTGAGCGCGATGCGGTCTTCGGGAAGATCGAAATCGAAGAGGTCCACTTTCATGCCTGCGGCAATAACCCGATCGCCGCGCTCTCGCCACCGTCTTGTTGCCGCGCCTTGCGAGCAATTGCCGTCGAACGAAACAGCCGACGCTCAGGTCAGCCGCACCAGCAGCGCTCCGGCCAAGAGCAGCACAGCGCCGGCGACGCGGCCAAGCGAGATTTCGCGCACCGCCACGCCAAGGAAGCCGGCGCGGTCGATCAGCATGCCGGCGATCAGCTGGCCGGCGACGAGGAAGGCCATCAGCGCCGCAGCGCCGATGCGTGGCGTGAGGATCGTCGACAGCGTCACATAGAAGCCACCGAGCATGCCGCCGGCGACGAACAGCCAGGGCGCCGGCGCCTTCCAGTCGAGCGAGATGCCCTGCAGCTTCACCACCGAGATCGAGATGATGCCGAGCACGATGGCACCGGACAGGAAGGAAAAGGCGGCGGCCGCGACCGGAAGGCCGAGGCCCTTAGCCAATTGCGAATTGATCGGCGCCTGGATGGCGATGAAGGCGCCGGACAGGATGCCGAGCAGGGACCAGACAGCGCCCATCATCGTTCCGCCTTTACTTGACGTCTGCCGCGACTTTCAGCGACACGATCTTGTCGGGATCCTGCACCGGCTCGCCGCGCTTGATCTTGTCGACATTCTCCATGCCTTCGATGACCTGGCCCCAAACCGTGTACTGGCGGTTGAGGAAGGCCGCGTCGTCGAAGCAGATGAAGAACTGCGAGTTCGCCGAGTTCGGGTTCTGGGCCCTAGCCATCGAGCAGGCGCCGCGGCCGTGATTGGCGTTGGAGAACTCGGCCTTGAGGTCTGGCTTGTCGGAGCCGCCCATGCCCGCGCGCGACGGCGCATAGGTGGGCTTGCTCGAATTGCCGAACTTGACGTCGCCGGTCTGCGCCATGAAGCCGTCGATGACGCGATGGAACACCACGCCGTCATAGGCCCCTTCACGCGCCAGTTCCTTGATGCGGGCGACGTGCCCGGGCGCCAATTCAGGGTACATTTCGATGACGACCGGGCCCTTGGTCGTTTCCATGATGAGCGCGTTCTCGCGGTCCTTGATCTCAGCCATGTCGGAAATTCCTTTGAAAATTGAGGGGGTTACTTGCTGTCGGCGGCGATGCGAACCTTGATCATGCGGTCGGGGTCGGTGACCGTGCCGTTGTCGGCCTCGTCGCCCTTCTTGATCTTGTCGACGATATCCATGCCGCCGACCACCTTGCCGACGATGGTGTACTGGCCGTCGAGGTTCGGCGCCGGCGCGAACATGATGAAGAATTGCGAGTTGGCCGAGTTCGGGTCCTGCGAACGGGCCATGCCGACCACGCCGCGCGCGAACTGCTCGCTCTGCGAAAACTCGGCCGGCAGGTCGGGAAGATCGGAGCCGCCGGTGCCGACGGCTTCGGGGTTGAACCCCTTCTTCATGTTGCCGAATTTGACGTCGCCCGTCTGCGCCATGAAGCCGTCGATGACGCGGTGGAAGGCGACGTTGTCGTAGGCGCCGTCGCGCACCAGCTTCTTGATCTGCGCGACATGCTTGGGCGCCAGATCGGGACGCAACGCGATGGTCACGTCGCCGTCCTTGAGCGTGATGATCATTGTGTTTTCCTTGTCGGCGGCGACGGCCTGCAAGGACGCCGCGAAAAGGCCGGCAACCACGACAAGGAACGAAGCGAGCTTCTTCAGCTGCATGGGTATCTCCGGGAAAACCTATTTGGTGAACTTGGCGGCGAGCGCGCCGGCAACGGCCGCAGGCACGAACGGGCGGATATCGCCGCCCATCGACGCAATCTGGCGCACAAGTGTGGCGGTAATGGTGCGCACCGAAGGGCTGGCGGGCAGAAAAACCGTCTGCAATTCCGGCGCCATCGTCTCGTTCATGCCGGCCATCTGCATTTCGTAATCGAGGTCGGTGCCGTCGCGCAGCCCCCGGATCATGATCGAGGCGCCGTGCTTGCGGGCCGCGTCGATGACCAGCCCGTCGAAGGACACGACCTTGATACGATCGCTGTCGCGACCGAATTCGGCCTTGGTTGCGGCCTCGATCAACTCAACGCGTTCCTCGAAGGAAAACAACGGCTTCTTGCCCGGATGAATGCCGATCGCCGCGTAGACGGTGTCGGCCACCGCCAGCGACGCTTTCAGCACATCGAGATGGCCATTGGTCAGCGGGTCGAAAGAGCCGGCGTAAAGGGCGGTGCGTTCCGTCATGGCAGGCTTCTAGCGAGCCTCTCGGACAAAGGCAAATCTCATTAATTGCATTGCCGTGAACCTTTTCGCACCGATGAACGACAGATGAATGCGGCAATCACGAACATTTCACGCAGCGTTCACTAGGTTGCCGCTTCAAGAGGTGAAACCAAATCCCCACCTCATCGTTGTACGCCCAGGAGAACACGCAAATGCTGATCTACATGCTTGCCACTGCAATGACCATTGTGATGCTGATCGCGACTGCATTCGGGTTGCATCAGGAAGCAGCGCGGGTGCGCGTCAAGGCCAATACCAAGCGGCTCGATGGTTTCGCCCATCGCAACGTCTACCGTCGCCACTGATCATGATCGCACCGGCCCAGAGAGGCCGGTGAAGCTTGAACCTATTCGCCTTCGCCCATGCCCTCGGTGCCGGTCTCGCTTGAAGCCACGTCTTCGGCCTCTTCGTCCGACTGCGGCTCCGAAATCCGCTCCACCGATACAACCTTCTCGCCTTCGGCCGTGTTGAAGATCGTCACGCCCTTAGTGGCCCGGCTGGCGAAGCGTATGCCGTTGACCGGCACGCGGATGACCGTGCCGCCGTCCGAAACCAGCATGATCTGATCGTCATTGCCGACCGGGAACGTCGCGACCAGCCGGCCGATCTCGGCTACCTTCGACACATCGGTGGCGCGGATACCTTTGCCGCCGCGGCCCGTCAGCCGGAAATCGTAGGACGACGAGCGCTTGCCGTAGCCATATTCGGTCACCGTGAGCACAAGCTTCTCATGCGCCTTGAGGAACTCGTAGCGCTCCTCGGAAAGCTCGGCTTCCTCGCCGATTTCCTCATTGGTGAGCGCGATCTCCTCCTCCTCGCCGGCTCCGCCGGCGGCAAGCCTGCGCTCCGCCGCGGCGCGCTTCAGATAGGCCGCGCGCTCTGCGGGCGACGCATCGACGTTCTCGATGATGGACATCGAGATGATGCGGTCGGTCTCGGCCATGGTTATGCCGCGCACGCCGACGGAATTGCGGCTCTGGAACACACGCACATCGGAGACCCGGAAACGGATGCACTGGCCGGAATTCGCTGTCAGAAGCACATCGTCATTGTCGGTGCAGGTCTCGACGCCGAGGATCTCGTCGCCCTCTTCCTCCAGCTTCATGGCGATCTTGCCATTGCGGTTGACCTGGACGAAGTCGGACAGCTTGTTGCGGCGCACGGTGCCACGCGTGGTCGCGAACATCACATCGAGCTCGCCCCAGCTGGTTTCGTCCTCCGGCAGCGGCATGATCGTCGTGATGCGCTCGCCCTGCTCGAGCGGCAGCATGTTGATCAGCGCCTTGCCGCGCGATTGCGGGTTACCGATCGGCAGCCGCCAGACCTTTTCCTTGTAGACGATGCCGCGCGATGAGAAGAACAGCACCGGCGTGTGCGTGTTGGCGACGAACAGGCGGGTGACGAAATCCTCTTCCTTGGTCGACATGCCGGAGCGGCCTTTGCCGCCACGGCGCTGCGCCCGGTAGAGTGAAAGCGGCACGCGCTTGATGTAGCCGGAATGGCTGACGGTGACGACCATGTCCTCGCGCTGGATCAGGTCCTCGTCTTCCATATCCGAACCGCCGTCGGTCAGCTCGGTGCGGCGCGGTGTGCCGAACTCGTCGCGGACCGCGACCAGCTCGTGCTTGACGATCTGCTGGATACGCGCGCGCGATGACAAAATATCAAGGAAATCGACGATTTCAGCGCCGATCTGGTTCAATTCGTCGGCGATCTCGTCGCGGCCGAGCGCGGTCAGGCGCTGCAGGCGCAGGTCAAGAATGGCGCGCGCCTGTTCCTCGGACAGATTATAGGTGCCGTCCTCGTTGATGCGATGGCGCGGATCGTCGATCAGCTGGATCAGCGGAGCGACGTCGTGTGACGGCCAGCGCCGCTCCATCAACTGCTCGCGCGCCGTCTGCGGATCCGGCGCGGTGCGGATCAGCTTGATCACCTCGTCGATATTAGCGACCGCAATCGCCAGCCCGACCAACACATGCGCCCGCTCGCGCGCCTTGCGCAGCAGATATTTCGTGCGACGGCTGACGACTTCCTCGCGGAAGCCGACAAAGGCCTTCAGCATGTCGATCAGCGTCAGCACTTCCGGCTTGCCGCCGTTGAGCGCCACCATATTGGCGCCGAACGAGGTTTGCAGCGGCGTGAAACGGTAGAGCTGGTTGAGGACAACGTCGGCTACGGCGTCGCGCTTCAACTCCACGACGACGCGGTAGCCCTGGCGATCGCTCTCGTCGCGGATGTCGGAAATGCCCTCGATGCGCTTGTCGCGCACCAGCTCGGCCATCTTCTCGATCATCGAGGCCTTGTTCACCTGATAGGGAATCTCGGTGACGACGATGGATTCGCGGTCATTGCCGCGCTGCTCGATCTCGACGCGGCCGCGCATGACGATCGAGCCGCGGCCCGTCGAATAGGCATTGTAGATGCCCGAACGGCCAAGCACGATGCCGCCGGTCGGGAAATCCGGACCGGGCACGATCTCCATCAGCGCCGTCAGGTCGATCGCCGGATTGTCGATGAGAGCGATGGCGCCGTTGCAGACCTCGACGAGATTGTGCGGTGGGATGTTGGTGGCCATGCCGACTGCGATACCGCCGGAGCCATTGACCAGAAGGTTCGGGAAACGGGCCGGCAGTACCTTGGGCTCGCTGCCGGACGCATCATAAGTATCCTGAAAATCGACGGTTTCCTTGTCGATGTCCTCCAAGAGCTCATGCGCGACCTTGGTGAGCCTAGACTCGGTGTAGCGCATCGCCGCCGGCGGATCGCCGTCGATCGAGCCGAAATTGCCCTGACCGTCGATCAGCGGCACGCGTAGCGACCAGTCCTGCGCCATGCGCACCAGCGCGTCATAGATCGAGGCATCGCCATGCGGATGGTATTTACCCATCACGTCGGCGACCGGGCGGGCCGATTTCACATATTTGCGGTTCCAGTGGTAGCCGCTCTCATGCGAGGCATAGAGGATGCGGCGATGCACCGGCTTCAGGCCGTCGCGCACGTCGGGCAGCGCACGGCTGACGATCACGCTCATGGCGTAATCGAGATAGGAGCGCTGCATCTCCTCGATGATCGAAATCGGCTCGATGCCGGTGGGGCCGCCGTCCGGCCCGCGCGGTGTCTTCTGGTCGGTCAAATCAGGTCACAATCCAGTCGGGAATCACTCACCGCTTATATAGGAAGCCTCGCCGAAACTCCAATGTCGGCCGGACTTTTCCAGAGACAATTTTGATGGCAATTTCAAATGGATATCGCTGATTGCGACGATATGGCCAAGGTCGATTTCGCTTCAGCCGGCGTTAGCGCCCTCTGGTCCGTCTTGCGCGATACGCGCCGGGAGCTTGTCCCATCTCGCGCCGGAACCGGCGGTTGAAGGTCGACAGATCGTTAAAGCCGGCATCGAAGGCGATCGTCGAGATCGCCGCGCCCGAGCTGCGCAGACGCACCGCGGCGCGGTGCAGCCTCGTCCTCAGCAGGAATTGATAGGGCGTCATGCCGGCAACCTGCCGGAACGTGCGCAGGAAGTGAAACGGGCTTGTCGCCACGCCGGCGGCGAGCTTGCTAAGCGACAATGGTCGATCCGCGTTGAGCTCGATCAGCCGCACCGCCTCGGCAACGCGCTTCTGGTCGCGGCGGCTGGGCGTCCGGCCAGCTGTGGAAGTGCCGGCCGCAGCCGTGGCGACCGCCCCGGCCATGCGCAGGCCGAGTTCCTCGAATGCGTCGCCGTCGCCCGCTTCCCGTGCCGCCTCCGCCTCGGCCAGCAGAGGCGCCAGCGCCGGCAAGGGCGGCAGGCGTGGATGGGTAAAGCCGAGCCGTTTCACATCCGGCAGGTCGGCCAGGACGCGCTCCAGATAGGCCGGCGAAAAATGGAAGGAGAGGCAGCGGTCGCCGGCGCCGTGCTCATGCCCGCATTCATAGCAGGCGCCGGGATTGCCGAGCAGGATGGCGCCCGGCGCCAGCATCGCCGTCCCCTGGCGCGTGCGGTAGCGGAACGCGCCCCTGGTTACGGCGGCGACGCAAAAGCTGCAATGCTCTTCCTCGAATGGCTTGTCGCCGGCGATGGCCGTGCACACCACGTCGGACACCTGCCAGCCATGTCCGGAAGCCAGAGTTTTCTGCGCGGTCGTCATGGCTGAAAGATAGCAATTTTTCCCAAGCGCAGAACCCTGCCATACCGCTATTGCTGGCCCTCTCCTGACAAACGAGGCAGCAACAATGACCGATCCTTTTGCCGAGGCCCTGCACAGCGACGGCCCAAAACCGGACCTTGCCGAAAAGCTGAAACTCTATGGCCGCTTCATCGGCGCATGGACGTTCGATGCCACACGCATTCTCGAGGATGGCACAAGGCTCACGGGTCGCGGCGAAGTGCATTTCGGCTGGGTTCTCGAAGGCCGCGCCGTGCAGGACGTCTGGATCTTGCCCGCGCGGAACACCGGGGCCCAGACTTCGCTCGGAGCATGGACCTTCTACGGCACCACATTGCGTGTCTACGATCCGGGCGCCGACGCCTGGCACATCTTCTGGAGCGATCCACGGAACCAGTATTACAGCCGCCAACTCGGCCACGCCGAGGACGGCACGATCGTCCAGGTCGGTACCGACGGCACCGGCGCGTCTGTGCGCTGGAGCTTTTCACGCATTACCGAAAACTCGTTTCGCTGGCTCGGCGAGCGCTCGCATGATGGCGGCGCGACCTGGCGCATGGAGGTCGAGTTTCTGGCTCGTCGCCTAAATGAACCTCAATAGCGATTGAAAAGCCGCAAGGAATTGAACGTAGCGATCCTTCGCGCCTGCTTTCGCAGCTTCGCACACCATTTCCTTCCCGCTTTCCAGCGCCACGGCTTTGCTCTACCAATTGCAAAACCTGGGCTTCGCCCCGGCGGGAGGGGACCAGCGATGCCGAGTTTCGACAGCCTGTTCAACGCGTTCGTCACCATCCTGGTGACCATCGACCCGCCGGGACTGGCGCCGCTGTTCCTTGCTGTGACGCGCGGCATGAACCGTGACGAGCGCCAGCAGGTTTCGGTCCGCGCCTCGGTGATCGGTTTCCTGGTCATGGCGTTGTTTGCGATTGCCGGCGCCTCAATCCTGTCGGTGTTCGGCATAACGCTGCCGGCCTTCCGCGTCGCCGGCGGCTTCCTCTTGTTCTTCATCGCCTTCGAAATGGTGTTCGAGCGCCGCCAGGACCGTAAGGAGAAGATCGGCGACGTCGCCATCACCAAGGACATGATTCACAACATAGCCGCCTTCCCGCTGGCAATCCCGCTGATCGCCGGTCCGGGCGCCATCTCGGCAACCGTGCTGCTGTCGGGCTCCTTCCAGGGTTTTGGCGCACAGGCGGCGCTGGTCGGCATCATAGCGATCTGCCTGGTGATCACCTTTCTGGTTTTCGTGCTGTCCGAGCGCATCGACCGCATCCTCGGCCAGACCGGCCGCTCGATCCTGACCCGTCTGCTCGGCGTCATCCTCGCGGCGCTTGCCGTTCAGTTTGTGGCGGACGGCATCAAGGCGCTGATGGCCGCTTGAACAAGTATCCTACTGCCTACTGCCTACTGCCTACTGCCTACTGCCTCACTTCGCCGCCGTCTCGACCACCTCGAAATCATGCGTGATGGTCGCCGTCTTGGCCATCATGGCTGAAGCCGAGCAGTATTTTTCGATCGACAGATCGATCGCGCGTTTCACCTTGTCGTGCGACAGGGCTCTGCCCTTGACGATGAAATGCATGTGGATGCGGGTGAACACCTTTGGATCGGCTTCGGCTCGGTCGGCGTCGAGCTCGACCACGCAATCCTCGACCGCCTCCCGGCCCTTCTCGAGGATGTGCACGACATCATAGGCCGAGCAGCCGCCGGTGCCGATCAGCACCAGTTCCATCGGGCTCGGTCCCGGCGTCTTGCCTTCCGGCCTGTGCGCCGTGCCCAGCACGACCTTGTGGCCGCTGCCGGACTCGCCGACGAAGGTGCGTTCCTCGACCCATTTGATGCGTGCTTTCACGTTGACCTTCCTTGAGAAATTGCCGTCCGCCAACGCGTGTTGATATTCAGGTCAGGCCGGCCTCACCTGAATATCAACACGCCTTACTGGCCGAACACAACGGCGTGCATGATCCGGCCGGCAGCAGCGTGAAGATGCCGGCGCCGACCAGCGCGAACAGATAGAGCTTGATCATGGCGCCGCGATGCGCGGTTACCTTATGCGTGTGCGCGTACCAGGCCGCCAGCGGCACGGTGACCAGCACCAGGATCGACAACAGATGGATCGGGCTGAACGAACCGACGAGCCGGATCTGCTGGATCCAGAAGCTCGATATGGCGATGACCAGCATCAACGCCACGCAGGTGTAGCCCAGCACACGATGACGCACAGTACCTTTCGGCAGCGCCAACTGGGCGCCGCCGATGGCCAAAGCGGCGAAGGCCGCGAATGCATGCCACGGAATGGGAGGCGACGCCGACAGAAGCGGTCCGAGCGACATCACGCCTTCCCCTCAGATGGCCGTTTCGAGACGCTTAGAACGGGATCTCGTCGTCCAGCTCGCGTGACGAGCCGCCGCCCCTGGAGCCGCCACTGCCGCCGCGGTTGAAGCTTTCATTCGGGCTGGACTGGCCGAAATCCGAGCCTCGGCTGTTGCCGCCACCGGAATAATTGCCGACCTGGCCGCCGCCGCCCTCGCCGCGCGCGTCGAGCATCTGCAACTCGCCTCGGAATTTCTGCAGCACGACCTCGGTGGTGTATTTGTCGGCACCGGTCTGGTCCTGCCATTTGCGGGTCTGCAGCTGACCCTCGACATAGACCTTCATGCCCTTCTTCAAATACTGCTCGGCCACCTTGGCGAGCTGGTCGTTGAAAATGACGACGTTATGCCACTCGGTCTTTTCCTTACGCTCGCCCGAGTTCTTGTCGCGCCAGCTTTCCGACGTGGCGATGCGAATGTTGACGACCGGATCACCGGAATTCAGGCGGCGGATTTCAGGATCCGCTCCGAGATTGCCGACCAGAATGACCTTGTTGACGCTACCCGCCATCTTACTTCTCCGCGCTCATCCGAAACAAATTTCAAGTCGCTCACCTTATAGCCTGCGGGTCGTCGCCGCCCGCAAAAGGCTGGCTTTTCCCACAAGGTTTTTGTTCTCTTTTCGTTCTAGTCATAGCTGAACTTTCTGTCAAGGAATGTCAGCAAAGGCAGGAGTGGACGTGCATTCTGATATGGCGATCAAATAGAAGCTTGCCAAATCGATAAGTATCGACTTATGCTTCTGCCATGATCGAAGCAGAGATTTTCCGCGCTCTGGCCGACCCGACGCGACGCGCGGTTTACGAGCGGCTGACCGCTGGCGAGATGAGCGTGAGCGAGCTGCGCGCCGGCATGAGGGTGTCCCAGCCGGCGGTCTCGCAGCACCTTGCCGTATTGCGCGGCGCCGGCCTGGTGGTCGAGCGGCGCGCCGGCCGCAACGCATATTATCGCGCCGATCCGCAAGGGCTCGACCCGCTGCTCGGCTGGATCGAACGCTACCGCGCCTTCTGGCCGGAACGCATCGAGAAGTTGAAGACGGTTCTGAAGGGAATGGACCAATGACGGCAACCGAAAACCCGATTGTCAACGAAGCGCCGCTCAGCTTCGAATGCGACCTCCCTGAGCCGCCGGAAAAGGTCTGGCGGGCGCTGACCGAGCCGGAACTGCTCGCCGCCTGGATGATGCCGAACGACATCAAGCCGGAAGCCGGCAGCCGCTTCGCCTTTGCCGGACCGGATGCGCCGATCGAATGCGAGGTGCTCGAGGCCGAGCCCGGCAGGCTGCTGCGCTATTCCTGGCGCGAAAAACCTGGTGCTGACGACGGCGGGCTTCCACCCTTCGACAGTGTCGTCACCTTCACGCTTGCCGGCACGGCCTCGGGCGGCACACATCTCAGCATCGTGCATGACGGCTTCGTGCCGGTCGCACAGCCTCTTATCGCTGTTTCCGGCGCCGGCTGCGGGCTTTCGCTCGACGCGCGCAAGAACCCGACCGCCGCCAATGCGCCCTGCATGATGCTGCGCGCGGCCTGATCAAAAAGAGGACCGAGGAAACCCGTCATGAGCATTGCCAATCTGGTGCCGATGGTCATCGAGCAATCGAGCCGCGGCGAGCGTTCCTTCGATATCTTTTCGCGGCTGCTGCGCGAGCGCATCGTCTTTATCAATGGCGAGATCAACGACAACGTCTCGGCTCTGGTTTGCGCACAGCTCCTGTCGCTGGAATCGGACCACCCCGACAAGGAGATCTCGCTTTACATCAACTCGCCGGGCGGCATGGTGACCAGCGGCTTCGCCATCTACGACACGATGCAGTACATCTCCTGCCCGGTGTCGACGGTCTGCATGGGCTTTGCCGCCTCGATGGGCTCCTTCCTGCTGATGGCCGGCGCGCCGGGGCGGCGGATCGCGCTGCCCAACACAAGGATCGTGCTGCATCAGCCGCTGGGCGGCTTTCAGGGCCAGGCCTCAGACATCCAGCGCCATGCCGAGGACATCGTGCGTACCAAGCAGCATATGACCGAGCTCTACGCCAAGCATTGCGGCCGGACCTACGAGGAGGTCGAGCGCACGCTCGATCGCGATTACTTCATGAGCGCCGCGGAAGCCAAGACTTGGGGCCTTGTCGACCACGTCTACGACACGCGCAAGAAAGCGGCCTGACGTTGCGGGCAGGCGCGCGGCAAATTGATCGCCGCGCGTCTGGCATTGGCCTAGCCGCGTCCCTATAGTCCGCGCATGATCAGGTCCGTTCAGCCCAGACATCTATGCGCCGCCCTCGCCGCGCTTGCCGGCGCGCTGATGGCCGGCGCCGCCCTTGCCGACGACAGTTCGGCGCAGAAACTGCCTGGCGTCAGCGGCGACTACCGCATCGCCAAGCCGGCGCCGCAGCCGGAACCAAACGCGCTACCGGCCGGCAGCGACGGTTCCTTCAAGATCGGCGACACCGATGTCAGGATCGGTGGCAGCATAACGATCGATATGGCCACGGGCGGCGCTCGGATCCCGAACCATTGATCGCGAGCGGGTCAAACGCGAACACCACAAAATGTAAGCCCCGCCACTGCTTCCGCAGGTGGACGGGGCTTTCATGGATCTGATAATCCAATTTTAGCCGGGAGTGGACTGCCGGCGTTCTGTTTCGGATGCAACGCGGCGTTCAGCCGACGATCCGACTATCGTCTCTAATTGTTAAGAATCGGCAAGTCACGGTTTGTCGGGCCGGCGTTTCAAGTCTGCCCTGGCACTTATGCCCGCCGCGGCTCCATCTCAGTGTGGAGCCTCAAGGGACTGTCCGGTGGCGTCATGCTCCGCTCCTGGGTCCGTTGCGACAATGTCGTTCGAAGCGCAAATCGCTATCGCCTGCGGCGTCTCGCAGACCGCCTATTGGGCGGCGAGGCCATCGAAAGACGGCCGGCTTCGTTGACGCGTTTGAGACTGCTCCCCTGGGCCCGGGACGTCAACTGTTGAATAGTCGGTTACCGAAAAATGTGATCGCCTGGAGGTTACGTGGAGGTAAGTCGAGTGCTTCGGCACACCCAACGGCGCGTAGCTCGGCCGCGATTGGTTCCACAACGCTTGGACGATTGTTCTCACAACGCTTGAGCGATTGTTTCCACAACGCTTTGTCAGGAACGTGTTCGACCTTTGTTCTTTCCGCTTGCCCGGTCGCGCGAAAGACGGTTAAACCCATGATCGGCTTGTCCCGTCGAGATTGTGGCGTCTCTCGACGTGGCGGTGAAAATACCTACATAGGGGATGGCCGGGACAATCCCGCCAATCCAGCAAATTCCAGATCTGAGGCGGCGACCGGCGATGGCCGACCATAAATACCTTTCCATTCGCGGGGCGCGCGAACACAATCTCAAGAACGTCGATCTCGACCTGCCGCGCGACAGCCTGATCGTCATGACCGGATTGTCGGGATCCGGCAAATCGTCGCTTGCCTTCGACACCATCTATGCCGAGGGCCAGCGCCGCTACGTCGAAAGCCTGTCGGCCTATGCCCGCCAGTTCCTCGAGATGATGCAGAAGCCGGACGTCGACCAGATCGACGGCCTGTCGCCCGCCATCTCGATCGAGCAGAAGACCACCTCGCGCAACCCGCGCTCGACCGTCGGCACCGTCACCGAAATCTACGACTACATGCGCCTGCTGTTCGCGCGTGTCGGCATCCCCTATTCGCCGGCCACCGGCCTGCCGATCGAAAGCCAGACGGTTTCGCAGATGGTCGACCGCGTGCTGGCGCTGGACGAGGGCACGCGCCTGTTCCTGCTGGCGCCGATCGTGCGCGGCCGCAAGGGCGAGTACCGCAAGGAACTGCTGGAACTGCAGAAGAAGGGCTTCCAGCGCGTCAAGGTCGACGGCGTCTTCTACGAGATCGCCGACGTGCCGGCGCTCGACAAGAAATACAAGCACGACATTGACGTCGTCGTCGACCGCATCGTCGTGCGCGGCGACCTGGCCACGCGGCTCGCGGACTCGATCGAGACCGCGCTGAAGCTTGCCGAAGGTCTTGCCGTGGCCGAATTCGCCGACAAGCCGCTCGACGCCAGCCAGACCGGCGAGGATTCGGTCAACAAGTCGAAGAACGAGACGCATGAGCGCATCCTGTTCTCGGAAAAATTCGCCTGCCCGGTGTCCGGCTTCACCATTCCGGAGATCGAGCCCAGGCTGTTCTCCTTCAACAACCCGTTCGGCGCCTGCCCGACCTGCGACGGCCTTGGCAGCCAGCGCGCCATCGATCCCAACCTCGTCGTGCCGGACGAGAACGTGTCGCTGCGCGACGGCGCCATCAGCCCGTGGGCGAAATCGACCTCGCCCTATTACGCGCAGACGCTGGAAGCGCTGGGCAAGGTCTATGGTTTCAAGCTCGGCGACAAGTTCAAGGATCTGAGCGCCGAGGCCAAAGAAGCCGTGTTGCGCGGCACGGGCGAGCGCGAGATCACCTTCCAGTATGATGACGGCCTGCGCTCCTACAAGACGACCAAGACCTTCGAGGGCGTCATCCCCAATCTCGACCGGCGCTGGAAGGAAACCGAATCCGCCTGGATGCGCGAGGAGATCGAGCGCTTCATGTCGGCCACCCCCTGCCCCGCCTGCAACGGCTACCGCCTGAAGCCGGAAGCGCTGGCGGTGAAGATCGGCGGCAAGCATATCGGTGAAGTCACGGAGATGTCGATCCGCAAGGCCGACCAGTGGTTCACCGACCTGCCGGCGCAGTTGAATGACAAGCAGAACGAGATCGCGGTCCGCGTGCTGAAGGAAATCCGCGAGCGGCTGCGCTTCCTCAACGATGTCGGCCTCGACTATCTGACCTTGTCGCGCAATTCCGGCACGCTGTCGGGCGGCGAGAGCCAGCGCATCCGGCTCGCTTCGCAGATCGGCTCCGGCCTCACCGGCGTGCTCTATGTGCTGGACGAGCCGTCGATCGGCTTGCATCAGCGCGACAATGCGCGCCTGCTCGATACGCTCAAGCACCTGCGCGACATCGGCAACACGGTGATCGTCGTCGAGCATGACGAGGACGCCATCCTGCATGCCGACTATGTCGTCGACATCGGCCCGGCGGCCGGCATCCATGGCGGCCAGATCATCGCGCAAGGCACGCCGCAGCAGATCATGGCCACACCTGCCTCGATCACCGGCAAATATTTGTCGGGCGAGCTCGAAGTGGCAACGCCCGCAGTGCGGCGCGAGGCGAAGAAGAACCGGCGCATCAAGGTGGTCGGCGCGCGCGGCAACAATCTCAAGAACGTGACGGCGGAAATCCCGCTTGGCACCTTCACCGCGGTCACCGGCGTATCCGGCGGCGGCAAATCGACCTTCCTGATCGAGACGCTGTTCAAGGCGGCCTCGCGCCGCATCATGGGCTCGCGCGAGCATCCGGCCGAGCACGACCGCATCGAGGGCCTGGAATTCCTCGACAAGGTCATCGACATCGACCAGTCGCCGATCGGCCGCACGCCGCGCTCCAACCCCGCGACCTATACCGGCGCCTTCACGCCGATCCGCGACTGGTTCGCCGGCCTCCCCGAAGCCAAGGCGCGCGGCTATCAGCCGGGCCGCTTCTCCTTCAACGTCAAGGGCGGCCGCTGCGAGGCCTGCCAGGGCGACGGCGTCATCAAGATCGAGATGCACTTCCTGCCCGATGTCTACGTCACCTGCGACGTCTGCCACGGCAAGCGCTACAACCGCGAGACGCTCGACGTGCTGTTCAAGGGCAAGTCGATCGCCGACGTGCTCGACATGACGGTCGAGGAAGGCGTCGACTTCTTCTCGGCGGTGCCGGGCGTGCGCGACAAACTGGAGACGCTGAAGCAGGTCGGCCTCGGCTATATCCATATCGGCCAGCAGGCGACGACGCTCTCGGGCGGCGAGGCGCAGCGCATCAAGCTTGCCAAGGAACTGTCGCGCAAGGCGACCGGCAAGACGCTCTACATCCTCGACGAGCCGACCACGGGCCTGCACTTCCATGACGTCGCCAAGCTGCTCGAAGTGCTGCACGAGCTGGTCGACCAGGGCAACACGGTGGTGGTGATCGAGCACAATCTCGAAGTGATCAAGACCGCCGACTGGGTGCTGGACCTCGGCCCCGAAGGCGGCGACGGCGGCGGCGAGCTGGTGGCGTCCGGCACGCCGGAAGCGATCGTGCGCGAGAAGCGCAGCTACACAGGCCAGTTCCTCAAGGAGCTGCTGGAGCGGCGCCCCGGAGGCAAACGCGAAGCGGCGGAGTGAGCGCGCATTTCGTCGGAAGGGCGCTTGAATGACAATTAGAAGAGCGCTTTCCGGTGATCTTCCGGCCGTTGCCGCGGTGACGACGGCTGCCTATGCGTCCTACACCGCTCTGTTCGGCGCCCCGCCGATTCCGGTGACGGAAGACTACGCGCCGCGCATCGAGCGCGGCGAGGTCTGGCTGCTCGAAGAGGACGGAGGACTGGCCGGGCTGATCGTCCTCGAACGGCATCCCGAACACGCCATGATCTTCAGCATCGCCGTCGCGCCGGCCTTCCAAGGTAAAAAACTCGGCATCAAACTGCTCAACTTCGCCGACGAGCAGGCGCGGTTGTGGGCCGTACCGGAGGTGCGGCTTTACACCAATTCGCGGATGGAGCGGAACATCGCGCTCTATTCCGCCTACGGCTATCGGGAAACGGGTCGCCGCGCCAACCCACACCGGCCAGGATGGACCCTGGTCGACATGATGAAGTCGGTCGACCGAGCCGCCTGATCACATTTGAACAGAGGAGGACGATAATGAGCCAAGGAAAAATCCGCTCCGGCATGGGCGGCTGGACTTTCGAGCCTTGGGACACCTCCTTCTACCCGGACAAGCTCGCCAAGGCCAAGCAACTCCACTACGCCAGCCGGCAGGTCCCGACCATCGAGGTCAACGGCACTTATTATTCCAGCTTCAAGGAACCGACTTTCGCCAAGTGGGCCAACGAAGCGCCGGAGGGTTTCGTCTTCTCGCTCAAAGGCAACCGCTTCGTCACCAACCGGAGGGTGCTCGGCGAGGCCGGCGAATCGATGATGCGCTTCCTGGGCTCCGGCGTTGCCGCGCTCGGCGAGAAGCTCGGCCCGATTCTGTGGCAGTTCGCGCCGACCAAGAAATTCGACGCGGACGATTTCGAAGCCTTCCTGAAGCTGCTGCCCGAGAAGCAGGACGGTGTGCCTCTGCATCACGCGCTGGAGGTGCGCCACGACAGCTTCGTCGTGCCGGAGTTTCCAGCGCTCGCCCGAAAATACAACGCCGCGATCGTCTATGCCGATCACGCAAAATATCCGGCGATCGCCGATGTAACCGGCGACTTCGTCTATGCGCGGCTGCAGACCGGCAGCGACGACAACCCTGACTGCTACACGCCGAAAGGCCTCGACGAATGGGCGGGACGGGTGAAGACCTGGGCGCAAGGCAAGCAGCCCGCCGACCTGCCGCGCGCCGATCCCAAGACCGATGCGCCGGTCAAGCCGCGCGACGTGTTCGTCTACTTCATCACCGAGGGCAAGGTGCGCGCGCCGTTCGGCGCCATGGCACTGATGAAGCGGGTGACCGATTGAAGGGGCGAGCTCCGCCGGAACTTACGGGGCATCTTGACCGTTTTGCCTTTCTCGCCGGGAGCCGGTTTTCACAGCGGTTGAGCTTTCGCGGAACCACGGCCCAGGCTCCGGTATCGGGGGAGCCCAAAGAAAGCGAGGTGATATGGCTGTCATCCTCATCGGGGCATTGCTCATTGTCGCCGGCATTGTGTACATGGCCGGCGCGGTCCTCAGGCGCGGGAAACTTAGCGATCCGGCAGCTGCAGCCTCGGATCGCCGGGTGCCAAACCTTACAACGCCTGGCCCGACGCTTGAGCCACGCCGGCGCGGCCTCGGTTTCCTCGGCCTGTCACAGAACTGGCCGGGTCTGCTGATGATGGGGGTCGGCATCATCCTGCTGTTGTTGGTGGCGGTCCTCTGACGCCGCGGAATTATGGCATCTTCACCGCTATCGTAACGTAATCGATACTTCCTTGCTGCACTAATAGAACGCACGGCAGGTTGCAGAGACCCGGCGGCGGCAAGGGCGAGTGCATGCTTCTCGACTACAATTCATTGCTGCTGGCCGTCGGCTTCTCCGCCGCCTGCCTCAGCCTCACCCTGTTCGGAACCTGGCTGACCGCCCGTTCCGACAGGTTCCTGCTGACCTGGGCGACCAGCGTGCTGGTGGTGGTGGCGGAGGTTTTTGTCTATGACGCCTATATCGATGCGCCCGGAACAGCCCTCGGCATCCTGGCGCTGGCGCTGCTGCTGTTCGGCTTCTCGGTGATGCTGGGCGCCGCCCACCAGTTCCGGACCGGCCGCTCGCCGCTGCCGCGCATCACGCTTGGCACTGCCATCTCCTTTGCGCTGGCGTTACCGCCAATGGCGCTCGGCTATGACGGTCTGGGCTTCATGCTTGAGAATTTCCTTGCCGCGCTGCTCCTATTCGGCACCGCGCATGAATATTGGAAGGGTCGCGAGGAGGCACCGGCGCAACTCGTGGGCGTGGCGCTGCTCTATTCATTGACCGCTGTTTCCTTCGTGCTTTGCGCGGCCGTGCTGGCTTGGGACGGCAAGCTCATCCTCGGCCACGCGCCGAGCAACTGGGCGGAGGATCTGAGCTTGGTCATCGTCATCGCCTCGATGACCGGCATCGGCGCGCTGTCGCTGGCGCTCAACCAGGGGCGGCTCGCGCGCCACCACAAGCATGAGGCCGAGACCGACGTGCTGACCGGGCTGCTCAACCGCCGCGCGTTGTTCGACCTGCACGGCAAGACGCCCGTCAGCGCTTTCACGGCGGTGGTGGTGTTCGACCTCGACGGCTTCAAGGCGATCAACGACCAATTCGGCCACGCCGCCGGCGACGAGGTGCTCAAGGTTTTTGCCCAAGTGCTTTCCGCCGACCTGCGCCCGAACGACTCCGTCGCCCGCATGGGTGGCGAGGAATTTGCCATGGTGTTGAAGCGCACTTTGCCCGAGACAGCCGAGGCGACGGCCGAACGCGTCCGGGCCGCGTTCGCCGCGCGCACGGTCGAGACCGAGACCGGACCGCTGCGCTGCACGGTCAGCGCGGGCTTCGCATTTGGCAGCAGGGATGGCATGAGCTTCGACAAGGTGCTCAGCGCCGCCGATAAGGCGCTCTATGCCGCCAAGCGCGGCGGCCGCAACCGCGTCCTGGATTTTCGCCGCGCCGGTTGAGTTTTAGCGCCGCGTGCAAACTCTCAATGGTGTGAGATTACTTCGTTGAAGGCGTCGAGATCGACGTAGAAAACCTTGGTGATCTCATCCAGGAGATGATCTTCGTCATAGCCTTGCGACATCAGGATGTTGATCGCGGTCATGATGTCGACGCGCTCGGTGAGGCGCCGCTTTTGGTAGTCCTCGACAAAACGTTCCATCGCCATCCCCTGGCAAGATTCTTTTTGGACGCATTGACCGACAATCACTGCGGGGAAAGCTAGGTGGATTGGCTTGCGTGGAACTTGCGGACGGAGTCCGCGCCTTCCCCCTCATTCGCAACCGATACGGAAAGCGGCCGACTCACCAGGGCCAAGAAAAGACTAGCATGCGGTATTCAACGCGCCAGAGCTCGGCCTGGCCAGCGGAGAGAAATACTGGGATTGCTGCCGTCTCGCGATGTCGACCGAAGTCGAGCAAACGATTCTAGACTGTCAGAAACTTCCGCACATCCGCCCGGTCCAGGTCTTCGGCGGGGCCGGTATGCACGATCTGGCCGCGATCCATGATGTTGACCTCGTCGGCAAGTTCCCGGCAGAAGTCGAGATACTGCTCGACCAGAAGCACGGCGATCCCCGCCTGGTCGCGGAGATAGCGGATGGCGCGGCCGATATCCTTGATGATGGACGGCTGGATGCCTTCGGTCGGCTCGTCGAGCACCAGGAGCTTGGGCCGCATCACCAGCGCGCGGCCGATGGCAAGTTGCTGCTGCTGGCCGCCGGAGAGATCGCCGCCGCGGCGGCCGAGCATCTGCTTCAAGACCGGAAACAGCTCGAAGACATAGGCCGGAATGTTGCGGTCGGCGCGCCTCAACGGCGCGAAGCCGGACTCCAGGTTTTCGCGCACCGTGAGCAGCGGAAAGACTTCCCTGCCCTGCGGCACGAATGCGATGCCCGACCGGGCGCGATCATACGCCGCGCTCCGGTCGAGCGCCTTCCCCTCGAAGGCAACGCTTCCGCTCGTCAGCCGGTGATGGCCGACGATCGATCTCATCAAACTGGTTTTGCCGACGCCGTTGCGGCCGAGCACGCAGGTAATCTTGCCGGCGCCGGCTTTCAGCGAAACGCCGCGCAGCGCCTGGGCGGCGCCGTAATGCAGCGTGGCATTGGAGACCTCGAGCATGGTCAGCCCCTTCTCCAGCGCTTCAGGAAAGCGAAATCGAAACGGTGGAAGGGAACCCGCCAGACCATGCTCACCGCCCCAGATAGACTTCGACGACGCGCTCGTCGGCCGAAACGAAATCGAGCGTGCCTTCCGACAGCACAGAGCCCTCGTGCAGGCAGGTGACCTTGACGCCGAGCTCGCGCACGAAATGCATGTCGTGCTCGACGACGATCACCGAATGGTCGCGGGCGATGTCCTTGAGCAGACGCGCGGTCTCCTCGGTTTCCGCATCGGTCATGCCGGCGACAGGCTCGTCGACGAGCAAAAGCTTTGGGTCCTGCGCCAGGAGCATGCCGATCTCCAGCCACTGCTTCTGGCCATGGCTGAGATTGGCGGCGAGCTCACCGCGCTTGTCGCCGAGACGGATGATACCGAGGATATCGTCGATGCGCCGCGTCTCGGCCGCCGAACGGCGATGGAACAGCGCGGGAAAGATCGAGCGCGGCCCTTTTAGCGCCAGCATGAGATTGTCCTCGACGCTGTGGCTCTCGAAGACGGTCGGCTTTTGGAACTTGCGGCCAATGCCCATCATGGCGATCTCGGCCTCGTCATGCCGCGTGAGATCCACCTCGCCGTCGAAGAACACCTCGCCCTCGTCCGGCCGCGTCTTGCCGGTGACGATGTCCATCATCGTTGTCTTGCCGGCGCCGTTGGGCCCGATGATCGCGCGCATTTCGCCCTTGTCGAGCACCAGCGACAGGTTGTTGATAGCGCGAAAGCCATCGAAGGAAACCGAGACGCCGTCGAGATAAAGGATGGTGTTCGACTTGCTCATGATCGTTCACTCCGCCGGCTGCGGCTCGGCGCCGGTGGCAGACCAGGCGCCGGGCGTCGTCGCCGCCGAGCGCATGATCTTCGGCTGCGGCGGCTCCTCGGGATCGGCGCCGGCTTCCGCCGCAAGCGAAGCTGAGCGCCGCGCCTTGGCCTGGCTGCGCCAGGCATCCCACATGCCGACGATGCCTTTGGGCAAAAGCAGCGTGACGGCGACGAACAGGCCACCCAGGGCGAACAGCCAGAATTCCGGCAGCACGCCGGTAAACCAGGATTTGCCGGCGTTGACCAGCAGCGCGCCGAGGATCGGGCCGACAATGGTGCCGCGCCCGCCGACAGCGGTCCAGATCACCACCTCGATCGAGTTGGACGGCTCGAATTCGCCGGGATTGATGATGCCGACCTGCGGCACGTAAAGCGCGCCGGCGATGCCGGCCATGATAGCCGAGACCGTGAAGGCGAACAGCTTGACGTTCTCCGCCCGCCAGCCGAGGAAACGGGTGCGGCTTTCGGCGTCGCGCACCGCCATCAGGAGCTTGCCGTATTTTGAGCGCACGATCGCAGCGGTGACGAAGACGGCGAGCGCCAGCGTAACGGCGCTGGCCGCAAACAGCGCCGAGCGCGTAGCGTCGGCCTGGACGCTGAAGCCGAGTATATCCTTGAAATCGGTCAGGCCGTTGTTGCCGCCAAAACCCATGTCGTTGCGGAAGAAGGCGAGCAGCAGCGCATAGGTCATCGCCTGGGTGATGATCGAAAGATAGACGCCGGTGACGCGGCTGCGGAAGGCGAACCAGCCGAAGACGAAGGCGAGCAGGCCGGGCACGGCCAGCACCATGAGCGCCGCGAACCAGAAATGATCGAAGCCGTACCAGAACCAGGGCAGCTGCTTGTAGTTCAGGAACACCATGAAGTCCGGCAGGATGGGATTGCCGTAGACGCCGCGCGAGCCGATCTGGCGCATCAGATACATGCCCATCGCATAGCCGCCAAGCGCGAAGAAGGCGCCGTGGCCGAGCGAAAGGATGCCGCAATAGCCCCAGACCAGGTCGAGCGCCAGCGCCAGCAGCGCGTAGCAGAGATATTTGCCAATCAGCGCCACGATGTAAGGCGGGATGTAGAAGGCGCTTTGCGGCGAGACCGCCAGGTCGAGCAGGGGCACGATGATGGCGGCGGCCAGCAGGACGAAGATGGCAATGCCGATGCGGCGATCGGCGGAAAGGAAGCGCTGCGCGATCATGCTTCCACCGCCCTGCCCTTCAGCGCGAACAGGCCGCGCGGACGCTTCTGGATGAACAGGATGATCAGCACCAGAACGACGATCTTGCCGAGCACCGCGCCGGCATAGGGCTCGAGGAACTTGTTGATGATGCCGAGCGAGAAGGCGCCGACCAGCGTCCCCCACAGATTGCCGACGCCGCCGAAGACCACGACCATGAAACTGTCGATGATGTAGCCGCGGCCGAGATTGGGCGAGACATTGTCGATCTGGCTGAGCGCCACGCCCGCGATCCCGGCGATGCCCGAGCCCAACGCAAAGGTCAGCGCGTCGACCCAAGGCGTCCTGATGCCCATCGAGGCGGCCATGCGGCGGTTGGCGGTGACGGCGCGCATCTGCAGCCCCCAGGGCGTGCGCTTCATGACGTAGAGCAGCACACCGAACACGGCGAACGCGAACACCAAGATCCACAGCCGGTTCCAGGTGATGGCCAGCTGGCCGACATCGAACGAACCCGACATCCAGGACGGATTGCCGACCTCCTGGTTGGTCGGCCCGAAGATGGTGCGCACCGCCTGCTGCAGGACCAGCGAGACGCCCCAGGTGGCCAGAAGCGTTTCCAGCGGGCGGCCATAGAGGAGGCGGATGATGCCGCGTTCGATTGCAAGGCCGACCAGCCCCGCGACAAGGAAGGCGAGCGGCAGCGCGATCACCAGCGACCAGTCGAACAGGCCCGGAAACGAGGTGCGGATAACTTGCTGGACGACGAAGGTGGTGTAGGCGCCGAGCATCACCATCTCGCCATGCGCCATGTTGATGACGCCCATGACGCCGAAGGTGATGGCAAGCCCGATCGCCGCAAGCAGCAGCACCGATCCCAGCGAAATGCCGTACCAGATGTTCTGGCCCGCATCCCACAAAGCCAGCTTGGAGTTGATCTTGCCGATCGCGGCGGCTGCCGCCTCCTTGACCGCGCCCTGGGCGTTCGCCTCAACTGAGGTGAGCAGCGAGAGCGCGTCGCGATCACCACGCGCGGCGACGACCGAGATCGCCGCGAGCTTATCGGCTTCGGGCTTGTCGGAAACCAGAACCGATGCCGCGCGCGCCTGCTCGAACAGGGCCTTGACGCCGGGATCGATTTCGGCGGCGATTGCGGCATCCAGCGGCCCGATGTTCGCCGCATCGGGCGTCTTGAACATCGTCATTGCCGCGGCAAGACGCACGCTTGCGTCCTTGGCGCGCAAGGTCAGCGTACCTAGGGCATCGCGGATCGTGCGGCGCAGGCTGTTGTTGACCTTGATCTTGGTGAGATCGGCCTTGGCCGCTTCGGCGGCGTTCTCGCCGCTCAGCGGATCGAGCAGCTCGATGCTGTCGCCGCTCTCCTTGCCGACAAAAACCTGGGAATCGGCCTTGCGGATGTAGAGATTGCCGTCGGCCAGCGCCGAAAGCGGCCGCTCGACGGCGGGATCGCCGCTCGCGGCAAGCTCGCGCACGACGGCCTCGGTAGCCGAGAAGCCGGTTGCAGCTGCGAATTTGCCGATCGATGCGCGAAGGTCGGCCTCAGCCGCCTTCGACGGCGTCAGTCCAGCCATCGTCAGCAGCAACATCAGACCGATTGCGCGCAGCAGCAGCATCGTCGTTTTCAAGCAGCTTTCTCAAGCAATTCCAGGAAAAGTGTGAAGCGGTTTTCCGTCCGGAATTGCGCAAAACTAGGTTTCAGGGGTCTTGCCCGGGCGGGTCAGGAACCTGCCCGGGCCGTGGTCTCTGATCGCGGGGCCACTCCGCGATCCGAGACCTGGGATCACGGACCGGGATCAGTTGGTGCCCTTGCCGCCGCACTTTCCGGTAGCGACGTTGAAGTTGCCGCAGGACAGAGGCGCGCGCCAATCGGAGATCAGGTCCTTGGAATCCGGCAGGTAGTCGGACCATTCGTCGCCCATGACGAGGCCGGGCGTTTGCGAGACGGTCTCGAACTGGCCGTCGGCCTGGATCTCGCCGATCAGCACCGGCTTGGTGATGTGGTGGTTGGGCATCATCGTCGAATAGCCGCCGGTCAGGTTCGGCACCGAAACGCCGACCATGGCGTCGATGACCTTGTCGGGATCGGTGGTGCCGGCCTTCTCGACCGCCTTCACCCACATGTTGAAGCCGATATAGTGGGCTTCCATCGGGTCGTTGGTGGTGCGCTTGTCGTTCTTGATGAACTTGTGCCAGTTGTCGATGAACTTCTTGTTCGCCGGCGTGTCGATGCTTTCAAAGTAGTTCCAGGCGGCGAGATGGCCGACCAGAGGGCCGGTGTCGAGGCCGGCCAGCTCTTCCTCGCCGACCGAGAAGGCCATGACCGGAATGTCCTCGGCCTTGACGCCCTGGTTGCCGAGCTCCTTATAGAACGGCACGTTGGCGTCGCCGTTGACGGTCGACACCACGGCCGTCTTCTTGCCGGCCGAGCCGAATTTCTTGATCGCCGAGACCTCGGTCTGCCAGTCGGAGAAGCCGAACGGCGTGTAGTTGACCATGATGTCCTCGGCCGGCACGCCCTTCGACTTGAGATAGGCTTCGAGGATCTTGTTGGTGGTGCGCGGATAGACATAGTCGGTGCCTTCAAGCACCCAGCGCTTCACCGAGCCGCCATCGGCGCTCATCAGGTAATCGACGGCCGGAATGGCCTGCTGGTTCGGCGCCGCACCGGTGTAGAAGACGTTGCGCTCGCTCTCCTCGCCCTCATACTGGACGGGATAGAACAGGATATTGTCGAGTTCCGAGAACACCGGCAGAACCGATTTGCGCGACACCGAAGTCCAGCAGCCGAACACAGCCGCGACCTTGTCCTTCGAGATCAGCTCGCGCGCCTTTTCGGCGAAGAGCGGCCAGTTGGACGCCGGATCGACCACCACGGCTTCCAGTTTCTTGCCGAGCAGGCCGCCCTTGGCGTTTTGCTCGTCGATCAGCATCAGCATGACGTCTTTCAGCGTCGTCTCCGAAATCGCCATGGTCCCCGACAGCGAATGGAGGATACCGACCTTGATCGTGTCCTCAGCCGCCTTGGCGGAAGCTGAAGCCAGCAGACCAGCCGCGACGACGCCGGCGGACAGGATTTTTGTTATTTTCGCGAAGTTACCCCTCATATGACACACTCCCAAGCTGGTTGTTTTGCATCGCAATATTAGCGGTGCAAGCGACGTGCCAGATAGGAATGCGCTGAACTGCTTTTCGGGATAATGCAGTGATTACAGTCGGTTATCTGATAGCGTGCAACTGTCGCCTCTACTGCAACGCGGCAGGATTGAGAAAAGTTTACGCACCTCTGCCTAGATTTTGCCCAAATTGTAAAAATGCCTATGGTTTCACCACACAGGCAAGGATAGCTTTGTCGGCCCTGTTGCGGGCTCATGGCGAAATGGGGCAAGGTCGCCGTGCAAACGAGCGACGTCATGGCCCTGCGAACAATCCTGGCTTTCCTGCTTCTTGTGTCCGCCGTCGGCGGCGCCCGCGCCGATTTTGCCGACGGCAAGCTACCGGACGGCGTCTATCACTGCGAGGTCTACCTGCTCGGCCTGTTCCTCAACCTGGGCGACATCACCATCAAGGGCAGCCTCTATAGCGGCCCGGTGACCTTCGGCGCCGCGCCGCCGCCTTACAATTACCAGATGAATCCCAATGGCGAGATCACCTGGCTCGGTCCGCTCGGCGGCTACACCAGCGGCGGCAATTCGGTCTCGATGACCCAGGCGACCTTGGATGACCCGAGCGGTCCTTCGTTCGACATCATCATGAAACAGCAGGACGGCGCCTTCACAGCCTCGACCTGCACCAAAAGATAGCCCGCATAAAAAAGGCGCGGAACCCGTTTGGGTCCCGCGCCAGCAGGCAGTCGGGAGGTCAGATCGTTTTCGCCGACATCTGGGCGGCGATGTAGTCAGCCTGGCGGATCGCCAGCGTCACGATGGTCAGCGTCGGGTTCTCCGCCGCACCCGTGGTGAACTGGCTGCCGTCTGAGATGAACAGGTTCTTGATATCGTGCGACTGGCCGTGCTTGTTGACGACGCCGTCCTCCGGCTTTTCGCTCATCCGGTTGGTGCCGAGATTGTGGGTCGAAGGATAAGGCGGCGTCGGGAAGGTCCGCGTCGCGCCGACCGCGGCGTAGAGCGCCTGGCCTTGGCTGTAGGCATGGTTGCGCATGGCCTCGTCGTTCGGATGGTCATCGAAATGGACGTCGGCGATCGGCATGCCGTGCTCGTCCTTCTCGTCCTTGTGCAGCGTGATGCGGTTCTCTTCGCGCGGCATATCCTCGCCGACGATCCACAGGCCCGCCATATGGTCGTAATGGTCGAGCGCCGTGGTGAAGGAGCGGCCCCAGCCGCCGGGGTTGAGAAAGGCCGCCATGAATGGCAGGCCGAGCGACAGCGTCTCCATCTCATAGCCGCCGACGAAGCCACGCGACGGATCGTGGCGCGCCTCGTCGCGGATGATGCCGGCCATGGTGGTGCCGCGATACATATGCACCGGCTTGTCGAAAATGGCATAGACCGAGCCGGTGGTGTGGCGCATGTAGTTCTTGCCTACCTGTCCCGACGAGTTGGCGAGCCCGTGCGGGAATTTCGATGATTCCGAATTGAGCAACAGGCGCGGGCTCTCGATCGAATTGCCGGCGACGGCGACGATGCGGGCTTTCTGCTCCTGCAGCTTGCCGTCCTTGTCGGCATAGACGACGCCGGTCACCTTGCCGGAGGCGTCATGATTGATCTTGATTGCCATCGAGTTCGGCCGCACCTCCAGATGCCCGGTCGCCTCGCCCTTCGGGATCTCGGTGTAGAGCGTCGACCATTTGGCGCCCCATTTGCAGCCCTGGAAGCAGAAGCCGGTCTGCTGGCAGGAATTGCGGTCGTCGCGCTCCACCGAATTGATGGCCATGTTGCCGGTATGGCATTCCTTGTAGCCGAGCTTGTCGGCGCCGGCCTTGAGCACCTTGAAATTGTTGTTGCCCGGCAGCCGCGGCCAATTGTTGGTGCCGGTGACACCCATCTTGGCTTCGGCCTTGGCGTAATACGGCTCCATCTCGGCCAGCGTCACCGGCCAATCGAGGAGGTTGGCGCCCTTGACCTTGCCGTAGGTCGTGGCCGCCTTGAACTCGTGCTCCTGGAAGCGCAGCGAGGCGCCGGCCCAGTGCGTGGTCGAGCCGCCGACCGACTTGACGATCCAGGCCGGCAGGTTCGGAAAATCCTTGGCCACGCGCCAGTCGCCCGAAGTGGTGCGCTTGTCCTTCCAGGCGAACTGGGCGAACGACTCCCACTCGTCGTTGGTGAAGTCCTCATATTCGTGGCGTGCGCCCGCCTCGAGGATGATGACGTCGATGCCTTTCTGGGCGAGCTCGTTGCCGAGCGTGCCGCCGCCCGCGCCCGAGCCGATGATGACGACCACGCCGTCATTGTTGAGATCAAATTGTGCTGCCATGGTTTCCTCCCATGAAATCTGTCGAAAAGCGGTTCGTGACAGAGCGGCCTACAGCCACTCGATGTCGTTGAAGCCGCGCGCGATATAGCCGCCCTTGGAGTAGGACTCGCCTTCATAGCCGAAGATCGGCCACACCTCCTTCTGGTTGTAGAGGCTGACGACAAGACCGCCGCGCACCGCCTGGAAGAACGGCGTCTTCTCGATACCGGTGAGGAGCGCCACCCGCTGCTCTTCCCAGCCAAGCCCGCGATAGCCGCCCTTGCCAGCCTTCTTGTCGAGCTCGGCGATGCCTTTCTCGATCAGCTCCTTGTGGGCAGGGTGCTTGGCGGCCGTCTCGTCATGGCCCTTGACGGCAATGGCGTAATATTTGTCCGGCACCTGGTCGTGCGGGTAGATGTCGCGCGCCACCTGGATCAGCGTCGCCATCGTTTCGGGCTTCAGCGCCGAGGTTTCGAGACCCCAGGCGTGTTCGGGGCTGATGACGGCGCTGCCGGAGATGATGAGCAGCGCGCCCGCGCCGCCACGTTTCAGAAGCTCGCGCCTAGATAGTCCGGCCTTTCTCTCATAACCCGGTTTCTTCTCGTAGACTGTAACCATGATTTTCCTCCCTGCTTGCTGTTCGCACCCCTGAGAGTGCCGTTGCTGGCGCCGCGCCTCTCCGCGGCCTATCCCTACTGGAAGCGCCCTCCCCGCTGCAGGACCTCGATCTTGTAGCCGTCGGGATCCTCGATGAAGAAGAAGCGGGCGATCAGCGCCCCGTCGTGATTGAACTCGACAATCTTCTTCGGGTTGAGACCGAGCGCGCCGATCCGATCGTGTTCGCTGTCGAGATCGGCGACCGAGACGGCGAGATGGCCGTAGCCGTCGCCAAGCGCGTAGGGCTCGGTGCGTCCCTTGTTCACGGTCAGCTCCACCTCGAAAGGCGAACTCTCATTGCTGAGATAGATCAGCGTGAAGGTCTCGAAATCGAGCCGCTGGGCGACGTCGAGGCCGAAGGCCTTGTTGTAGAAGTCGACGGAGCGCGCTTCGTCGAGAACCCTGATCATGGAATGGATCGTCTTCGCCAAATCGGACTCCGTGAGCTCTCATGCTTTCGAAGCCGATTATGCGCGCCGGCGAAAAATGGTGGTGGCAGCCGATTACCACGCGTGGAGCAGGAAAACGGCTAGTGTCGCTCCAATTCTAAGGACGAAAGTCCGATTGCCGTCGGCGGCTATCGGATCGAAAATGACCAACGCAGGCAGTGTTCAAAAAGGCGCCAGCCAACCCAATCGGCGCCCAAGACAAACAACAACGGGAGGTACCGATGTGCAGAGTCTTCGCCGGGCAGGACCCGGAAGGCTACCGGCAGATCAACAGGTCGATCCGCATCGACGGCCATTCGACCAGCATCCAGCTCGAAGCGACATTCTGGGGTCTTCTTGACGAGATCGCCGACAGCCAGGGACTGACGACCCCGAAATTCATCTCGAAGCTCTATGACGAGGCGATCGAGATCAACGGCCAGATCCCGAACTTCGCTTCCATGCTGCGCACGACCTGCGCGCTCTATTTGCGCGGCCATCGTCCCAGCGCCGAAGACCAGGCCGCATTGAAGCAGGAAGCCGCCTAACTGCTCTCGACTGCGACTTCGAGCGCCAGCCGGGTCATGTCGGTGAAAAGCGCCTGGCGCTCCGAATCGTCGATCAGCTCGCCGGTGGCGACATGGTCGACGACGGTCAGCAGCGACAGCGCTCGAGCGCCGAACTGTGCCGCAATCCGATAGAGGGCGCTGGTTTCCATATCGACGGCCAACGCCCCCAGCGCCATCGGCTCGTCAAACCGAGCGCGGCCATCGGGATGGTGGAAGACGTCGCTGCAGATCGTCAGTCCGGCGCTGCAGGCGATACCGAGATCGGCGGCGCATTGCAGCACCCGCGCATGCAGCGCCGGGTCCGGCCCCGCCGGCTGGTAAAGCCCGAACACTTGCCCGCTGATTGCACTCTCGGCCCGCACCTCGCTGGAGATGACGACGCCGCGCGAAGGCACGTTTTCCGACAAGCCGCCGCATGTGCCGGTGCGGATCAGCGTTTTGACACCGTAATACTCCATCAGCTCAAAGGCATAAATCAGGAAAGACGGCGCCCCTATCCCGGTCGCCTGGATGCTGACCGGCTTGCCGCGGAACCGGCCGGTGAAGCCCAGCGCGCCCCTTCGGCGGTTCACGCAGCGCGGCGCCTCGAGAAACATCTCCGCCATCCATTGCGCGCGCTCGGGATCGCCCGGCAACAGCACCGTTTCGGCATAGTCCCCCCGGCCCGCCTCGATATGCGGCGTCACGCGCTACCACCCCTGATAGACCCATCCGGCGACCATCATGGCAGGACTGCCGCAATGCGCAAGCTCTGGCTTATTTAGAGCAATCCAAGGAAGCGCTGAACGCCCTAGGATTCCAGCACGTCCTTGACGATCGTCGCCAGTTGCTTGAGCGAAAACGGTTTCGGCAGGAAACCGAAATGCGCCTCGGCCGGCAGGTTCTTCGCAAACGCGTCCTCGGCATAGCCCGAAACGAACACGAACTTGATGTCCGGCTGGCGTTTGCGCAGCTCGCCGAGCAATGTCGGCCCGTCCATCTCCGGCATCACCACGTCGGACACGACGATATCGACCTTGCCGCCGAGCGCCTCGAACACTTCAAGCGCCTCGACGCCGGACGACGCCTCGTGCACGGTATAGCCGCGCGAGGTCAGCGCCCTGACGCCGCCCATGCGCACGGCATCTTCGTCCTCGACCAGAAGCACCGTGGCGGAGCCGGAAAGATCTTTTGCGGTATCGGCGGTCTTGGCCGGAGCAGTCGCCGCTGTCGACGGCGCCTCGCCAGGCTCGGCCTGCTTCTTCACCTCGGCGATGTGGCGCGGCAGGAAGATACGGAACACCGTGCCCTTGCCGACTTCGGAATCGCAGAAGATGAAGCCGCCGGTCTGCTTGATGATGCCGTAGACCATGGACAGGCCGAGGCCGGTGCCCTTGCCCACTTCTTTGGTTGTGAAGAAGGGCTCGAAGATCTTTTTCAGCACCTCTGGCTCAATGCCGCTGCCGGTGTCCTCGACGTCGACGAGCACATAGTCGGCCGGCGTCAATTCGCGGTAGGCGAAGGATTTGCACTCGTCGGCGGTGACGTTGCGGGTGCGCACGGTGAGATCGCCGCCGCTCGGCATGGCATCGCGCGCATTGACGGCGAGATTGACCACCACCTGCTCGAACTGGCCGATATCGACCTTGACCGGCCACAGGTCACGGCCGTGGTCGATCTTCAGCTTAATGTCGTTGCCGACGAGGCGCGCGAGCAGCATCCTGAGATCGGCCAGAACATCGGTCAGGTTGAGCACTTCCGGCCGCAGCGTCTGCTTGCGCGAGAAGGCGAGCAATTGCCGCACGAGCGAGGCCGCCCGGTTGGCGTTCTGCTTGATGTTCATGATGTCGGGGAAGGACGGGTCCGACGGCCGGTGGTTGGTCAAGAGAAGGTCGGACGCCATGATGATGGCGGTCAGCACGTTGTTGAAGTCGTGCGCGATACCGCCGGCGAGCTGGCCGACTGCCTGCATCTTCTGGCTCTGCGCCATCTGGCCCTCGAGCGCCTTCTGCTCGGTGGTCTCGACCGCGTAGACGATCGCCGCCTCCTCGGCGCCTTCGCTGCCCGCGCTGTCGGCGACGGCATTGACGTAGAAGCGGATGTGGCGCTCCTCATTGCCGGGCAGGACGGAATCGATCGGCTCGATATTGGCCTGCCGCTGCCGCGCCTTCTCGAAGGCGGCGGCGAATGCCGGCCGGTCGCGCTCGTGGACGATGGTCTCGAACCGCACCCGCCGGTCGACGGCGTCGCGGTCGACCACGGACGAAAACAGCTGCAGGAACGGCGCATTGGTGCGCAGGATGCGCCCGTTCGCATCGACGCCGGCAATGGCCATCGGCGTCGAGTTGAAGAAGCGGGTGAAGCGAACCTCGGAGGCCCGCAGCTCCGCGGAAGCGTCCTCGCCCTGGGTGCGGTTGAGCACGATCGTGCGGGTCGGGCCGTTCACGCCTTCGCGGCTCGCCGAAACCCGGTGCATGAAGCGCACCGGCAGCGCCTGGCCGCTCATCGTGGTGAGGTCGAGGTCGATGACCGCGTTGCGGGTGGTACCGGGGTCGGCCTTGACCGAGCGGACCAGCGCCATGCCGTCGCCGGCGATGATTTCCGGCAGCGTGATGGCGCCCGGCGTGAAGGAGGCAAGGTCGATGCCCAGCCACTCGGCGAGCGTGGCGTTGATATAGGTGACGCGGCCTTCCTGGTCGGCCGAGAAGAATCCGGCCGGGGCATGGTCCAGATGGTCTATGGCTTTCTGCAGGTCGAGGAAGAAACGTTCCTGCTCCGCCCGTTCCTGCGAGATGTCGGCCAGCTGCCAGGCCAGCATCGGCAGCCTTTGCCCGGGCATGCTGAAGGCGCGGGCGCGAGCGCGGTACCAGCGCGCGCCCGGCTCAGCGCCTGGTTTGATCGACTGCGCCAGCCGGAACTCGCCGTCGCCAGCCTGGCCGTCGCGCAGGCCCGACGCCAGCCGGTAGATCGTCATCGAGGCCTCGGGAACATCCGACAACAGCCCTTCGACGGTCTTGAGATCGGCGGCCGAGGCAGCACCCGTCATGTCTGCATAGGCGCGGTTGGCGTAGACGACGCGCCCCTTTGTGTCGGTGACCAGCAGGCCCTGCGACATGGAGTCGACGAAGGCTTTTGACAATTCGTCGCCGGTCGACCGCGGTGCGATCTGCACAAAGCCGATCGCGGTCGCGAACAGGAAGCCGACGCCGATCATGGCGAGCACACCGAGCATGCCGAGCAGGAATGGATCGCCGAGACGCTCGCGGAAAAGTCCGAAGACGATCGCGGCGCCGGTCAAGACGACGATGAAGACGATGAGCCTGGTGACGGCGCCCGGACGCGTGTTCTGGTCGACGATCGGTACCGGATAGAAATCGCCGCGCGCTTCCTTGGCCATGTTCCCCCTGCTCGTGATTCCGGTGTCCGACGGGCACGGACGGCCGGTTGAATCATATTCTCCTGTAGCGGAAAAGGCCTCGGCGGCAAATGTCCGATAAAATCAACGATTCATGTTTCAAACTGTTCACGATGGATGATGTGAACTTGCGGTCGCTGGTCCCAACGGTCTAGTGTTCCCTGACTTCAAAGATGGCGATTGGGGTGCACCGATGCAGTGGCTGGATAATGTAGCGGGCCCGGGTTATGTCGCTGCAATCTTGTGGACGGTAGCGGCTCTCATCATGCTGGTTGTCGTCCTGCTCGCCATCAAGGTGGTCCGCAACCTGACGTTCGGCACCTTCGTCGCCGGCGGCAGGAACCGCAAGACGCGGCTTGCCGTGATGGATGCCACCGCTGTCGACAGCCATCGCCGGCTTGTCCTGGTGCGCCGCGACGACATCGAGCATCTGATCCTGATCGGCGGGCCGACCGATGTCGTGGTCGAGCGCGACATCAGGCTGGCGGCGCTGCGCCGCCCGGCATTGACGGGCGACGCCGGTCAGCAGCAGACAGGAGCTGCGCAACGCCCGCGCGCGCCGCAACCGGCGCCCGCACCCGCCCCCGCCAGGCCGGCGCCGCCGCCTGCCGCCCAGCCGGCTGCCGTCGCACGTCCGCGCGCGCCGGCGCCCGCACCCGCGCCCAAGCCGGCGGCGCCAAGCCAGCCGACGGCGAAGGTTATGCCGCTGCCGGGCTACGGAACGACGAACGGCAGCACCCGATATGCGCCGCCGCCCCCGAACGATTCCATCGACGACACGCTGATGCACGAGCTCGAGACCTCTCTCGACGAGACGCATTCCCAGCCGGCACCCAGCAAGCCCGCGGCCAAGCCTTCGCTCGATGACGAGATGACCAAGCTGCTTGGCGAGTTGGGCAGCCACAAGCGCTGACCGGCCACCGGCGCAAGCGAGCCTTTCGCGCCTTTGTCGGCAAAGACAATGGGAGCGCTGAAAACAAAAATGGCCGGAATTCCGGCCATTTTTGATCTTCCTGCCTGTTGGATCGCGTCAGTCGTCGCGATAGACCTTCTCGCGGCGTTCATGACGCTCCTGCGCCTCGATCGACAACGTCGCGATCGGACGCGCATCAAGCCGCTTCAGCGCGATCGGCTCCCCGGTCTCCTCGCAATAGCCGTAGGTGCCTTCGTCGATGCGCTGGAGCGCGGAGTCGATTTTCGAGATGAGCTTGCGTTGGCGATCGCGGGCGCGCAATTCGATGGCACGGTCTGTTTCGGAGGAGGCGCGATCGGCTAGGTCGGGATGATTGGCGTTTTCCTGCTGCAGGATTTCTAGGGTTTCGCGCGCTTCGCGCAGAATGTCGTTCTTCCAGGTGATAAGCTTTTGACGGAAGTACGATTTTTGCCGTTCGTTCATGAACGGCTCGTCTTCGGAGGGTACGTAATTGGCGGTAACGATATCGTTCATTCGACTCACCCAACAACCCCAAAATTTGGCGCCTATATATTCGGGGAAAAGAGCCTGCACAAGCGCTATCGGCGACAGTTTCACGCAATTGTTAGTCTTGCATCGGCAACTCCGGCGACAACGTTGTTCAACGGCAGAAAACGAATTCGCACATGATTCGTTGCAGTTGCCGGCCGACCATTGTGCATGACATCGTTCTGGTGACTAATCGCGCTTTGTCACGAACACAGCGCCATGGGGGTCCGGTTGAGCAGACTTTATCTGTTGCGGCATGCCAAAGCCGGCTGGGCGCTGCCCGGCATGCGCGATTTCGACCGCCCGCTCGACGAATCGGGCATGGCCGATGCCGAAGCGATCGGAGAGGCCATGCGGGCCCGCAACTATGTGCCGGACGTCACCCTTTGCTCCAGCGCCAAGCGGGCCAGGCAGACGCTGGAAGGCCTGGCGGGGCGCACCGACACCGGCCGGGTGCTGTTCTTCGACACGCTCTACAGCGAGGATGCGGCCGGCTATCTGGAGATCATCCGCAAAAATCGGGACGCTGGCCAGCTTCTGGTGATCGGCCACAACCCCATGACCGAAGATCTGGCCATGGCGGTGTCCGGAAATGGCGACCAGGCGGCGCGCGGCATGATGAATCACGGTTTTCCGACCTCCGGCCTTGCCGTGGTGCGCTTTCCCGGCAACCTTGCCGAAGCGGCCCAGGGCAATGGCTATCTCGAAGCTTTTCTCACGCCGGCCGATCTCTAAAGCCATTTCAAACGCGCGGTCCAGGGCCTATATCGGGCGCTGACGCGCAACCAGAGGCCTGATTTGGCATCATCGCTGACCAGTTTTACCGACGAGGCGAGGATTGCGCTCGACACGTTGTCGGGCCGCGCCGCCGGGCTCTTCTCTCCGTCAATGCGCCTTGGCGTCACCGGCCTGTCGCGCGCCGGCAAGACGGTGTTCATCTCCGCCCTCGTCCACAATCTCATCCATGGCGGTCGCCTGCCGCTGTTCGAGGCGCAGAAATCCGGCCGCATCGCCCGCGCCTTCCTCGAGGAGCAGCCGGACGATGCCGTTCCGCGGTTCCAATATGAAGATCATGTCGCGGCTTTGGTGAACGAGCGCGTCTGGCCGGACTCGACCCGCGCTATCTCCGAGCTCCGGCTCACCATCGAATATGAGTCGGCTTCCGGCTGGAATCGTCTGTTTTCCGCCGGAAAACTGTCGGTCGACATCGTCGATTATCCCGGCGAATGGCTGCTCGACCTGCCGCTGCTCGGCAAATCTTTCGCCGATTTTTCGCGCGAGGCGGTCGAGTTGGCCGCCCTGCCCGTCCGCTGCGACCTGTCGCAGGCCTGGCGTGAGTTGGCCTCCACCATCGATCCAGATGCCGAAGCCGACGAGATGACCGCCCGGCGATTGGCCGAAAGCTTTGCCGCCTATCTCAAGGCGTGCAAGCTCGACGACCGCGCGCTGTCGACGCTGCCGCCAGGCCGCTTCCTGATGCCGGGCGATCTCGAAGGCTCGCCGGCGCTCACCTTCGCGCCGCTGATGACGCTGTCGCAAGGCCGGCCGCGCTCCGGATCGCTACGGGCGATGATGGAGCGCCGCTACGAGGCCTATAAGACGCATGTCGTCAAACCGTTCTTTCGCGAGCACATCGCCCGCCTCGACCGGCAGATCGTGCTGATCGACGCCATGCAGGCGCTCAATGCCGGCCCGGCCGCGATGGCCGATCTGGAGCGCGCGGTGACTGAGATCCTGTCCTGCTTCCGGCCCGGACGGGGCAATTTCCTGACCGACTTCTTCTCGCGCCGCATCGACCGCATCCTGGTGGCCGCGACCAAGGCGGACCATTTGCACCACGAGAGCCATGACCGGCTGCAGGCGATCGTGCGCCGGCTGACCGACCGGGCCGCCGCGCGGGCGAATTTCAGCGGTGCCGCCGTCGATGTCGTCGCCATGGCGGCGGTTCGCTCGACCCGCGAAGGCACGGTGAAGCGGGGGCGAGAGACACTCCCCGTCATCATCGGCACGCCGCTGAAAAGCGAGACGATCAACGGCGAGACATTCGACGGAAAGGCCGAAACCGCCATTTTCCCGGGCGATTTGCCGGAAAAGGTGGATGCCGTCTTCGACGTTTCCGGATCGCAGGTGGACAGCGCCGAACCGGCGATCCGCTTCGTGCGTTTCCGCCCGCCGAAGCTTGAACGCACCGCCGAAGGCGTCACGCTGTCCTTGCCGCATATCCGGCTCGACCGCGCGCTGCAGTTCCTGATCGGAGATCATCTGGCATGACCGCGCCCCGCAAACCGGCGGCCTTCCGCATCGAGCCTGAGACCGAGGCGCCGCCGCAACCACAGCGAAACAGCGCCGCCGAGGAGCCGCCGGCGCGCCGACCACGTGCCGCGAGGGCTGATGTAGCGGTCGTGATCCCCTCGGAAGTCGACGTCTTCGACGAGCCGGATATCGAGGCCGCGGTCCCGCCGCCGGCGACAGCGCCGAGAAAGCGCTCGCTATTGTCCCGGCTGTTCTTCGGCGCTCTCGGCGTGCTCGTCTCGCTGGCGGTCGGCCTTTGGGCCGACCAGCTGATTCGCGACCTGTTCGCACGCGCCGAATGGCTCGGCTGGCTGGCGGCCGGCATGGCGGCGATCGCGCTGCTCTCGCTGCTCGTCATCCTGATCCGCGAATTCCTCGCCATCGCCCGCCTTGCCGAAGTCGAAAAAATGCAGAAACAGGCTCTGGATGCCGTGGCGCGCGACGACCCCAAGGCGGCGCGCGCCTTGGTCGACGAGCTCTCGGCTTTCGTCGCCGCAAAACCCGAGACCGCCGCCGGCCGCCGTTCGCTGGCCGAATTGCGGGGCGAGATCATCGATGGCGCCAATCTGGTGCGGCTGGCCGAGACCGAGATCCTGTCGCCTCTCGATGCCCGCGCCAAAGTCATGATTCTGGAGGCGGCGAAACGCGTGTCCCTTATAACGGCGGTCAGCCCGCGCGCGCTGGTCGACATTGCCTATGTCGTGTTCGAGGCCGGGCGGCTGATCCGGCGCCTGTCCGAGCTCTATGGCGGCCGCCCAGGCACGCTCGGCTTCTTCCGGCTGGCGCGCGGCGTGCTCGCGCATCTGGCGGTGACCGGCTCGATCGCGGTTGGCGACAGTTTCGTGCAGCAGATCGTCGGCCATGGGCTTGCCGCAAAACTCTCGGCAAAACTCGGCGAAGGCGTCGTCAACGGCATGATGACGGCGCGCATCGGCATCGCGGCGATGGAAACGGCACGCCCCTTGCCGTTCATCGCCGTGAAGCGCCCGGGCCTCGGCGATTTCCTCTCGGCGCTGACGTCGTTCGCGGCACGAAAGAACGGCCAGGACGACCGATAAGGTAAATGCGCGACCCATCGCGGGTGACGAAGCATTAACCAATCTTCTGCATGGTCGGTCCGGTCCCAAGAATAGACTCTTTCGTGCCGGGTGTCGTCGATGAGAAGCGTGATCCTGTCCTGCGTCCTGCCTGCCGCCATTGCGATCGTCGCGCCGCTCGGCCTCGTCGAAAAGGCCCTTGGCGCAGAGCCGGACAAGCAGTTTTTCCGCTCCGTCGAAGGCAGATGGGTCGGCCCCGGCGAGATCATCGCCGGCAAGTACAAAGGCACCAAATTCACTTGCGATTTCAATGGCTCGACGCCCGCCAGCAAGCTCGGCATGACGCTTGACGGCGGCTGCAGGGTCGGCGTGTTCACGCAAAAGATGTCGGCCAGCGTCGAGCGCAAGGGCCGCGATGGCTATCGGGGCACCTTCATGGGCGGCTCGACCGAAAGCGGCATGGACATTGTCGGCGGCAATGTCGTCGACGCTCAGAAGGTCGTTTTCACCATCAACCGCAAGCAGTTGAACGGCGTCATGCAGGCGCGTGTCCCCGACGGCAATTCGATGACCGTGACGGTGGCCGTGCGCGTCGACAATCAGCTGGTGCCGGTGATCGGCATGAGCCTGAAGCGGGTCGATTCGGTCGAAGTCGGCGCCATCGCCAAGAACTGATCCGGCGCGGTTCCCGCAGTCCGCGTCCGCCATCCGTTACAAGACGGTTCAGGTCAAAGTCGGGAAGTGGCAGGCCACTTTGCGGCCCGGACGATATTCCTTCAGTTCCGGCCGCTCAGAACGGCACCGGTCCGCCGCGATCGGGCATCGCGGATGGAAGCGGCATCCGGACGGAGGCTTCAGCGGACTCGGCACGTCGCCGGTGAGGATGATGCGCTTGCGCGCGCCCGCACGCGTCGTCTCGACGATGGGAACCGCCGAGATCAGTGCCTGGCTGTAGGGATGGGCGGGTGTCGCAAAGATCTCTTCCGCCAGTCCTTCCTCGACGATCGAGCCGAGATACATGACCGCGATGCGCGTCGAGACCTGGCGCACTACGGAGAGATCGTGGGCGATGAAGATATAGGTGAGCTTCAGCTTCTCCTGCAGATCGGCGAGCAGGTTGACGATCTGGGCCTGCACCGACACGTCGAGCGCGGAGACCGGCTCGTCCAGCACGACAAGGTCGGGGTTCAGCGCGATCGCCCGCGCGATGCCGACTCGCTGGCGCTGCCCGCCGGAGAATTCGTGCGGATAGCGCATCATATGGTCCGGCAACAGCCCGACCAGCTCAAACAGCTCCGCCACCCGCGCGGTGATCTCACGTGCCGAAACCTTGCCGTGGATGCGCAGCGGCTCGGCGACGAGATCGCCGACGCGCCGGCGCGGATTGAGCGAGGCCGAGGGATCCTGGAAGACCATTTGCAAACGCCGCCGCAGCGGCCTGAGCTCGGATAGCGATTTCGAGGTGATGTCGTCGCCTTCGAACAGAAGTTTGCCGTCGGTGATGTCGTAGAGCCGAACCAGGCAGCGCGCCAGCGTGGACTTGCCGCATCCGGATTCGCCGACAAGGCCGACAGTCTCGCCGCGCCGCACGCTCAGCGAGACGTTGTCCACCGCATGGACCGTCCGCCTGCCCTCGGCGGAAAAGCGGCTGCCGATCGAAAAGCGTTTTGCCAGCGAACGCGTCTCGAGGATCGGCCGATCTGTATCTGTCATCAACTCGCTCATGCCTGTGCCACCCGAAAGCACGCGGCGGCGTGCGCGCTCGCGCCGAGACCTGGCTTGCCAGCCTCGCAAGGCTCGTAGCGGACCGGACAGCGCGGGCCGAAGGCGCAGCCTTCCGGCAGCCGCAGCAAGGAAGGCGGCGAGCCGGGGATGGCCGGCAGGCGGCGCGGTTTCTCGCCGGTCAGCGGCGGGATCGAGCCGAGCAGCGCGCGCGTATAAGGGTGTCGCGGATCGGAAAACAGCTCAGTGCGGGTGCCGCGCTCGACAACGCGGCCGGCATACATGACCATCACCCGGTCGGCGAGCTCGGAGACCACGCCCATGTCGTGCGTTATGAAGACAACCGCCGACTTGTGCTTCGCCCGCAATTTGCGCACGAGGTCGAGAATGCCGGCCTGCACGGTGACGTCGAGCGCGGTGGTCGGCTCGTCGGCCACCAGCAGCGCCGGATCGCAGGACAAGGCCATCGCGATCACCGCCCGCTGCCGCATGCCGCCGGAAAGCTGGTGCGGATAGCGCGACATCGCCTCGTGCGGGTTGGGGATATTCACCTCAGCCAACAGCTGCTCGACGCGCTCCATCGCCTTGGCCTTGCTGACGCCGCGATGCGCGCGGATCTGTTCGGCGATCTGCCAGCCGATCGTGTAGACCGGCGTCAGCCCCGTCATCGGATCCTGGAAGATCATCGCGATCTCGTTGCCGCGCAGGCGTCGCAGCTCGCGCGGCGGCAGTCCCACCAGCTCGCGGCCCTTGTAGCGGATCGAACCTTCGATGGTGGCGTTCGGGTCGGTAATGAGCCCCATCACGGCGAGCAGCGACACCGTCTTGCCGGAGCCGGATTCGCCGACGACGCCGAGGATCTCGCTTTCCTCCAGGTCGAAGGAAACGCCGTCGATGGCCCGCACCGGCCCGTCATGCGTGCGGAAGGAGACTTTGAGATCGCGCACCGACAGTATCATGATGCCCTCAGGCGCGGATCGAGAAGGATGTAGACGAAATCGACAACCGCATTGGCGATCACCACGAACATGGACGCATACATGACCGTCGCCATGATCATCGGCAAATCGAGGTTCTGCAGCGCGTCATAGGTGAGCTTGCCGATGCCGTGCAGGCCGAACACGACCTCGGTCAGCAAGGCCGAGCCGCCCACCAGCGCGCCGAAGTCGAGACCGAACAGCGTGACGAAGGCGATGAGCGACGTGCGCAGCGCATGGCGAAACAGGATACGGGTCTCCGACAGGCCCTTGGCGCGGGCAGTGCGGATATAATCCTCCTGCATGGATTCGATGATGGCCGCGCGCAGCACGCGTCCGTAGATGCCGATATAGAGGACGGCCAGCGTGATCCATGGGATGACCAGCGTCAGGAACCAGCCCTTGGGATCGTCGGAAAAATTCTTATAGCCAAGCGGCGGCACCCAGGAGAATGCCCAGCTGTCGTGATAGCGGCTCTGGGTCATCAGGTTCATCACCTCGCCCAGCCAGTAGACCGGCATGGAAATGCCGAGCAGGCCCAGCGCCATCAAAAGCTTGTCCAGCCAGCTGTCGCGGGTGGCCGCGGCGACGATGCCGATGATGATGGAGACGACCACCCACAGGACCGCGGCGCCGAACACCAGCGAGAGCGTGACCGGGATCGAATCCATAACGGCCGGCACAACCTTCCAGCCGCGGTTGACGAAGGAGGTCAGATCGCCGGTGACGAAGATCTTCTCCATCATGCGCGTGTATTGCACGTAGAGCGGCTGATCGAAGCCGAAGCTGTGGCGCACCGCCGCCAGCACTTCAGGCGACGCGTTGCGGCCGGCGATGCGCGCGGCGGGATCGGCGCCGGGCGTGGCGAAGAAGATCAGGAAGACGATGACCGAGATGCCGAACATCACGAACAGCATCTGACCGAAGCGGCGAAGGATGGCATAAAACATCAGTCGCGCCCCAGCCGGACCTTGGAGCGCGGGTCGAGCGCATCCCGCAGGCCGTCGCCGAAGACGTTGAGCGCCATGACGGAAACGGCGATCGCCAGGCCAGGCACCAACGCCACCAGCGGTCGCGTATAGAGCAGCGCCTGCCCGTCCTGGATGATGGTGCCCCAGCTCGCGGCCGGCGGCTGCACGCCGATCGACAGGAACGACAACGCCGATTCGGTCAGCATGTTCAGCGCCATCATCAGCGGCACGAAGACGATCAGCGTGGTGGTGATGTTGGGCAGGATGTCGCGCCACAGGATGCGCCAGCCCGGCACGCCGAGATTGATCGCGGCGAACACGAACTCGCTATGGCGCAGCGCCAGGACCTGCCCGCGGATCGGCCGCGCCACATAGGGTATATAGACGATGCCTATGATGATGATCGGCAGCCATAGGCTGCCCGATTGGATCTCGATCGGGCCGATCGCGATGCCTTGCGCGATGGTGACGATGGAAAGCGAGATCGCCAGCAGATAGATCGGAAACGCCCAGAGCACGTCGAGCAAGCGCGACAGCACCGTGTCGGTGATGCCGCCGAAATAACCCGCGATCAGTCCTGCCATCGTGCCGACGATCAGTGTGAAGATGGTGGCTGCGCCGGAAATCAAAAGCGAGTTCAAGCCGCCATAGAGCAACCTTGCCATGACGTCCCGCCCCTGGCTGTCGGCGCCGAGAAAATAATTGCCGAGCCGCCACGTCGGACCGATCGGCGTGTAGCCAAGCCCCAGTCCCTCGGTCGACTGTTCCATCACCGGAACGTCGGCGCCGTCGATCTGGATGACGGCGTCGAGCGTCGAGGCGAACGGATCCGTGCCCGCCCATTTTGCATAAAGCGGCGCGCTGAAACAGGCGAGAACGATGATGAGGAAAACAGCCAGGGACGCCATGGCGGCCCTGTCCGTTGCCAGCTTCGCAAACGCGACGGCCCAAGGCCCTCGCGTCTTGCGCGGCATGGCGGCGACTTGGCTGGACACGATATGTGATTCCGCGGTTCGTTACTGGACACAGGCCCCTTACTGCACCCAGGACTGGGTGATAATCCAGTTGAACTGCGGGTTGAACTTGAAATTGCCGATGCGCTTGCTGACGAAATCAAGCCGCTTCGGCGTGAACAGCCCGACCGCCGGCGCCTTGTCGGTGACCTGCTTGTCGATTGCCGCCCACAATTTATCGGCCGCCTTCTGGTCGGTCACGCCGAGGTCCAGCGCCTTCTGCATCTGCGCGTCGATACCCTTGTCGCAGAAGCCGGAAATGTTGATCGAGGCGTCCGAGCCTTCGCGATAGGAGGCGCAGCTGAACAGGATGTTCAGGAAGTCCGACGCCGCCGGATAATCCTTGTACCACTGGGTGACGGACATCTGCACTTTGTTGTTGGTGTTCTGGATATAGGTGAACTGCAGGTTGGACGAGATCGGCTTGACGTCGGCGACGTAGCCGATGTTGGTCAGCACGCTCTGCAGATAGACCCCGATCGACCGCGAGATGGCGGTGTCCTCGACAATGATGGTCACCTTCTGGCCCTTGGTGCCCGATTGCTCGACGAGCTGCTTGGCCTTGTCGACATCCGGAGCCGACCATTTGGCGCCCGGGTTCTTGGTGAAGGGGCAATAGTCCTCGTGTCCGGGGAAGTCCGGCGGCAGGACCTGGCAGACCGGCGAAGCCAGCACCTTGCCGCCGAACAGCTTGACCAGCGTGTTGCGGTCGACCGCATAGGCGACGGCCTGGCGCGCCTTTTCATTGTCGAACGGGGCCATGCGGGTGTTCAGCGGCGCGTACCACCACGCCGAAAGCGGCGAGATGTGCAGCTGGTCCATGGACTTGCTGCCGAGCTCGCCGAGGCGGTCGCTGGGCAGCGCGTCGAACATCCAGTCGGCTTCGCCGTTCTGGATCGCCGTCACGGCCGCCTCTTCCGACAGGCCGAAATCATACTGCACGACATCCGGATAGCCGTCCGGCTGGGCTTCCTCGCTCCACTGCTTGAAATTGGGGTTGCGGGAAACCGTCATGCCCTTGTTCGGATCGAAGGCCGAGATCATGTACGGGCCGGTGCTGGGGATCGGCTTGGAGCCCATATCCTCGGCCGGCGTGTCGGCCGGCATGATCACGGCGTGCGGCAAGGCAAGCTTGTAGAGGATCTCGGCGTCCGGCTTGGTGAGATTGAGGGTGATCGTGCCGGCCGTCTCGTCGGCGACGACACCGCCTTCCAGCGTGCAGCTCTTGGTGTCTGCCAGGCATTTGTCGGCGCCAACGATGCCGGCATAGAAGGTGCCCGAGGTCGGCCCGGAAATCTTGAAGATGCGCTGGAAGGAGGCGACGACGTCCTTCACGCCAAGATCCTGGCCGTTGGAGAACTTGATGCCCTTGCGCAGCTTGAAGGTGAAGGTCTTGCCGCCATTGCTGACCTCGGGCAACGCCTCGGCCAGGTCGGGAACGATGGAAAAGCCGTCGACGCCCTCGGCTTTGCGGAAGGCGACCAGGCCGTCATAGATCGGCTGGTACATTTGCCACCCCTGATCCGTGTAGTTGATATGCGGATCGAGCGTTCCGGCCGCCGATCGGGCGAGAAGGCGAATGGTGCCGCCGCGGTGCTCCTTGAGATATTCGGCCTGTGCCGGAGCCAGCCACGAGCCAGCCAGCAATGCCGCGGCCGATGCCGCCAAAAGCAGTTTCTTCATGTCGTCATTCCCCTTTTCTGTTGTCGTTGTCGTCCAGGAAGTCTCCCACCACACGCATGCAGAGTTCCTGCTCCTCGACATGCGGCATGTGGCTGGAATGCTCGAATATCTGCCAGCGCGATCCCTTAATGCCGTCTTTGAAGGGCTGCACGGTCGCGGGTGTGGCTTCGTCGTGCCGGCCGGAGATGAGGAGTGTCGGAACCTCGATGGCCGGCAGGCGGTTGATGACGCTCCAGCTCTTCAGCGTGCCGATGACGTGGAATTCGTTCGGGCCGTTCATCACATTGTAGACGGTCGGATTGCGCACGATCTGGGCGAAAGTCTCCGTCACCTCGGGCGGGAAAGGCACGACCCGGCAGACATGCCGTTCATAGAACCGCATCGTCGCTTCCTGGTAGGCCGGATTGTCCGTCGTGCCGGCCTGTTCGTGCTTCGTCAGCGTCTCCTGCACGTCGATGGGCAGATCGGCGCGCAGCCGGTTGGCTTCCTCGACCCAGAGCTTCATGGACGCCGGCGAATTGGCGATGGTCAGCGACTTCAGGCCCTTCGGCCGGGTCACGCCATATTCGGCACCCAGCATGCCGCCCCAACTCTGACCCAGCACATGGAAGCCGCCGCGGATGCCGAGATGGTCGACGAGGTTTTCCAGTTCGTCGATGAAGAGTTGGGGCGTCCAGAAATCGGCGCCTTTTTCCGGCAGCAAGGTGGAATTGCCGCAGCCCAACTGGTCGTAGTGGATGACGGCACGGCCGCCCCGGGCAAGAAGCTTATAGGCATCGACGTAATTATGGGCAGCACCCGGCCCTCCATGCAGGATCACGACCGGAGCCTTGCCGGCATCGAGCGCGCCGCTGATCCGGTACCAGGTCTCATAGGCGCCGAAGCCGGCCCGCCCTTCCTTGCTGACGATCTCGGACGGCATCCCGGCTCCCTCAGTGGTTGAAGACATCTCGTTGCCGCCTAGTTCGCCGTCCGGCCGGACTGCACCCACTCTTCCAGCATCTGCACGCCGAAGGCCGTGGCGCCTTCCCGGCCCAGCGGCCGGTCCTTGTCGGCCATTTCCTTGCCGGCTATGTCGAGATGCACCCACGGGCGGTCCTCGGTGAAATTGCGCAGGAAGGCCGCGGCATAGGGCGCATCGCCGTCTTCCATGTCCTTGGCGTGGTGACGGATGTCGGCGAAAGGCGATTGCAGCCCCTCGTCATAGGCCCGGTCGAGCGGCAGTTGCCAGAACCGCTCGCCGACCTTTTCCCCCGCCGCGATCATGCGCGAGGCGATGGTGTCGTCGGTGCTGAAAAGTCCGGCGAAGACCGAGCCGAGGCCCCGCATCACCGAATAGGTCAGCGTCGCCAGATCGACGATCACCGAGGGATTGAAGCGCGAAGCGGCATAATAGAGGCAGTCGGCCAGGATGAGCCGGCCTTCCGCATCCGTGTCGAACACTTCCACGGTCTGGCCCGACGCGGTCGTGACGATATCGCGCGGCTTGAGCGCGGTGCCGGACGGCATGTTCTCGGCAATGCCGAGCACGCCGACGGCATGCACCGGGCTGCCTTGCCGGGCGAGCGCGATCAGCAGGCCGACCACGGCGGCCGCGCCGCCCATATCGGCCTTCATATCGAACATCTGCCCGCCGCGCTTTATGCACAGACCACCAGAATCGAAGCAGACGCCCTTGCCGACGAAAGCCAACGGCTGCGCGGGAGCGCCCTTGCCGCGATAGCGCAGGACCGCGACGCGCGGCGGTCGCGCCGAGCCGGAGCCGACGGCCAGGATCGCATTCATGCCGAGCTCCTTCAGCCGCGCCGTGTCGAGAATCTCGACATCGATGCCGGCCTCGCGCAGCGGCTCCAGATGATCGTGGAAATTGTCGGGATGGAGGTGGTTCGGCGGCAAGTTGACCAGCGTGCGCGCATATTCGACGCCGTCCGCGATGGCATTGACCCGTATCAGCGCCGCCTTCAGCTCCGGACCGGCCGCGCCGATCAATTGCACCCGCAAAGTGCGGTCGGCGCCTGCTCCCTGACGCCGGTTGCGCAGGTCGAAACGATAGCGCCGCAGCCGCATGCCGAGCGCGACCCGCGCCAGGATTTCCGCTGCGGGCAGGTCGACACCTGCGAGCGGGTCCAGCATCAGGGTGGCCGCGCATTCGCCCTTGCCTTCCAGATGCGCCGCAAGCAAACCGCCGGCCCGCGCCAGCGAAAGCTGGGTTACGGCCTCGGCCTTGCCCAAGGCCAGCACCACCACGCGGCGGGTCGACATCGCCTTCGGCGCGATGACATCGACGCAGGCGCCGGACTCCTCAAGCGCGGCCGGCTCGGAACACGCGCGGGACAAGATCCCGTCCATTTCAGCATCGAGCGCCGCTGCCCGGAGCCCAAAACCGTTTTGAGCGGTTTGCAGGATCACGACGACCGAGGTTTCCGCGGAAATCTCCTCCGCCGCTTCAAAGACCGGCGCCGGCGACTGAGGCATAGAAGCTCATTCTCCCATTCTGGGGCGCCCCGCCGAGGCTCAGCTGGCGTCATACGCAAAGCTTCGCCGGTCCCCGGCGGAAGCCGGTCATACCGGTTTCCGCCGCTGGTGGAATGGCATCGGAGTGCCCAAACAATCGTTTTCGGATGGCGACTTGGTCGCTCTTGTCTTTTGGGTATCCCCGAACCGGCCAAGCGATCAAACGCCAATTTTGCCCAAGTCGATTGACAAAAACTCAACTGACATTTCATGATCGGCCAATGGCCCTGCCCTCACTCAATGGCATGCGCGCTTTCGAGGCCGCCGCGCGTCTCGGCAGCATCAAGGATGCAGCGGAAGAGTTGCATTTGACGCCCTCGGCCGTCAGCCGCCACATCCGCGCGCTCGAGAAGAACCTTGGCCAGGAGCTGTTCGAGCGCGGCTTTCGCCAGATCACACCGACCATCAGGGGCTCATATTATGCGCGCGGCCTCTCCGAAGCATTCGAGGCTATCTGGCGCGCCACCGACGATGTCAGCTTCGTCCATGGTCACGGCAGGACCCAGCGGGTCAGGGTTCTCTGCGTGCCGGCGGTTTTGAACCTTTGGCTGGCGGACCGGCTGCCGAATTTCCGCAAGCTGCATCCGTCCGTGAACCTGGAGATCTCGACGTCGGGCAAGCGCGCCAACTTCGATTTGGCCATTGTCGACGAGTTCGTCTACAAGGCCGGCCCGGCCCTGACGCTGCTGATCCCGCTCGTTCTGACGCCGGTCTGCGCGCCGTCGCTGCTTGAGGGACCGGTGCCGCTCAGAACGCCCGCCGATCTGGTCAATCATCACCTCATCCACGAATGCGAGAGCATGCGCTGGCGGCGCTGGCTGGAACAGGAAGGCGTTCTGGACGCCACGCCGAAATCCAGCACGACGCTCGATGACTGCACCTTGATCATGCGCGAGGTGATAAACGGCGCGGGGATCGCTTTGGCCGACACCATGATGGCCCAAGACCTTTTGCAGCAGGGCAAGCTTGTCGCCCCGTTCAGCGCCCGCCACACCTATCCCGCCGGAATCTACCTGCACCAGCGCCGCAGCATCGGAAACAAGCCAGGCACCGGCCTGTTCCAGGATTGGCTGCTCGCCGAGATCGCCGACCATAAGCGCACGATGGGTATCGCATAGCGCGTCTCCTCCGAAGCGCCGCGCAAGAAAAAAGGCGGCGACCGACCGGCCACCGCCTTCGCATTGTCGACGGCTGGGCTCAACCCTTGATGGTGGCGGTCAGCTCGTCATAGGCCTTGCAGGCTTCGTCGAGCGTCGTGGCGCCCTGATATTTCGTCGTCACAGCCTGCACCTTGGCGGTCAGATCAGCCGCCTTGCTCGGATCCTTGGTGATGGCTTCCTGGAGCGCGGCAGCCATGTCCTGCGCCTTCTTGGCGGCGATTTCCTGCGTGCATTCCGGCCCCTTGGAGCAAGCCGAACCGGCCAACGCCGCAACACCCACGGCAACGAGCAAAAACTTCTTCATGTCAATCATCTCCTCAAAAAAGGCAGCCGCCCATCGCCGCTGCCTCCACTGGCCGAAGCCGAACGTGCCATAACCTCCGATTGTGGCGTGAAGCAACGACCGGACCGCATAAACTTGTGTAATCAGGTTGCAACGTCGCGGCGTCCGTGTTGAGGCCGCCCGATGCATGTCGCCCAAAGCGCGCAACGGTTTTGGGTCGACGACGGGCATAAGGCAACAAGCTAAAGCGCGTCGTACGAGGCCATTCAGACGCGACGGCTTTAGAGCAATCCCAAGAAATGTACGAAACGGTTTTCAGCCCCGAAAACAAAGAGATAGTGCGTCTCACCGTTTTCGTGAAACGATGAGACGCTCCATGTCAGCTGGAGCAAAGTTCACCCGCGAGGCTGTAGCAGCGCCAGCACGACGGTCAATGCGGCAAGGACGGCGGTAAGGGTCAAAGGTCCCGTGGCGCCATGGGTATCCACGGCATAGCCGCCGACAACCGCGCCGATGGTGATGGCAACCTGGAAGGAGACGACCATCAGGCTACCCGCAGCTTCCAGCGCATCAGGTGCCGCGCGGGACAGATTGGTCGGCAGCACGACCGGCGCCATGCCGAAGGCCAAGCCCCAAAGCGTGACGAATGTGAACGCGACGCCAATGTGCACGCCCCAAAGCACCAATGCCAGCGCCGCAAACGCCATCAATGCGGCGTTGCCCGCGAGCGCCATGCGGATATTGGCGTCGGCCATACGGCCGCCGGCGACGTTGCCGATCACAGCCGCGATGCCAAATCCGAGCAGGGCCAGGGCAATTGGCCCGGTGGCGAGGAGCGTCACGTGTTCGAGGAAGGGGCGCACATAAACAGAGCCGGCAAAATGCCCCGTCATCAGCAAAAGAATGGCAAGCATACCGAGTTGGATGCCGCGCCGCTGTGTCAGCCGAAATACGTCAGCCAGACTATTGCTGGCCGTCGCAGGCAAGGTCGGCAGGCTCAGCAATTGCAGCAGCATGGCAATCACTGCCAATCCCGCCGTCAAGGCCATGGCGCTGCGCCATCCTAGCCAGTCGCTGATCAACGCCCCCATTGACGGGGCGGCGATGGTGGCGAGCGAGACGCCGAGGGTGACGATGCCCATGCCCCGACCTGTCGCATTGGCGCCGACCAGCCTGGCCACGACGGCAACCGACAGTGCCCAGAATGCACTGAGAGCGATTCCGAGCCCGGCCCTGCCCAGCAGCAACAGCCAGAAATTGGGCGCTAGCGCGGCAAGGAGGTTGGAACCGACCGCCAAGGCGCTGAGGCCAACCAGCACCGTCTTGCGGTTCAATCGTCCGATGAGAACATTGCTCAACATGGCCGTCACGGCGCCGACCGAAGCCGTGGCGGTGACGACCTGTCCGGCGGTTCCTTCGCTGATGCCGAGGTCCCGCGCCATCGGCGTCAGCAGGCCTGCCGGCAGGAATTCGGCTGATACCAGGGCAAAGCTGGTGGCCGCCAATGAAATGACCGCAAACCAGGTGGCTGCGTTCCACGGGGCTGGCGCGGCGTCATCGAGGTCTATCGCCGCGTCTTCAAGCTGTAATGTTGTGTCTGTCACTGAAAGATCTCCAAGGTCTGGAGGTCTTCAATAGACGAGTCTTCTCGGATGATATGTACCTTATAATCCGAAATTCATGTTCGTTCGTCCGGGAATTGTGCGGCGCACAACGCCTGGCGAGACATTGGTGATGCGTTTGAACGCGCGCGCGAAGGATGCTTCGCTATCATAGCCCAAACGGGTAGCGACCTCGGCAACCGACAGGCCGTTTTGCCCGAGCAACTCGCGGGCAAGCTGCATCCGCAGACGGGCGAGATAGTGGGCAGCGCCCTCCCCTAACACAGCGCTGAAGCGCTCGGCGAAAATCGAGCGCGATTGGCCTGCCAGGGCGGCAAGGCTTTCCAGGGTCCAGTTATGGCCGGGGTCTCGATGCATGGCTGCCAGAGCGCGGCCTATATGGGGATCGCGGATGGCTGCAAGCCAGCCGGTGGTCGAAGCTCCAGTGCAATTGACCCAGCAGCGGATAAGCCGGGCGGTCAGCAAGTCGGCCATGCGCGACAGAATCGTGGCGCTGCCCATCTGCGGTTGCGCGGCCTCCGCCGTCATAGCCGCCAGCAAAGGACGGACGACCGGATCGTTGCCGGCCACATCGCACCCCTTGATAATAGATGGCATCAACGTGATCAGTGGATTGAGCGCACAGACGCCCAGGGCCATGGAGCCGCAGAAAAGGGTACTTGTCGCGCCCGTCCCTTCCCGCACCACCTCACAGACATTGCTCCCCAACTTGGTAACCTGGCAACTCTCGAGCGAGTCGTCGACAACGTCCGGCGCACTAGCCAGCCGATGGGCGATGCCTTGCGGCAACAGCACCAGATCGCCATCGCGCAACTCCTGCCAGCCTTCCGCCTCGGTAAAAATCCAGCACGGACCCTGGCCGACAAAGTGAAAGCGAAGCAGCTTCTGTTGCGGAAAGGCGATGCTCCATGGATGCCGCAGCTCGCAGCGGCCATAGTTGACCCCACTCAAGCGAAAGTCCTGTAGGACTTCGCTGAGCGCATCCATCGGGATATGCAGAGGCGGGCGGGACGAATAGTCAGGCATTCGGTTACTGTACATGCCGAACGTCCGGCAGGCAAGCTGAGGCCGCTTCAACGGCACCCTACCCTTCAAGTCAGTCCGCCCGCCCTTGCCTCTCGCTCCCGGGGCATGCAAGGAGTGCTTCGAGCAACGGGACGACAGGCATGGCAGTTGAAGCGTCGAGCAGCGATCTGGTGCAGGTGGTGGCGCTGCTCGCCGCGGGCGTCGTCGCCGTGCCGATCTTCAAGCGCATGGGGCTGGGCTCGATCCTGGGCTACCTCGCCGCCGGCGTGGTCATCGGTCCGTTCGGCCTGCGCATCTTTTCTGAATCGGAAGCGATCCTCCACGTCGCCGAGCTCGGCGTCGTCATGTTCCTGTTCATCATCGGGCTGGAGATGCAGCCGTCGCGGCTCTGGGGCCTGCGTCGCGAGATTTTTGGCCTGGGTGCCTTGCAGGTCGGCGTCTGCGCAGTCCTGCTCACTCTCGTCGGACTGGCTGGAGGCTTTCCCATCGCGCAGTCCTTCGTCGCCGGCGCCGGCTTCGTCCTGACCTCGACGGCGATCGTCATGCAGTTGCTCGAAGAGCGCGGTGAGATCGCCACGCCGAAAGGCCAGCGCATCGTCTCCATCCTGCTGCTCGAAGACCTGATGATCGTGCCGCTGCTCGCGCTTATCGCATTCCTCGCGCCGGGCGGCGCCGAAACCAGCCTTTCGGAGCGGCTGACCGAAGTTGGGATCGGCATCGCCGCGATCGTGGGACTGGTCGTGGCCGGCCGTTACCTGCTCAATCCGCTCTTCCGCATCCTGGCCGATGCCCGCGCCCGCGAGGTCATGACCGCCGCGGCGCTGCTGGTGGTGCTGGGATCGGCCTTGGCCATGCAGCTCTCCGGCCTGTCGATGGCGATGGGCGCCTTCCTCGCTGGCGTGCTGTTGTCGGAATCGACCTTCCGCCACCAGCTCGAAGCCGATATCGAGCCGTTCCGCGGCATCCTGCTCGGCCTGTTCTTCCTCGCCGTCGGCATGTCGCTCGACCTTGGCGTCGTAGCCCAGAACTGGCGGCTCATCGCCATCTATGTCGTCGCCTACATGGTCATGAAGGCATTCGGCATCTACGTCGTCGCGCGCATTCTGAAAAGCGGCCATCGCGAGGCGCTCGAACGCGCCGTCTTCATGGCGCAGGGCGGCGAGTTCGCCTTCGTGCTCTATTCGTCCGCTGCCGCGGTCGGCATCATCGACGGCCAGGCCAACGCCACGCTGACCGCCATCGTCATCATCTCGATGGTGCTGACACCGCTCGCGATCTTGGCGCTGCGTTACCTCACCCCGCGTGACGAGCAGTCCCTCGACGGCGTCGACATCGCCGACGGCCTCACCGGCAGCGTGCTGATCATCGGCTTCGGCCGCTTCGGCCAGATCGCCAGCCAGCCGCTTTTGCTGCGCGGGATGGACGTCTCGATCATCGACAACGAGGTGGAGATGATCCAGGCGGCGGCCGATTTCGGCTTCAAAGTCTATTACGGCGACGGCACAAGGCTGGACATCCTGCATGCGGCTGGCGCCGGGCGCGCCCGCGCGGTGCTGATCTGCGTTGACAAGCCCGACGCCGCCGTGCGCATCGCGCAGCTTATCAAGGCCGAATTTCCACTGGTCACCATCCTGGCGCGCGCCTTCGACCGCGGCACCGCGCTGCAGCTCGTGCGCGCCGGCGTCGACTATCAGCTGCGCGAGACCTTCGAATCGGCGCTGGTCTTCGGCGGCTCCGCGCTGGAGGCGCTTGGCGTCGATCCCGAGGAGGTCGCCGAAGTCATTGAGGATGCGCGACGCCGCGACGAAGCGCGCTTCGAGACGCAATTGGCCGAGGGCGTGCGCGCCGGCCAGCGTTTCCTCAAGGGCAATATCGGCACGCCGATCCCGACGCCGCTCACGCAGCCACGCCGCGCCGGCCGCGCGCTGAACCAGGAAACCGCCGTCGTGCTGAACCAGGCAGAGACCAAGAACTGAGAGGCAAATATGGCAGAGCTTGATCCGCGAGCGCTTTCGGTCATCGCATTCTGGCGCGACGCCGGCGAGGACGCCTGGTTCGAAAAGAGCGACGCCTTCGACGCCGATTTCCGCGGCCGCTTTCTCGAGCTGCATTACGCCGCTGCGCGGCGCGAATGCGACGACTGGAATGGGTATGCCGAAGGATCGCTGGCGTTGATGATCCTGCTCGATCAGTTCCCGCGCAACTGCTTCCGCGGCACCGGCCACATGTACGCGACCGATCCGCTCGCCAGATACTTCGCCGACAGGGCGATCGCCGCCGGTCAGGACCTCGAGCTGGAAGAACCGGTTCGCGTCTTCCTCTATCTGCCATTCGAGCATTCCGAAGTGCTGGCGGATCAGGAACGGTCGGTCGAGCTAACGGTCGCCAGGGCGCCCGACTATCTGAAATACGCCGATGAGCATCTGGAGATCATCCGGCGCTTCGGTCGCTTTCCGCACCGCAACCGCATGCTCGGCCGTGCGACGACGGCCGAGGAGCAGGCATTTTTGGACGGCGGCGGGTTTTCGGGCTGACCGGCCGGCTGAACTAAGCGAGCCACCATTCGCGGCCCGAAGGCAGCCGCTCGATGCCGGACGTATCGACGGCTTCGAGCCGCTCCGATACGCTTCTGCCGCCGACGGAAAGCCCTGGCGCGATCTCGGCCAGCGGCGCCAGCACGAAGGCGCGCTCCAGCATGCGCGGATGCGGCACTTCGAGGCCGGTCTCGTGGATCACCCGGTCGCCGAACACCAGGATGTCTATATCGATGAGGCGCGGCCCCCAGCGCTCCTCGCGCACGCGTTTCAGCCGCTTCTCGACATCGAGGCAAAGCTCAAGCAGCGCGCGTGGCGAAAGCGCCGTCTCGATCGCGGCAGCGGCATTGAGGAAATCGGGCTGGTCGAGCTTGCCCCACGGCGGCGTGCGGTAGAGCGACGAGACGGCGGTGACGCGCGTCGCGTCGTCGCCGTCCAGCATGCGCAATGCCGCGCCCATGGATTTCGCCGGCTCGCCGAGATTGCCGCCGAGACTGAGGTAGACGGCGCTATTCTGGCCAGACAACGGTCACCTCGACATGATCGAGCACGCCCGGCACCGGGGCGTTCGGCTTGCGCACGGTGATCGCGGCTTTCCTGATCTGCGAGAATCGCGCTGTCAGCGCCTTCGCCACCTCCAGCGCCAGCGCCTCGATCAGGAAGCGGCGATGTCCGGTCACGATCTTTTCGATGACCGAGAAGGCGACGCCATAATTGACGGTGTCCTCGATGGAATCCTCGGTCAGCGGCCGGCTTGGCTCGACCGTCAGCTCGGCATCGACGTAGAAACGCTGGCCAAGCGTCTCCTCCTCGTCCAGCACGCCGTGGCGGGCGAAGAAGGCGCAGTTCTTCATGCGGATGAGGTACATGATCAGTGTCCGGGAGGAAGCTCGGTTTCGCGTTGAAGCATAGCATCGGTGACCGCCAGCGCATCCACGTTGATTGCGACATCGTGGACGCGAAACAGGTCGGCTCCCTTCAAGCGCAGGATGACACTGGTGGCCGCCGTGCCGGCAGCCCGTTCCGCGGGATCGCGCCCGGTGGCCGTGCCGATGAAGCGCTTGCGCGAGGTTCCGGCCATCAACGGGTAGCCGAGCGCCTGAAGCTCGGAAAAACGCGCCATCAGGTCGAGGTTTTCCTCCGCCGTTTCCTTGGCGAAGCCGAAGCCGGCATCGAGCACGATCTGGCTGTCGGCAACATTGCCGGCACGCGCGATCTCCAGCGATTTGCGCAGGAACAGGAACTGGTCCTCGATCACGTCGGGCAGCTTCTGCCGTTCGCGCCCGGTATGCATGATGACGAGCCCGGCGCCTGTCTCGGCCGCGACGCGCGCGATGCCCGGCTCACGCTGCAGCCCCCAGACGTCGTTGACGATATGGGCGCCGGCGGCGACGCCAAGCCGCGCGGTGTCCTCGCGATAGGTGTCGACCGAGATCAGCGCCTCGCCGGAAGCGGCGAGCGCCGCGATGACCGGCAGCACGCGCGCCTGTTCTTCCTCGGCGGAGATCGGGGCGAAACCGGGCCGCGTCGATTCCCCGCCGACGTCGATGATCGCCGCGCCCTGCTTCACCATGCGGTGCGCCTGCTCCAGCGCCTTCTCGGGCGCGATGAACAGGCCGCCGTCCGAAAAGCTGTCGGGCGTCACGTTGAGGATGCCGGCGATGACCGCCTTCGGACCGAGGTCGAGATAGCGTCCATGCGCCAGCTGCCATCGCCTTGTCGTCATTGTCCATCAACCATGCGTGATCCGCGCGAAATCAATTCCGTTGCGCTGGCGACGGCCCTAAAGCAAGGTGCGTGAAGAGGCAATATGATGAACCGCTCCCTGCTCTGCGCCCTGATGCTCTCGCTCACTGCCCTGCCGGCGGGCGCGGCCAGTCTGGTCAAGACCTACAGCTATTTCAGCGTCGGCGGCCGCACGCTCGACGATATCCAGAACCAGCTGTCGAGAAACGGCCCCGAGGTGAAGAGCACCGGCTCGCGGCATCCCGGCGCCACGCAAATGGCCTTCACCACCCGCATCAGCTACGCGCAGAGCGCCGGGTCCTGCCGCATCGCCGACGCGGCCGTCACCTTGAAGGTCAAGGTAATCCTCCCCGAATGGCGGCGCCCGCGCAAATCCGATCCCGGCGTCAGGCTGGTCTGGGATACGCTCTCGGCCGACATCAAGCGGCATGAGGAGCGCCATGTCGAGATCGCCAAGAACCATGCGCGCCTGCTCGAGGATGCGCTGAAGGCACTCCCACCGCAAAAGACCTGCGAGCAGGCGAAGCTCAACGCCGCCGCGGTCCAGGCAGCCGAGCTCGCCAGGCACGATCAGGACCAGGTCCGCTTCGACCGCGTCGAGAGCGTCAATTTCGAAAGCCGTATCCTTCGGCTGATGCGCTACCGGATGGAGCGTGTCGAAGCCGGCCAGCTGCCGCCGCCTTGATCTGAGGCAAGCCTTATCCGAGGCCAATTTCGCCCAAGCATGGTGCCAGACCGGGAAAACTTTCGAAGGACGGTCGAAATCGGTCTATATCGAACGACATATAGCGGGTACCAAACGCTCGAGCCGCTATCCACGATGAGAAATGACAGGCGTGAGCGGCCAGAGCCGCCTTGCGCGCCAAGTATCAGCCTTTGAAAGAACGACGCATGGACCAGACCGTCGAGACGATGGCGCCGAAAGCCGCGCCGCTGATGAGCGAGAGCGAGAAGAATACCATCATCGGCGGCGTGCTGTTGTCGATGCTGCTGGCGGCCCTCGATCAGACCATCGTAGCCCCTGCCCTGCCGACGATCGCCGGCGCGCTCGGCCATGCCGAATATCTGCCGTGGATCGTCACCGGCTATCTTCTGACCGCGACCGCGATGGCGCCGCTCTACGGCAAGATTTCCGATGTCTACGGGCGCCGCCCTGTCATCTACGCCGCCATCCTCGTCTTCCTGCTCGGGTCGCTGGTCAGCGCGCTCGCTCCCAACATGCTGGTGCTGGTCATCGGCCGCGCCATCCAGGGCGCCGGCGGCGGCGGTCTCTTCGCGCTGGCCCAGACGGTCATCGGCGACCTCGTGCCGCCGCGCGAACGCGCCCGCTATGCGGCCTGGATCGCAGGCACATGGGCGGTCGCCAGCGTCGCCGGCCCGCTGCTCGGCGGCGTGTTTGCCGAGCATCTGCACTGGTCGCTGATCTTCTGGATCAACCTGCCGATCGGCTTCCTGGCCATGGCCATCATCAACAACCCGTTGAAGAAGCTGCCGGTCGCGGCCAAGAACCATCGCATCGACGGCTTGGGCGCCGTGCTGCTGGTTATCGCCACGACGCTTCTGCTCCTGGCGCTCAGCTGGGGCGGCAGTGCCTATCCCTGGTTTTCCCGCGAAATCCTTGGGCTGGTTGGCTGCTCGGTGGTGTTCTGGGCCTTCTTCGCGCTCAGGCTGCTCAAGGCGGCCGAGCCTTTGATCTCGCTCGAAGTGTTGGGTAACCCGATCGTGCTCGCCGGCACACTGTCGATGTTCCTCTTGCAGGCCGCAAATATCGGCGCGTCGGTATACCTGCCGGTCTATCTGCAATCGGTCGTCGGGCTTTCGGTCAGCGAATCCGGCACCGCGATGCTTGGCCTCCTGCTCGGCACGGTCGCCGGCGCGACCTTCAGCGGCCGCACGATCCCGCGCTTTGTCCACTACAAGCGCATCGCGATGATCGGCGTCGGCCTGGCCATCGTCTGCATCGGCGTGCTCAGTGCCATTGCGGAACACGCCTCGCTGCTCGAGGTGGAAATCCTGACCACTTTGATCGGCCTGGGCAGCGGAACGACATTCCCGGTTGCCACCGTCTCGGTCCAGAATGCCGTCGATCGCGCGCATCTCGGTGTCGCGACGGGCGTTCTGACCTTCCTGCGCACGCTGGGCGGCGCGCTCGGCGTGGCCATGCTCGGCGCCGTCGCGCTCGGCTACGGCCTGCCATTGTCCTCAGAAGGCTCGCAGACGCATATCCATCCGGCATCGGCGTTGCCGTTCGTGATGATCTTCGTCGCCGCTGGAGCAACGCTCGTCCTGGCGCTGATCACGCTGGTCCTGATGCCCGAAAAGGAACTGCGCGGCCACGACGAGCAAACCGCGCCCGCGCTTGCGGAGTAGATCGCTTGAAGGTGTGTTGAGATTCAGGTCAGGCCGAGTCGAGAAGGGCAGTTTCCGAGAACCGGAGCGGAGCGTACTTGAAGTACGTGAGCACCGGAAGCGCAGGAAGCTGCCGTTCGCAGTCCGGCATCACCTGAATATCTATACGCCTTAATCATGCACGCCGAGCTTCTTCTGCAGGCTGGTCGACGAGGTCGTGTACTGAAAGACGATGCGCTCGCCCGGGCTGACGATCCGCTTGGCGGCCTGCGCCATCAGCGCCACCTCATGGAAGCCTGACAGGATCAGCTTGAGCTTGCCTGGATACCAGTTGATGTCGCCGACGGCAAAGATGCCCGGGATCGACGTCTGGAACTTCTCGGTGTCGACCGGGATCAGGTTCTCGTTGAGGTTAAGGCCCCATTCGGCTATCGGCCCGAGCTTCATGGTGAGGCCGAAGAACGGCAGCATGCGGGTGCACGGCACCTCGACGTCGCCATCCGGACCACCCTTGATGGTCGCCGATGACAGCTGGCCGTCGGCGCCGGCAAGGCCGCTGACCTGGCCGACCAGGAATTCGAGCTGCTTCATCTCCTGCATGGCATACATTTTGTTGACGCTGTCGGGCGCGGCCCGGAATTCCGGGCGGCGATGCACCAGCGTCACGCTCTTGGCGATCGGCTGCAGGTTGAGCGTCCAGTCGAGCGCCGAATCGCCGCCGCCGACGATGACGAGATCGTGGCCGCGAAATTCCTCCATGCGTCGGACCGAATAGAAGACGCTCTTGCCTTCGTACTCCTCAATGCCCGGAATGGGCGGACGCTTGGGCTGGAACGAGCCGCCGCCAGCGGCGATCACCACCACCTTGGCCTCGAACAATTCACCTTCGTCGGTAGCGACGCGGAAACTGCCGTCCTCCAGCTGTTCAAGGCTCGACACCATGCGGTTGAAGGTGAAGTCCGGCTTGAACGGATGGATCTGCTCCATGAGCTTGTCGACCAGGCCTTGCGCGGAGATCATCGGCCAGCCTGGAATGTCGTAGATCGGCTTTTCAGGATAGAGCTCGGCGCATTGGCCACCGGGACGATCGAGAATGTCGATCAGATGGCATTTCATGTCGAGCAGACCGAGCTCGAACACGGCGAACAGGCCGATCGGCCCTGCCCCGACAATGAGAACGTCCGTTTTGATGGTATCGGTCATGCGCTGCGCCCTGATTGGGAATGCGGCGAGACTGCATGAGCTATCGGCCGCTGCCAAGCTGCCGGCGCGAAAGAATATTGGGAAGCAGCCAAGGTGTGTCGAGATTCAGGTCAGGCCGAGTCGGAGTCGAAGACGGGCGCGAAGCGACCAAACTGGTGACGTCCGAGAACCGGCCTACGCCGGCCGTAGCTTATTTTAACCGCCACGCCATTCGTGAGTGCTTCGGCCGGCAAAGGCCGGAAGCGCAGGAAGTCGCCATTTGCAGGCCGGCCTCACCTGAATATCGACGCGCCTTAACCCTGGCGCGCGGGGACCCGAACCACCAGCCCGTCCAGCGCGTCGCGCACCTTGATCTGGCAGGAGAGGCGCGAGTTCGGCTGGACCTCGTAGGCGAAGTCCAACATGTCCTCCTCCATCGCCTCCGGCTCGCCGACCTCCGCTGTCCATGCTTCGTCGACATAGACATGGCAGGTCGCGCAGGCACAGGCGCCGCCGCATTCGGCTTCGATGCCCGGAACCGCATTGCGGATCGCGTTTTCCATGACTGTCGAGCCGTTTTCGGCTTCCACGTCAAATCGGGTCCCGTCATGGGCGATGTAAGTCAGCTTGGTCATTAAGTCACCTGAGGAGTCGCAGCCGAGATAATCACTCTGCCGGACAAGTCAACTGCGGCGCGAAAGCGCCACGAAATGACGTTTTTCAGAAAGGCGGGATACTAGCGGCTGATGCCGGCGATGAAGTCGCGCACTTCCTCGATCAGCGTGCTGAGCCGCTTGAGCGCCCGGACGTCTTCCGGCTGGGTTTCGATGATCGCCGCACAGTCGGCCACCGCAAAGGCGCCGATGCCGCGCGCCGAGCCCTTCAGGCCATGCGCCAGAAGCACCCTTTGCCTCGCGTCGGCATCCGCTATCTGGTCACGGACCGACAGCGACTGATGCACGAACAGCGCCAGCACCTCGCGTTCGAGGTCGCGGTCGCCCATTGTCTGGCGTGCCAGATGGCCGAGATCCACCGGTCGGGCTCCAGCCGTTCCGGAGGCGTCGCCCCCCGGCATGGAAAACGCAATACCACTTTCGCCACGCATACGCACTGCAACTCCATCAAGCGGGCAGACGGGCCCACGAAAATAGGCGCTCCCGGTCGCCAACGGGTTAACGACTGCAGGGAAAAATGTTGTCACGGAGGCAGCCGGATCACGTCTCCGTTAACCTTATATTTAAAGTTTTACGTATCGCCCGGAATGCATGTTTTCTTTACCCCTGTGTGTCATTACGATACGAAGGTCCATTTTTCAGCCTCCTGCGCGGGATAGACAAGCCAGAATCGGGCCAGAATCAGGCCAAAATCATAAGTCCCGCGGCAGCTAGTACAGGGTAGCGAAGGCATGGCTAAGAAACCAACGACGACGAAGTCTCTCGAGAATGACGTGGCCGCGGAACTGGAAAAGGCGCTTGACCTTGACCTTAACGGCGACGAAGGCGGCCTCGACATGGCGGCGTCGATGGAGGATCTCGAAGCGCAGATTTCGGCGGCGGCCGACGAGCTGGCGCGCGAAGGGCGCAGCCATAGGACGGAGCCGGCAAACAATCCCCAGCCTGCCAACCCCCAGCCTCCGAGGGCGCCCGCTGCCAAGCCGGCCGAGTTGCGCCCGGTCGAGCCGCGCAATGGGCAGCCGTCCGGCTTTACGCCTCCAGCCGGCTTCACGCCCGCCAATGATGACCGCCAGAAGGACTACAAGACGCTGCTGCACAGCCTCAATCGCCGTGCGTCCAGCACCGTCTACTGGGTGATCGCCTTTATCTCGCTGGCCTGGATCGCCGGCGCCGGCGGCCTGGCCAACCTGTTGTTCGGTCCCGGCATCTGGAAGATCCGTACCGTCGACCAGTTCTTCGCCCGTCCCGAGTTGATCGGCCTGGCGGTTGCCGCGATCGTTCCGGTCATCCTGTTCTGGGCTTTCGCCGCCATGATCCGGCGCGCGCAGGAAATGCGCCTCGCCGCGCAATCCATGACCGAGGTCGCCTTCCGCCTGGCGGAGCCCGAAAACCTCGCCCAGGACCGTGTCATGATGATCGGCCAGGCCGTTCGCCGCGAGGTGGCGGCCATGGGCGAAGGCATCGAGCGCACCCTGGCCCGCGCGGTCGAGCTCGAAACGCTCGTCCACGGCGAAGTCAGCCAGCTCGAACGCTCCTATTCCGAGAACGAGGCCCGCATCCGTTCGCTGGTCGACGGTCTCGGCAGTGAGCGCGAGGCGGTCGTCACCCATGCCGAGCGCGTGCGCGCCTCCATCGCCAGCGCTCACGAGACGCTGCGCGACGAGATCGGCTCGGCCAGCGACATCATCCGCGACTCGATCCTCAACGCGTCGACCAAGCTGTCGATGACGATCAACAATTCCGGCGACACGCTGATCGACCGCATCAATGAAAGCTCGACGTCGATCTTCGATTCGGTGGAATCGCGCCTTGACAACATCACGGACCGTCTTTCGACCTCCGGCGAGGCCTTCGCGAGCCTGCTCGACACCCGTATCGCCAAGCTCACCGACACCACGGACGGCCTGACACGCTCGCTAACCGACCTGCTCGACGACCGCACCAACGGCATGGTCTCGCTACTCGGCGGCGCGGCGCGTACCTTGAGTTCGGAGTTCGAGACGAGCCTCAGCGGCATCGAACGGACCCTGGCCGAACGCGGTCAGGCGCTGATCAGCGAATTCCAGACCCGCGCCGAGGCGCTCGACACCGGTACGCAGAAACTCAACGCCGCCCTCGAAGCCCGCGCCCGCCAGATCAACGAGACGCTGGTCGAGCGCGCCCGCGAGATCGCGCACACCTTCGCCGAGAGCAAGGACCAACTGTCGTCGATGATCGACCAGGGCAAGACGCAGATCGGCGCCGACATGGCGGACATCATCTCGTCGACCTCTTCCATGCTCGAAGCCCGCGCCACCGACTTCGCCGGACGCATGGAAGCGGCCCGGCATGTCGTGTCGCGCTCATTCGATTCCGACATCCAGCGGCTGGCCGATGCCCGTGTCGGCATCGAGGAAGCCGTCGAGAACCACAGCCGTGCGCTTTCGGAGAGCCGCGAGCGCATGGCGGCCGCCATGCAGGAGGACCTGGCGAAATTCGCCGAAGGCCGCGTGGCAATCGATGCCGCCGTCACCAACCAGGTGCAGAAGCTGGCAGAAGGCCGCAGCCTGATCTCGCGCGCGCTGGAAGAAGACCTGCGCAAGGTCAACGAGTCGCGCGCTGCCATCGATGCGTCGCTGGGCAGCCATCTGGAGCAGCTCGAAGAAGGCCGCAACCGCCTGTCCCAGGTCTTGAACGAAGACTCCGGCAGGCTCGTCCAAGCCCGTACTATGATTGACGAAATGGTCGCCGGCCATGTCGGGAAGCTGGCCGAAGGCCGCAACATCCTGGCGCGCGCCCTGGAGGCCGATCTCAACAAGCTGCAGGACAGCCGCGCCTCCATCGACGGCCTTGTCGCCGGTCAGGTCGAGAAGATCGCCGAGGGCCGCGCGGTGCTCGCCAAAGCGCTCGAGACCGACATCATCGGCATCCGTGGCCTGATCGAGACCCACTCGACCAAGCTCGCCGAGGACCGCGGCGAGCTCAGCCGCGCCCTTGAAAGCGATCTGAGCGGCATCCGCGGCCTGATCGACAGCCACGCCGGCAAGCTCGCCGAGGACCGCAGCCTGCTGTCGCACACGCTGGAAGCCGACCTCGCCAAGCTCGCCGAAAGCCGCGCCTCGATCGACGGCCTTGTCGCCGGCCAGGTCGAGAAGCTCGCCGAAGGCCGCGACATCCTCAAGCGTGCCCTGGAAGCCGACCTCAACGCCATCAAGGGTGCCATCGCGGGACATTCGGACAAGGTTCTGGAAGATCGCTCACAGCTTTCGAAAGCGCTTGAAACCGACCTGCAGGCCGTCAGCGGCGCCATCGCCGACCATCAAAACCGGCTCGTTCAGGACCGTTCCGTGCTGTCGAAGTCGCTGGAGGACGATCTCGCCAAGCTGGCGGAGAGCCGCTCCAGCATCGACGGGCTGGTCGCCGGCCAGGTCGAGAAGCTCGCCGAAGGCCGCGACATCCTCAAGCGCGCGCTGGAGGCCGACCTCAACACAATCCAGGGCGCGATCGTCGATCATTCGCAGAAGATCACCGATCACCGCGCCGAGCTTTCGCGTGCGCTGGAGACCGATATGGCTAATGCCAGCGGCCTCATGCAGACCCATGCCGACCAGCTGTCGCAGAACCGGGCGACGCTGTCCAAGGCGCTCGAGGACGATCTTGCCAAGCTCGCCGAGAGCCGCGCCGGCATCGACGGCCTGGTCTCCGGCCAGGTCGAGAAGCTCGCGGAAGGCCGCGACATCCTCAAGCGTGCGCTGGAAGCCGACCTCGCCAAGCTCGCCGAAAGCCGTTCCTCGATCGACGGCCTGGTCGCCGGCCAGGTCGAGAAGCTCGCCGAAGGCCGCGATATCCTTAGGCGCGCCCTCGAAGCGGACCTTCAGAAGCTGACGGAAAGCCGCTCGGAGATCGACGACGTCATCGCCGGCCATGTCGGCAAGCTGTCCGAGGGCCGCAACATGCTGGCCAAGGCCCTCGAGGACGATCTCGTCAAGCTTGCCGATGCGCGCAAGGACGTCGACCGTTCGGTTTCCGGCCATATTGACCAGATCGCTGCCCGAAGCAGCGATATCTCGGCGGCGATTGCCGCCGATGTCGAGAAGATCGAGCAGGCCTTCAGCCGGCAGACCGGTGTCATCGAGGAGCGCGCCGGCACCATGGAGCGTGCGCTGTCGACCGGCGTCGACAATGTCCGCGGCGTGCTGGAAAAGACCGCTGTGTTCGTGGCGGGCGCGCTGCGCGACAAGGTCATGGAAATCACCAGCACCCTGCACGAGCAGGCCGGTGCGGCTTTCAGCGACGCCGACCGCAAGATCGCCGAACGCGCCGAGCAGACTTCCGCCGCGCTGCTTGCCAGGGCCGAGGACATCGCGCAGGCTTTCGAGGCAGCGGACCGCCGCCTGCACGAGCGCGCCCAGGATACGTCCAACATGCTGATGGCGCGCGCCGACGACGCCTCCAACTCGCTCATGGCCCGCGCCGAGGAAACCGCCAACAAGCTGGCCGCGCGCGCCGGCGACATCGCCAACACCTTCGACGCAGCCGACCAGAAGCTGGTTGCCCGCGCCGTCGAGACAGCGCAGTCGCTGGCCGCACGCGCCGGCGACATCCTGCGCAACTTCGAGGGCGCCGACGAGCGGCTTTCGATGCGCATCAGCGAATCGGCCGAAGCGCTGGCCGCCCGCGCCTCGGACCTCGGCCGCATCTTCGACAGCGCCGACCAGCATCTGATCTCGCGTATTGCCGAGGGCTCGGAAGCACTGTCATCGCGGGCGTCCGAAATTGCCCGTATCTTCGACGACGCCGACAGCCGTTTGGTATCGCGTATCGCCTCGAGCACCTCGACCATCGGCGAGCATGCCGACACGATCGTCGGTGCCTTCGCGGCGACCGAACAGCGCGTCGCCGACCGTGCCCGCCAAACCGGGCAGGAGCTTGCCGTGCATGCCCGCGAGATCGAGCAGGCGCTGGCGGGAGCCGACGAGCGGCTGGCCGCAAGCGCCTCGGCCGCGGCCGCCCGTGTCGAGGACCAGGTGGCGAGCGTGGAAAACCGCCTCGCCTACAGCGCCGAGACCATGGGCCAGAAGCTCAACGAGCAGGTCTCCAGCGCCGAGGCCCAGCTCATCTCGCGCGCCAATGTCATCGCCGAGACCTTCACGGCGGTCGGCCAGCATATCGGCCAGAGCACCAACGAGGCCGCGCGCACGATCGGCGCCAACACCCGCGAGCTCAACACCATGCTCGCGGCGCGTTCGGCAGAGATGGCGAAAATTCTCGACGAGACGGCCAAGCCGCTGGTCGAGCGCTTCGCCCAGGGCGGCTCCGAGCTGCAGCGCAGCATGGAAGAGGTCACCGAACGGGCGGCCGAGAAGCTGCGCAGCGAGAACACGAACCTCGTCAATGCTCTCGCCACCCGCACGGCCGAGACGCTGTCGGCCGTCGAAGGCGCCCGCTCGTCGCTTGCCGACAGCGTGGCCGATCTTATCGGCCGCATGACGACCTCCAGCGCGCAACTCGGCCAATTGATCGACCAGGCTGCCGTCAATCTCGGCCAGGTCGAGGAGCGGCTCTCCGGCAGCACGCAGAGCTTCGCCACGACCACGGAGAAGGCCGCCCAGACTTTCGCCAGTTCGGCGCGTCTGGTCGATTCCAACACGACACGGCTCACCGACCTGTCCTCGGCGACGCTGCGCGAGGTGGCCTCGATCGCGACCAAGTTCGACGAACACAGCCGGTTGCTCTCCAGCGCCTCGAATTTGCTCAGCTCCGCGCAAAGCAATCTTGAGCACACGCTGGAGCGTCAGTCCTCGCTGGAAGACCTCGCCGTCGGCCTGGTCAAGAAGTCGGAAGATCTCGAGAAGGTGATGCGCTCCTTCGAAAACCTCGTCGGCCAGACGATGCAGACCGCGGAGGGCCGCACGATGGAATCGGCGGAAAAGATCCGCGCCGCCATCGCCGACGTCGTCGATTCGGCGACACGGCGCTTTGCCGACGCGACCGAAGAGATGCGTCGCACCGCAGGCTCGATCAAGAGCGAGCTCGACCTTACCCGCGCCGAGCTGAAGAAGGGCGTGATCGAGATGCCGGAGGAGGCTAAGGAATCGACCTCGGCCATTCGTCGCGCTGTCGCAGAGCAAATCAATGCGCTCAAGGAACTGTCGGATATCGTTGCGAAATCCGGCCGCAGCGGCAGCAGCGAACAGGGCGAGCCACGCGGCCTGCGCCCTGCTCCGCAGGCGCCGGCCCGAGCCGCCGAACCGCCGCTGCGCCGTCCCCCGGCCCCGCAGCCACAGCAGCAATCGCAACCAACGGCCCGCGCTCCGCAGGCGCCGCTCGCGGAGACCACGCTGCGCGGCACGCTCGATCTTGAACGCCCCGCCGAGGCGCCGCGCCGCGATCCGAACGGCAAGCCCGCGCAGGGCGGATGGGTGCGCGACCTCCTGACCAATGCGTCGCGTGAGGAAGAGCTGCGGCCGGCAACGCCGGCGGAAGCGCCGCGCGCGACGCCTGCCCAGCGCTCGCCGCTGCATGTCATGGAGTCGCTCAACTCGCTCTCCGTCGACATCGCGCGGGCCATCGACCATGACGCCTCGATCGAGCTCTGGAACCGCTACCGGCGGGGCGAGCGCGACGTCTTCACCCGTCGCCTCTACACGCTGAAGGGCCAGCAGACCTTCGACGAGATCCGCCGCAAGTATCAGGCCGAGGCGGAATTCCGCGCCGCGGTCGACCGTTACTGCGAGGATTTCGAGAAGCTGCTCAAGGATGTCTCGCGCAACGACCGCGACAACATCATGGCGCAGACCTATCTGACGTCCGACACAGGCAAGGTCTATACCATGCTGGCCCATGCCAGCGGCCGGCTCCAGTGAGCGGCCGACAAGTCTGACAAAAAAGGCGGGCCTCGGCCCGCCTTTTTCTTTTGTCCGTTGATCGATGGAATTGGTTTCCCGTCGCCTTGGCGCCCGCGTTCAGATCGTCGAATCCGTCCAGCGGACGATGTCGGTCGCCGCCTGGCCGAAGGCGTTGTCCAGCGCGCCGACGTAAGCTGCATTGCCGCCGCCAGAGACCGGGGCGCTCGCGGTGAAGTTCTTCGAGGCGCGCACCTCGCCGTTGCGGTCGTTCAGGATGCGCACGAACAGATCGACATCGGCATGCTCGCCGCCATTGACGCGCACCTCGAAGGAGCGCACCTCGACGATGATCTGGTAGTCGATGGCCAGTCCCTCGCCCGGCTTTCCAACGCCGGCAAAGCTGCCGGAGCGCTGGAAGGTTTCGGCCAGCCTAGCTTGCACGATCAGCGGCAGCCGGTCCGCCCATTGCGCGCCCTTGAGGAACTGGATCGACCGGTCGGAAGGCCTGATGACGATGTTCTGGCTGTCCAGCGCCTTGAGCGCGGACGGCTGGGCGATCAGGATCTGGCGGCGGCTGTGGGCACGCACATCGAGCGACGGCGCGGACAATTCGAACGTGTCGAGCGGCGCCGGCTTGCCGCCCAGTGCCGCGCAGCCGGCGACCGCAAGCACCAGCAACGCTGCGGCGGACGATCTCAAACTACCCGCAACCACCCCGATCGACTTCACGCGTGATCCCCGCTGTCCCCGGATCTTACGATCAACCCGCATTTGCGGTTCATTTCTTGACGGTCGCGACGGCCGAAGTCAACGCCGTGCCCTTCCATCGAACTGCCGGACCTCGCCGGCGCCGCCGGACAGAATGCGCTGCGGGTTGCGGCTGAGATCGGTCACCGCTTCCTCGATGCGGTTGATCGAGCGCCGGCTGTCCTGCACCAACCCCTCGACGTTCTGCAGGCCCTGTCCGGAGAAGCGCGACAGGTTGTCGACGATTGTGCCGAGGCGGGAGTTCAGCGTGTCGGCCACCTGCTTGAATGATTTCAATGTCGCCCTGGCATCGGCCATGACGCCGTTGGCCTCGCCGGAGCCGAGGAGCTTGTCGACCTTGACCAGGATGCCGTCGACGCGCACCGAAGCGTCGTTGAGCCGCTGCGCGAGCTGGCGGGCGTCCTTGATCGTCTCGTCGATGTCGTCGGAACGGTTGGCGATCTTGTCGGTGACCTTGGCGATGTCGGACGCCGCCTTGTCGGCGTTGACGCTGGCCTTCTGGATGTTGGCCAAAGCGGCCTTGACGTCGGCCGGATCGATGCCGTCGAGCACGCTGTTGACCTTGGCCAACGTGCCTTGCGTCTGCTTGGCGAAATCGTTGATCGAGCCGACCGCCGTGTTGACGTTATCGATGACGGTATCGAACTGCTTCGAGGTCTCTTTCAGGTTCGTCGTCACCGTGTCGACATTGGCCACGATGCTCTTGATCTGGTCCTTGTCGACGGAATTGAGCAGGCCCTCGGCGGCCTTCAGCGTGCTGTCGAGCCGGCCCGAGACATTCTTCAGCTGATCCGAAAGCGAGCTCACCGCCGACAGGAACTTGTCGATGCCGTCGGAATTCTTGGCCAGCGCGTCCGAGAAGGTCTCGACGTTCTTGACCGTCTGCGTCAGCGGACCGCGAACGTCCTTGGTGAAGCCTTCGAGCTCGCCAAGCACCTTGTCGGCGCGGGTAAAGATGTTCTGCGCCGTCTGCAAAAGGTTGGTGACCGCGGACGGATTGGCGACGATTTCGGCGACCTTGCCTTCTTTCTCCGCTTCGTCGAGCAGCCTGGTCTCCTTCGGATCGGCGCCCTTGAGCTCGATATTGGCCTGGCCGCTGAGGCCGGTTAGTCCGATATCGGCCTGCGTCGATTTGGTGATCGGTGTCCAACGGGCGATTTCGGTGTCGGCGATGGCGACGGTCGGATCGTCGCCGTCGATATAGACGTTCTTCACGTCACCCACCCTGACGCCGTTGAACAGCACCAGGCTGCCGCGGCTGAGGCCGGAGGCCGAGCCCGGGATGCGCACGCGCAGCATCGCCGTTTCGCCCCTGTCGCCGATGGCGGCCGTCCAATAGACGAAGGCGAAGGCCGCCAGGATTGCGCCAAGCGTGAAGATGCCGACAATTACGTAGTTGGCTCTTGTTTCCATCGCCCCACTTATGGCTATGCGCGCGCCGCAAGATCAAGTTGCCGGGCGCGTTTTCCGCGGAAATAGGATTTCACCCACGGCTCGTCGCTCTTCAGCATGTCGTCGATCGTGCCTTCGACCAGCACCTTCTTCTTGCCGAGCACGGCAACGTGATCGCAAGCGGTGAACAGCGTGTCGAGATCATGCGTGACCATGTAGACGGTCAGATCCATCGTGTCGCGCAGCTTGACGACAAGCTCGTCGAACTCGGCGGCGCTGATCGGGTCGAGCCCCGACGTCGGCTCGTCGAGAAAGACGATGTCGGGATCGAGCGCCAGGGCGCGCGCCAGCGCCGCGCGCTTGATCATGCCGCCGGACAGTTCGGACGGGAATTTCAGGGCCGCGTCGGGCGGCAACCCGACCAGCTCGATCTTGAGCAAGGCCAGCTCGTCCATCAGCGCCTTGGGCAGGTCGAGATATTCGCGCATCGGCACCTGCACGTTTTCCATCACCGTCAGCGCTGAAAACAGCGCGCCATGCTGGAAAAGAACGCCAAGCCGCATGTCGATGCGCAGGCGATCGGCGTCGCTGGCCTTGTCGACGTCGACGCCGAACAGGCTGATCGTCCCCGATTGCTTCGGCATCAGCCCCAATATGGTGCGCAACAGCACCGACTTGCCGGCGCCCGAAGCGCCGACGAAGCCAAGAATTTCCCCGCGCTTGATATCGAGCGAGAGCTTGTCGAGAATCACCTTGTCGCCGATGGCGACGGTTACGTCGCGGACCGAAAGCACGATCTCGTCGTCATTCGTGTCCTGCGCCGCCGTGGCGCCGTTGCCGTTCGCCATCTCAGAACCCGATCGCTGCGTAGAACATGGCGAAAAGCCCGTCGAGGATGATGACGACGAAGATCGACTTCACCACCGACGCGGTCACGTGCAGGCCGAGCGATTCGGCGCTGCCGCCGACCTTCATGCCCTCGACCGACGCGATGATGCCGATGATGAGGGCCATGAACGGCGCCTTGATCAGGCCGGCAAAGATGGTGCTGAGGTCAATGGCGACGCGCAGCCTGTCGATGAACGCGGCCGGCGGGATGTCGGAATAGAGCCAGGCGGCGACGATGCCGCCGCCAAGCGCGGCAAAATTGGCGACGATCGTGAGGCATGGCAGCCCGATCACCAGCGCGACGAGCCGCGGAAAGACCAGCACGCCGATCGGATTGAGGCCGATCACCTTCAGCGCGTCGACCTCCTCGCGCATTTTCATCGAGCCGATCTCGGCGGTGATGGCGCTGCCCGAACGGCCGGCGAGCATGATCGCCGTCATCAGCACGCCGAGCTCGCGCAGGATCAGCACGCCGACGAGGTCGACGACGAAGATGTTGGCGCCGAAATAGCTGAGCTGGTAGGCGCCCTGCTGGGCGACGATGGCGCCGACAATGGCCGACATCAGCACCACCACCGGTATCGCGCCGACGCCCATGCGATCGATCTGGTTGAAGATCGCGGCAGGGTTGACCGCGTGGCCGCGGCCGAGCTTCATCTGCGCGCCGCGGATCGTGGCGCCGAGAATGTTCATGGAGGCGAAGAAATCGTCGCGCATCTCGTAGACGCGCCGGCCAACCAGCTCCAGCGCGCGCAGGATGATGTTGGGCGGCCCGGACGGACCCGATTCGGGCTCCCGGCGAACCGCATCGCCGACCGCGCCGAGCAGGATCGAAGCGATCTCGCTCTGCCCCTGCAAATGGACCTCGACGCCTTTCTTCTCGAAGGCGCTGGCCAACCGGTCGATGAGCCATGCGCCGGCGGTATCCATCTTTTCGATGTGGGAAAGGTCGAGCATCAGCTGTTTTGCGCCGCTTCTCTGCTCGATCTTGCGCATGTCGGCATCGACCAGCGCCACGGTGCGCGTCGTCCACACGCCGGAAAAGGCGCAGCCCAGCACGCCCCCTTCCTCGCCCACGGCAATGCGAGGCCGGTGCTCGGCGTCCTTGGCCTCGCCGCTTGCGTCGCGTTTGCGGATGGTCAACATGGCGTCCTGTTTAGCGTGACCGGACTGGCGTGTCGATTTGCCGGCAGACCGGTGTCGCACAGCCGGAGAAGAAAATTATGGCGCGTGTCATTTCGGTCGAAATGGAGCGGTTCCCGATCGCCGGCACCTTCACCATCTCACGCGGATCCAAAACCGAGGCCGAAGTCATCACCGTAACGATCGCTGACGGGGGACGTTCCGGGCGCGGCGAGTGCGTGCCGTACAGGCGCTACGGCGAGACCACGGAGGGGGTGCGCGCGGCCATCGAGGCCATGCGCGATCCGATCGTCGCCGGCATCGACCGGACCGCCTTGCTCGCGGCCATGCCGGCCGGTGCCGCGCGAAACGCCATCGACTGCGCCCTTTGGGACCTGGAGGCCAAGCTGACCGGGACGCCGGTGGCGGCAGCAATCGGGGCCTTTCCGACGAGGCCACTGGAAACCGCCTACACACTGTCGCTCGCCGAACCGGACGCCATGGCGGCGCAAGCGCGCGCCAATGCCGCGCGGCCTTTGCTCAAGGTCAAGATCGGCGGCGACGGCGACATGGCAAGGATCCGCGCGGTGACGGAAGCCGCTCCCGAAAGCCGCATCATCCTGGATGCCAACGAGGGCTGGGCCGACGAAAATGTCGAGGCGAACCTTGCCTTCGCCGCGCAGCACGGCGTCGCGCTCGTCGAGCAGCCGCTGCCGGCCGGCAAGGACGAGATCCTGCGCCGGATCGCGCATCCGGTACCGATATGCGCCGACGAAAGCGTGCATGCGGAAAAGGATCTCGATGCTCTGGTCGGGCTCTATGACGCCGTCAACATCAAGCTCGACAAATCCGGCGGCCTGACCGAGGCGTTGAAGTTGCGCGACCGCGCGCGCGAACTCGGCTTCGGCATCATGGTGGGCTGCATGGTCGGCACCTCGCTCGCCATGGCCCCGGCGGTGCTGCTTGCGCAGGACGCCGACTTCGTCGACCTCGACGGTCCGCTGCTGCTGGCACGAGATCGCGAGCCCGGTCTCGTCTACCGGGGATCGCTGGTTTCACCCCCCGACAGGGTGCTTTGGGGCTGAACGGGAAGCTAAGCCTATCAGCACCATGCCGACGACAGCGATCGGGATCATCGCCCAGAAACCGTCGACGCCCAAACGGTCATAGAGCGGGCCTGAAGCGAGCGTCACCGCCGCCATGAAGAAGCCGTTGAAGAAATAGGCGATGCCTTGCGCGGCGCCCGTGCGCTCTTCGGAGACCGTTTCGCCGATCATCTTCTGCAGGCCGATCAACACCATCGCCACCGATACCGAATGCAGCGTCTGGACGCCGAAGAAGCCGACGACGCCCAAGCCGAGCGGCCAGACCAGCGGAAAGGCGATCCAGCGCACGATCGAACCGATGCCGGCGATCACCATCACCCTGGCGACCGAGATCGAAGCAAAAATGCGGTTGAAAAACAGAAACATGCAGACTTCCGACACCACGCCCCAGGCCCATAGCAGGCCAACGACGGAATCGCCGATTCCGATCGATTTCCAGTAGATCGAGACGAAGCCGTAGAGGAAGGCGTGGCTGGCGGTGATGATGCCGACGCCAAGCGTGAAATACAGGAAATAGGCATTGAACAGGCTCGGCGCCTTATGCTGGATCTCGGTCGCCGAAAGCGGCGAGGCCTTGCGCGGCCGCCCCATGCGCGGCGACAGCAGCGCCGCGACCAGGGCCGCGCCGAGCGCAATGAAAATGATGAGCGGGACCGCCTGTGGACCCGTGGCCGCCAGGATGAACCCGCCCACGACATTGGCGCACAGATACGAGATCGAGCCCCATTTGCGCATCGCCGTGTAGTTCGAACCGAAACGGCGCACGCCCGAAAGCGCCAGCGAATCGGCCATCGGCGAATGGGGCGTCCAGACGATCGTCAAAAGCAGCGACACGGCGAGCACGACGGCATAGGTGGCCGTCAGGAAATAGCCGGCAGAGATGACCATAGAGGCCGCAACCACCGCGATATAGACATCGGCGCGATCCCGGGCCCGGTCGGCAAGCGCGGTCAGCATCGGCGTCGTCAATACGCGCAGGAACATCGGCGCGGCCAGGATGACCGCAATCTGCTCGGCATGAAAACCTTTCGCCTGCAGCCAGAGCGGAAAGTAAGGCAGATGCGTGCCTTGCGAGACGAACAAGGTCGCGAAGATCAGGCTCATGCGCAGTTCGAAATGGCTCGGCTTGACAAGCTGTTCGGGCGATAGCGGCGGCAGCGACATGAATCGATCCAATTTCGCTGCATTCGACTCCCATGCAACGTGTCTCGATCCCTAACATGCGGCAAAGCGCGACGGAACCGGCTGGACCAATCGATCGAGGGCAAAGCTGTTGACGGACGGTGCCTGTGAGCAAGCGCGGCGCGCGGCCAGCGTGAACGCGAAAGCAGCAGGCTGAACCGGGAAAAAGGCAGCTGCGCTCAAGCCGCCTGAGCCGCCCTGCCCTTGAGGTCGATGATATCGATCGGCACCAGCGCTTCATTGCCGGCCGATGCCTCGGGCAGCACATGTGCCCAGGTCAGGATTTCCATGCGGCCGTCGAAATGCTCGACCACCGCCGTGCAGCTTTCCACCCAGTCGCCGGTGTTGATGTACTGCACGTCGCCATAGCTTTCGATTGCGGCGTGATGGATGTGGCCGCAGATCACGCCGTCGACATGCGAGCGCCGCGCCTCTTCCGAAAGCACGGTCTGGAACGAGCCGATGAAGTTCACCGCCTTCTTCACCTTGACCTTGGCCCATGACGAGAACGACCAGTAAGGCAGGCCGAGCAGGTGGCGCAGCTTGGTCACGACACGGTTGACCAGCATTGCCGCGTCATAGGCATAGTCGCCGAGATAGGCCAGCCAGCGCTGGTTGTGCACCACCGTGTCGAACTGGTCGCCATGGATGACCAGCAGGCGCCGGCCGTCGGCGGTCTCGTGAATGGCGCGGTCGGCGACGACAATGCCGCCGAAATGCACGCCCTGGAACTGGCGGGCGAATTCGTCGTGATTGCCGGCGATGTAGGTGATCGAGGCGCCCTTGCGCGCCTTGCGCAGCAGCTTCTGCACCACGTCGTTGTGGCTCTGCGGCCAGTGCCAGTTGCGCCGCAGCCGCCAGCCGTCGACGATATCGCCGACCAGATAGATGATTTCGGCGTCGTGATGACGCAGGAAGTCGATCAGGAAATCGGCCTTGGCCGCTTTCGAGCCGAGATGCACGTCGGAAATGAACAGGGCGCGAAAAGTGCGGGGCTCTGGGTCTGACATCACGATTTTACCCTTTGCTTTCGCGTGCCTATGCCCCGATTCATGCAACAACCGTATGACGGTTGCGGTTGGTCCAGCCCAGGCGTTAGCTTGCGCGCGACACAATCAGGAGAACAACGTCATGGATCTCGGTATTCGCGGCAAGAAGGCCATCATCTGCGCCTCGAGCAAGGGACTGGGGCGAGGCTGCGCCATGGCGCTTGCCGAAGCCGGCGTCGATCTCGTCGTCAACGGCCGCAACGCCGAACTCGTGGCCAAGACCGCCAAGGAGATCCGCGACCGGTTCGGCGTCGATGTCATCGAAGTTGCCGGCGACGTGTCGAAGCCCGAGGTGCAGAAAGCGATGCTCGCCGCCTGCCCTGATCCCGACATTCTGGTCAACAACAATGGCGGCCCGCCGCTGCGCGATTTTCGCGAGCTCGACCGCACCAAGATCCTCGAGGGTGTGACGCAGAACATGGTCACGCCGATCGAGCTCATCCAGGCGGTGATCGACGGCATGGCCAAGCGCGGCTTCGGCCGCATCGTCAACATCACCTCGCTGTCGGTCTATGTTCCGATCCCGGGCCTCGACCTGTCGTCCGGCGCGCGCGCCGGCCTGACCTCGTTCCTCGCCGGCGTGGCGCGCACGGTCATCGACCGCAACGTCACCATCAACAGCCTGCTGCCTGGCAAGCTCGACACCGACCGGCTGCGCGGCCCGCATGAGGCCGGCACTCCGGAAGACCCGGCCGCAGCAGCCGCGCGCAAGGCCCGCATCAGCGCCGACGTGCCGGCAAAACGTCTCGGCACGCCGGAGGAATTCGGCCAGATCTGCGCCTTCCTGTGCTCGGTCCATGCCGGCTATCTCACCGGCCAGAACATCCCGGTCGACGGCGGCCTCTACGTCAGCGCGTTCTGACCGCCGCCAATCCAATAAGCCTGAGGCTCCTGAGGCAACCGACTGGAATCGTTTGATTATTTCCGCTCCGGCATTGTGAAGGCCGGAGCCCGAGATTTTGGCGTCGCGAAATCGTCGACACATGCTAAAAGGCTCCAAACCAGTATCGCAGGGAGGGGCCGCAATGGACGGCGAGAACAAGAAAACGGCCCGGTCGGACCTCGACGAGGCCGCCCTCTTCTTTCACAAGCACCCGACGCCGGGAAAGCTCGAGATCCAGGCGACGAAGCCGCTCGGCAACCAGCGCGACCTGGCGCTTGCCTATTCGCCGGGCGTGGCGGCGCCCTGCCTCGAGATCCGCGACGATCCAGCCACCGCCGCCGACTACACCGGCCGCGCCAACCTCGTCGGCGTCGTCTCCAACGGCTCCGCCGTGCTGGGGCTGGGCAATATCGGTCCGCTCGCCTCGAAGCCGGTCATGGAAGGCAAGGCGGTGCTGTTCAAGAAGTTCGCCGGCATCGACGTCTTCGATATCGAGATCGACGCGCCCGAGATCGAGCGGATGGTCGAGACGGTGGCGGCGCTCGAGCCGACCTTCGGCGGCATCAACCTCGAGGACATCAAGGCGCCTGAATGTTTCGAGGTCGAGGAGCGGCTGAAGGCCCGCATGGGCATTCCGGTCTTTCACGACGACCAGCACGGCACCGCGATTATCGTCGCCGCCGCGGTGCTCAACGGGCTGGAACTGGCCGGCAAAACGATTTCCGACATCAAGATCGTCACGTCCGGCGCGGGTGCGGCAGCACTTGCCTGCCTCAACCTTTTGGTCTCGCTCGGCGCCAAGGTGGAAAACATCTGGGTCACCGACCGTTTCGGCGTCGCCCATAAGGGTCGCGTCGAAGAGATGGATCGCTGGAAAGATCCCTATGTGAAGGACACCGAGGCGCGCACGCTGGCCGACGTCATCTCCGGCGCCGACGTCTTTCTCGGCCTTTCCGCCGCCGGCGTGCTGAAGCCGGAGCTTTTGCAGCACATGGCGCCGAAACCGCTGATCCTGGCCTTGGCCAACCCCAATCCCGAGATCATGCCGGAAGTGGCACGCGCCGCGCGGCCGGACGCCATGATCTGCACCGGGCGCTCGGATTTTCCCAATCAAGTCAACAACGTGCTGTGCTTTCCTTACATCTTCCGCGGCGCGCTAGATTGCGGCGCCAGCGCCATCAACGAGGAGATGAAGATGGCGGCCGTGCGGGCGATCGCCGCCCTTGCCCGCGAGGAGCCTTCGGATGTCGCGGCGCGCGCCTATTCCAGCGAGACGCCGATTTTCGGCCCCGATTTCCTGATCCCCTCGCCCTTCGATCCGCGCCTTATCCTGCGCATCGCGCCGGCGGTGGCGAAGGCTGCCTGCGACACCGGCGTCGCGACGCGGCCGATCGCCGATTTCGCCGCCTATATCGACAAGCTCAACCGCTTCGTCTTCCGCTCCGGCCTGGTGATGAAGCCGGTGTTCTCCTCCGCCAAAACCTCGAGCGCCAAGCGCGTCATCTATGCCGACGGCGAGGACGAGCGTGTGCTGCGTGCCGCGCAGGTGGTGCTGGAGGAAGGCATCGCCGAGCCGATCCTGATCGGCCGTCCGCATGTCGTGGAGGTCCGCCTGAAGCGTTACGGCCTGCGCATCCGGCCCGGCGTCGATTTCGGCCTGATAAACCCGGAAGACGATCCGCGTTACCGGCACTATGTCGACCTCCTGATCGAGCTTGCCGGCCGCCGCGGTATCACGACGGAAGCCGCCCGCACCATGGCGCGTACCAACAATACGGTGATCGCCGCTCTTGCGCTGAAGCGCGGCGACGCGGATGCCATGATTTGCGGGCTCGAAGGCCGCTTTGAGCGGCATCTCCGCAATGTCACGCTGATCATCGGGCCTCGCGCCGGCATCAAGGACCGCGACCTGTCGACATTGTCGATGCTGATCTCGCAGCGCGGCATCATCTTCCTCACCGACACGCATGTCTCGGTCGATCCCACAGCGGAAGAAATCGCCGAGATGACTGTGCTCGCGGCCGAGGAAATCCAGCGCTTCGGCATCGAGCCGAAAGCAGCGCTTCTGTCGCATTCGGATTTCGGCTCGCGCGATTCACCCGGCGCGCTGAAGATGCGCCAGGCCGCGGCGATCCTGGCTCGCATCGCCCCGGAACTCCAGTGCGATGGCGAGATGCATGCCGACTCCGCTCTTTCAGAACATCTGCGGCAGCGCGTCTACCCGCATTCGCGGCTGAAAGGCGAAGCCAATCTGCTGGTCTTCCCGAACCTCGATTCGGCCAACATCACGCTGACGGCTTTGCGCGCCATGATGGACGCGCTGCATGTCGGACCGATTCTGCTCGGCACCGACAAGCCCGCGCATATATTGACGCCGTCCGTAACTTCGCGCGGCGTCGTCAACATGACCGCGCTTGCGGTGGTCGAGGCGGCGCACAAGGCGCAGGCCCTCGTCGACTTGAACTGAGGTGGCGCGACGAGCGCAATTGTGCCGGGTTGCAGACAAGAGCAATTCCAGGAAAAGTGTGAGCGGTTTTCCGTCTGGAATTGCGTAAAAACAAAGAAATAGGAGGTTTCGCCGTTTCCGTGAAACGGTGAAACGCATAGCGAACAGTTAACCACGAACGCGGTAGCCTTCCGGCACGGGCAATCGGGATTCCACGAGAATGAAGGGGCTGAAGCTGATGCATCTTGCGACGCTGCTTGCAGCGCTTGCAGGCTCAGCTGTCGCCGCCGCTGAAACCCAGGCAGCTTCTCGCATATGCCGGCAACTCGAAGCCGAACTCGCCGCGACGCGCGGTGGCGGCGGAGGGCCGGGTCTCGTCCGCAAATATGACGACGCGATCGCCAGGCAGCGCGAGCAGCTTGCCAAGGCCCGCGGCCGGGCAAGCGACGCCGGTTGCGGCTTCACGCTGTTTTCGCGCAATGTCAGCCAATGCACGGCGATCAACGCCTCGATAGAGCGCATGAACGCTAATCTCGACACATTGCAGGCCAAGCGCGAGCGGCTGGCCGCCGGCGGCACGCGGCGCGACCGCAGCCGCATCCTGGCGGCGCTCGATGCCAATGGCTGCCGCGACGACGAGATCGCGCCGCGCCGCGCCCCGCTTCGGGAGGCGGCCCGCGACAATGGCGGTGGCAATCTGTTCGAGCAGCTTTTCGGCCGCCAGGACCAGCAGCTCGAAACGCCCGATGCCCCCGGTATGCCGGACTCGGCGGACGTGCCGCCCGATGATCCGAGCGTGCGCAACATTCGCCGCGTCATCAACCAGCCGGACGGCATGGACCTGCCCCGGCTGGGCGGCGAGTTCCACACGATGTGCGTGCGCACCTGCGACGGCTATTTCTTCCCGATGTCGAATGCCGCTTCCATCGGTGACTTCGAGCGCGACCAGAAGAATTGCGAGTCGAGCTGCCCAGGTACCGAGATGCAGGTCTTCTATTCGCGCGGAATGGACGACGACTCTGGCTCGATGACCTCGTCGGCGACAGGTCAACCCTACAGCGAGCTGCCGACCGCCTATCTCTACAAACAGGTCAATTACTCGCGCCCGCCCACCTGCGGCTGCAATGCGCAGGCCGGCAATTTCACGATCATCGGCGGCAACCCGCCTGATCCTGAACAATCGCAGCCGAACGGCGAGGCAGCGCGCTTCATACCGATGCCGGCGTCCAAGCCCGATCCGGGCGCCGATCCGGAAACGCTCGCCAATGCCGAAGGCGGGCTCGACCTTGATGCGATCAGGCGGCTGACCACCAAGGTGCCGGTGTCGCCGGTCTCGGCGCTGCCGCCCGATCAGCGCAAGGTCAGGGTCGTCGGGCCAGCGTTCCTTCCCGACCCATCAGCGGCAATAGATCTGAAAGCTCCGGCCCCGAAGTCCGCCCGGTAAGGGCCAGCCTCAGCGGCATGAACAACGGCTTGCCCTTGCGCCCGGTGGCTTCCTTGATCTTGCCGGTCCAGTCCTTCCACACCGTGCCGTTCCACGGCTCCTCGGGGAGAACGTCGAACGCCTGATTGAGGAAATCGCGGTCTTCGCCGGAAAATTCCGCCGGCTCCTGCGGGCCCTCGCTCAGGATACGCCACCAAGCGACCGCGTCCGACAGGCGGTCGAGATTGCCGCGCACCGCCATCCAGAACGGCTCGGCCTTGTCGCCGGAAATGCCCAGCACCATCAGCCGGTCGCGCGCTTCCTCGAACGACATGCGATGCATCAGCGTGCGGTTGAGCACGAAGAGCTCGTCCGGGTCGAATTTGGAGGCGGACTTGGACGTCGCAGCCGGGTCAAAATGGCCGGCGAGCTCGTTGAGATCATGCGCGGCGGTGACATTTTCCGACGTGCCGACAAGCACAGCCAGCGAAGCGACGGCCATCGGCTCGATGCCGTCCTCGCGCAGGCTTTCGATCGACAGCGCGCCGGTGCGCTTCGACAACCCCTCGCCCGACACTGTGGTGAGCAAATTGTGGTGGCCGAAGACCGGCGGCTCGGCGCCCAGCGCCTTGAAGATGGCGATCTGCACGCCGGTGTTGGTGACATGGTCGTCGCCGCGGATGACATGGCTGACACCCATCTCGATGTCGTCGACCACCGAGGGCAGCGTGTAGAGATAGGTGCCGTCCTCGCGCACCAGGACAGGATCCGACAGCGAGGCGAGGTCGACCGTCTCCTCGCCGCGCACCAGGTCGTTCCAGCGCACCTCGGTGCGCTCCGGCTGCAGTGGGTCGTTGGTGTAGTTGGGCAGCAGGAAACGCCAATGCGGCCGGCGGCCATCCGACTGGTACTCGGCCACCTGCTCCGGCGTCAGCGTCAGCGCCTCGCGGCCATAGACCGGAGGCAGGCCGCGCGTGCGGCGCACCTTGCGGCGCAGGTCGAGCTCTTCCGGCGTCTCGTAGCAGGCATAAAGCACCCGCGCCGCCTTCAGCCGCTCGACCGCCGCGTCATAGATCTCGAAGCGGCGCGACTGGTATTCGGTGACATCCGGGAAGATGCCCAGCCAATGCAAGTCGTAAAGAATGGAATCGGCATATTCCTGCGTAGAGCGGGCAATGTCGGTGTCGTCGAAGCGCTGGATGAAACGGCCCTTGTTGTTCATGGCGAAAAGCCAGTTGAACAGCGCGGTGCGCGCATTGCCGATATGGATGCGGCCGGTCGGCGATGGGGCAAAACGTACGGTAACGGTCATGAGCGGGGCGTAGCGGATGCTTTTGGTGTTGACAAGGCGCGCCCCCGCGCGAACGCAACAGATAGTGCAAGCCAGCTAAAATGAAAAGCCATCGGCCCGACACGGCTTCCGGCTTGGCCGGTCGCCGCGTCAAGCGCCTGCAAAGCCGGGCTTCTTATGTCCCCGTTATCCACATATGTGACACACAAGATGTTGGGGTCATAAAAGCTACGCAAACGAATCCTTGACGGGTCGGAACGAGTCGCTTTTTATAGGCCATGCGCTCCTGTAGCGGGCGCGACCGGAGAGTTCTGAGGCCGGTCTTTTTTCCCGGATTTTGTGCGTTTTGCCCGGATTTCCGCCTGTTCACGAGGCCGGCGGAAGCGTTGGGATCGTTAGGGCTTGGGTGGGCGAAAGGGAGAATTGTCGGCCTGGAAAAAATGATCTGTTAACACTATATTTAGTGTTTGCAGGCAGGCTCGACCCTAGATAGTGTGAACCTCCCTCCATGGAGGGAATCGACAAAAGTTTCAGTTTGAGGACCCGCGGGTCGGCCGGCAACCTGGGTAAGCGCCTGGAAAGGCGTTTGCTTGTCTGCATGGCAGCGCCCGCGACGAGGAGAGTGTCGGCGTCGCCCGCGATGCCGGCAAACGGCGGACTGCGCTTTTCGCCATGTGGGGCAGCAATCCCTTGGGAAAGGCGCTATATATAGACACAAAGGAACGGGACCAATGCGCATCGAGCGTCGCTTCACCAAGCCAGATCAGTCCGCCTATGCGGAGATCGAATTTCGCAAGGCTTTGTCGGAGATCAAGAATCCCGACGGCTCGGTGGTGTTCCGCCTGGACAATATCGATGTGCCGGCGCAGTTCAGCCAGGTCGCGGCCGACATCCTGGCCCAAAAGTATTTCCGCAAGGCCGGCGTGCCGGCGCGCCTGAAGAAGGTTGAGGAGAACGACGTTCCCTCCTTTCTGTGGCGTTCGGTTGCCGACGAGGCCGAACTCGCCAAGCTGCCCGAGGCCGAGCGCTATGGTTCGGAAACCGACGCCCGCCAGGTCTTCGATCGCCTCGCCGGCACATGGACCTACTGGGGATACAAGGGCGGCTACTTCAAATCCGAGGATGATGCGCGCGCCTTCCGCGACGAGCTCGCCTATATGCTCGCCACCCAGCGCGTCGCGCCGAACTCGCCGCAATGGTTCAACACCGGCCTGCACTGGGCCTATGGCATTGACGGCCCGAGCCAGGGCCACTTCTATGTCGATCCCTTCACCGGCAAGCTGACCAAGTCGAAGTCCTCCTACGAGCACCCGCAGCCGCATGCCTGCTTCATCCAGGGCGTGCAGGACGACCTCGTCAACGAGGGCGGCATCATGGACCTGTGGGTGCGCGAGGCGCGCCTGTTCAAATACGGCTCCGGCACCGGCTCGAACTTCTCGATGCTGCGCGGTGAGGGCGAAAAGCTTTCCGGCGGCGGCCGCTCGTCCGGCCTGATGAGCTTCCTCAAGATCGGCGACCGCGCGGCGGGCGCCATCAAGTCGGGCGGCACGACGCGCCGCGCGGCGAAAATGGTCATCGTCGACGCCGACCACCCGGATATCGAGGACTTCATCGACTGGAAGGTCAATGAGGAGCAGAAGGTCGCCTCGCTGGTGACCGGTTCCAAGATCGTCAAGAAGCATCTCGAAGCCATCATGAAGGCCTGCGTCAATTGCGAAGGCCATGGCGACGACTGCTTCGACCCGGCGCTGAACACCGCGCTGAAGCGCGAGATCAAGGCGGCCAAGAAGGACGCCGTGCCGGAGAACTATATCTACCGCGTCATCCAGTTCGCCCGCCAGGGCTACACCTCGATGTCGTTCAAGACCTACGACACCGACTGGGATTCGGACGCCTATCTCACCGTCTCCGGCCAGAACTCCAACAATTCGGTGTCGCTGAAGGACAATTTCCTGCGCGCCGTCGAGGCCGATGGCGACTGGCAGCTCACCGCCCGCAAGGACGGCAAGGTGCTGAAGACGCTGAAGGCGCGCGACCTGTGGGAAAAGATCGGCTACGCCGCCTGGGCTTCCGCCGATCCGGGCCTGCACTTCAACACGACGATGAACGACTGGCACACCTGCGCCTCCGCCGGTGCGATCCGGGCTTCCAACCCGTGCTCGGAATACATGTTCCTCGACGACACGGCCTGCAATCTCGCCTCGATCAACCTTTTGCCCTACCGCCGCGAAGACGGCACGATCGACATCGCCGCTTACGAGCATACCGTTCGGCTGTGGACCATCGTGCTCGAAATCTCGGTGATGATGGCGCAGTTCCCGTCCAAGGAGATCGCCAAGCTCTCTTACGAATACCGCACGCTCGGCCTCGGCTACGCCAATATCGGCGGCCTGCTGATGACCTCAGGCATCCCCTACGATTCCGACGAGGGCCGCGCCATCTGCGCCGCGCTCACTGCCATCATGACCGGCGTCGCCTACTCGACCTCGGCCGAAATGGCCGCCGAGCTCGGCGCTTTCCCGGACTATGACCGCAACGCCCAGAACATGCTGCGCGTCATGCGCAATCACCGCCGCGCCGCTTACGGCGACAAGGACGGCTATGAGAAGCTCGCCGTCAACCCGGTGCCGCTGGTCGCCTCCGACCTGAAGCAGCAGGCGCTGGCCGAGCATGCCCGCGCCGCATGGGACCGCGCCATCGAGCTCGGCGAGGAGCATGGCTACCGCAATGCGCAGGCAACCGTCATCGCGCCGACCGGCACGATCGGCCTCGTCATGGATTGCGACACAACCGGCATCGAGCCCGACTTCGCGCTGGTGAAGTTCAAGAAGCTCGCCGGCGGCGGCTATTTCAAGATCATCAACCGCGCCGTGCCGGAAGCGCTGCGCACGCTGGGCTATTCCGAGAGCCAGATCGCCGAGATCGAGGCCTATGCGGTCGGCCACGGCAACCTCAACCAGGCGCCCGGCATCAACCCCTCCTCGCTGAAGGCCAAGGGTTTTAGCGACGAGAAGATCGCGGCGCTGAATGCAGCGCTGAAGTCGGCCTTCGACATCAAGTTCGTGTTCAACCAGTGGACGCTCGGCGCCGACTGGGTGAAGGAGACGCTTGGCTTCACCGACGAGCAGCTCGGCGACATCTCCTTCGAGATGCTGCCAGCTCTCGGCTTCTCGAAGAAGGACATCGACGCCGCCAACATCCATGTCTGCGGTGCGATGACCTTGGAAGGCGCGCCCTTCCTCAAGGCCGAGCATCTGCCCGTGTTCGATTGCGCCAGCCCCTGCGGCAAGATCGGCAAGCGCTCGCTCTCGATCAACAGCCACATCCTGATGATGGCGGCAGCGCAGCCCTTCATCTCGGGCGCCATCTCCAAGACCATCAACATGCCGAACGAGGCGACGGTCGAGGACGCCAAGAACGCCTATATGCTGTCGTGGAAGCTGGCGCTGAAGGCCAACGCGCTTTATCGCGACGGCTCGAAACTGTCGCAGCCGCTCAATGCCTCGCTGCTCGTCGATGACGACGAGGACGAGGACGAGGCGGTCGAGCAGCTGATCGCGGCGCCCGCCGCGCAGCGCGCCGTGCAGGTGACGGAAAAGATCGTCGAGCGCGTCATCGAGCGGCTCTACCGCGACCGCGAGAAACTGCCGAACCGCCGCAAGGGCTACACTCAGAAGGCCGTCGTCGGCGGCCACAAGGTGTATCTCAGGACCGGCGAGTTCGACGACGGTCGCCTGGGCGAGATCTTCATCGACATGCACAAGGAGGGCGCCGCCTTCCGCGCGATGATGAACAACTTCGCCATCGCCATCTCGCTCGGCCTGCAATATGGCGTGCCGCTCGACGAATATGTCGAGGCCTTCACCTTCACCAAGTTCGAGCCGGCCGGCATGGTGCAGGGCAACGACGCGATCAAGAACGCGACGTCGATCCTCGACTATGTGTTCCGTGAGCTCGCGGTCTCCTATCTCGGCCGCCACGATCTCGCCCATGTCGACCAGTCGGACTTCGACAAGACCGCGCTCGGCCGCGGCATCACCGAAGGCAAGGCGACGCCCTTCTCCAAGGGCCTCTATCGCGGCGCCTCGCCGGTGAAGCTGGTGTCCGCTGCTGGTTCAGACCCGAAGGGTTTCGGCGGCTCTGGGCCGTCGACCGCCCCTGCCCGCGCTGCGCCGACGGCCTTCTCAGGCTCCAACGTGCTGGCGCTGAAGCCGGCAAGCGACGAGGCTATCGCCTACAAGCGCGACTATGAGGAGCGCGCCAGGGAACTGGCCGAGGATATGGTGGAAGAAGAAGCCGAAGCCGCCGGCGGCGCCGAGGCGTTATTCACCGACGCTGCCGCCAACGAGGCGGCCGAAGCGAAAAAGCTCGCCGCGACAAGGCGCCAGCAATCGCTTCTCCAGGGCTACACCGGCAACGAATGCTCCGAGTGTCACAACTTCACCATGGTGCGGAACGGCACCTGCGAGAAGTGCGACACGTGTGGAAGCACGAGCGGATGCAGCTGAGAAGCTAGATGCCGCCTCGGCTTACAGTCCGCGAAGTTATTCGCATGCTGGAGGCCGACGGCTGGTATTTGGTTGCAACCAAGGGCAGCCATCGCCAATATAAGCATAAGACCAAAGCCGGCCGCGTCACCGTGGCCGGCAAGCCGTCTGAAGAGGTTGCACCAGGAACGTTGAACAGCATCCTCAAGCAGTCCGGCCTGAAGGAGTGATGGTATGCGTTACGCCGTGGTGATCGAAAAAGCCGGAAAGAACTTTTCTGCATATGTGCCCGACCTGCCAGGCTGCATCGCCACCGGAGCGACGGTAGCTGAAGTGGAAACCGAAATCCGTGATGCGATCCGCTTCCACATCGAAGGCTTACGTGCGGACGGGCTGGATGTGCCGAAAGGCGTCAGCCTGGCGGAGTATGTAGAGGCGTAGCTGCCGCCAGCTACGCCTACCGTGCCTAAGGCCTCGCTGCCAAACATATCCATCGACGACAATGATCGACCACATCACCATCGAAGTGAGCGACCTCACCAAGAGCAAGCTCTTCTACGAGCAGGCTTTCGCGCCTCTGGGCTATCGCCTCTCCTTCGGCAAGGAAGGCGTGTTCTGGGCGTTCGATGTCGGCAACAGCTCCCTGTTCGAGATCCAGCGCACCGGCGAGAAGCCGCCGCTCACCCATCTGCATGTCGCCTTCCGGGTGAAGAGCAAGGCAGAGGTCGATGAGTTTTATCGGGCGGCGCTCGATGCAGGCGCGGCGGGCAATGGGGCGCCCGGACCGCGTCCGGATTATGCGGAACATTACTACGCCTGTTTCGTGTTCGATCCCGACGGCTATAATATCGAGGCGATGATCAACGGGGCGTAGGTGGCGATGCCCCTTCTGCTTCGTCATTCTAGGGCGGAGCAAGGAGCAAAGCGACGCGCGCAGACCCGAGAATCCTGTGTGTTGGTTCTGGTGTATGGTTGAAGTGGGAAGGAGACCGAATGAATCCTGGTCGTCCTTTCGGACA
>NZ_VFTQ01000059.1:0-11666 GCF_006439475.1 Mesorhizobium sp. B2-8-9 | reverse complement strand
GTGTTGGGGAGCCGCCGGTTACCAGGACAAGGGGCCATGGAATAAGAAAATGCGCAGGCCCTGAGACCATAATGCCAGTTCTCTGCATTCATGGGAACTGGTTTCCAGCTTAAAATTCAAACATATATGGGAGAAAGCGCACACTCGTGATGATCTTCGTGCGGCTCCTCGCGACAGGAACCACATCGATCGTGCCGCGTCATAGAGACAGGCTCTTGCCGCGATCCTGGAGTGACGTCGATGATCAGGCTGCTTGTTATCGCTGGATTGGCGCTGGTGCTCGCGTGCGGCGGGACGCTGGCAGCCAAGCTCGACCTCGCCGCTGTCAACCAGGCGCAATTCAGCGAGGGCGCGCCGAAGGGCGTCGATCCGATGGTGCTCAGAGCGCAGATCCTTCTCGATCGCGCCCGCTTCTCCCCCGGCCTGATCGACGGCCGCCTTTCCGACAATTTCTCCAAGGGCGTCGCAGCCTTCCAGGCGGCCAACGGACTGCCCTCCGACGGCAAGCTCACCCGCGAGACTTGGGACAAGCTCGCGGCGACTTTCGCCGGGCCGGTGCTGACAAACTACGAGGTCACGGCCAAGGATGTGCGCGGGCCGTTCACCAGGCGCATCCCCGCCCGCATGGAGCGGATGGCGCGTCTGAAGCGGCTCGGCTATCGCAATGCGCGGGAAAAACTGGCGGAGCGCTTCCATGTCAGCGAACAGTTGCTGAGGCTGCTCAATCCCAAAGCCGGTTTCAGGAAGGCCGACACCACGTTGGTGGTGCCCGATGTCGGCCGTGGCGATCCTCCCGCGGCCGTCGCAAGCGTCGAGGTCGACAAGGGTGCCCGCCAGGTGCGCGCGCTCGATGCGTCGGGCAAAGCGCTCGCGGTCTATCCTGCCTCGATCGGCAGCGAGGAAAAGCCGGCGCCGAGCGGCACGGCCGAGGTCAAGCGCGTGGTGCACAATCCGACCTATCGTTACAATCCGAAATTCGCCTTCAAGGGCGTCAAGAGCAAGCGGCCCTTCACCATCGCCAAGGGGCCCAACAATCCCGTCGGATCGGTATGGATCGATCTCTCCATCGAGAGCTACGGCATCCACGGCACGCCTGACCCGGGCAAGATCGGCACCACCTTCTCGCATGGCTGCATCCGGCTGACCAACTGGGACGCCGAGGACCTCGCCGCCATGGTCAAGCCGGGCACCAAAGTCGACTTCAAGGACGAGACGGCGCAGGACGGGCAAGTGCAGTGAGAGCCGGCGGGTCGCGATCCGCCAAGCGCGGATCGCTGCATAAGCCCAATTTATCGTCATCCTCAGTTTTTCAGAACGTTACACCGCCTTGCCTCGCCTGTTAGCTTCGACGGCGCGGTTTGGAGAATGGTCCGGATTTGGTGGTTCGATGCAAGCACATGCGCGGGTGGTGATCGTTGGCGGCGGATGCGTCGGCGCGGGTATTCTTTATGGCCTGGCCAAGCGCGGCTGGACCGATGTCGCGCTGCTCGAGCGCACGCAGCTCACCGCCGGCTCGACCTGGCATGCGGCGGGGCTGATCCCGTCCTATTCCCGCAACATAAATGTCGGGCGGATGATCAACAAGACGATCGAAATCTATGAGGGTCTCGAAGCGGAGACCGGGCAGCCGGTCGGATGGCACAAATGCGGACAGCTGCGCATCGCCAATTCGAGAGACCGACTCGATGAATTCAAGAGCTATATGAGCGTGGCCGAGGTGCAGGGGATGCGGGCGCAATTGCTCACCCCCGACAAGGCGCGCAAGCTCTGGCCGCTACTCGACAACAAGGACATGCTCGGCGCGCTCTACCATCCCGATGACGGCCATATCGCGCCGGCCGACGTGACGCATGCCATGGCCAAGGGTGCGCGGGATCTCGGCGCCAAGGTCTATCTCAACACCGAGGTCACTGGCTTCAAGCGGACCGCTTCCGGCGAATGGCTGGTCGAGACCAACAAGGGCGACATCACCTGCGAGCATGTGATTTGCGCCACCGGCAATTACGCGCGCCAGACCGGCGCGCTGCTTGGCTTGGAGATCCCGGCGATCCCCATCCTGCACCAGTACTGGATCACCGAAGCGGTGCCGGAGGTGGTGGAGCGCAAGCGCGCGGGCCGCCCCGAAATGCCGATCCTGCGCGACGAAGGTTTCGAGGGCTATCTGCGCGAGGAAGGCGACGGGCTGATGTTCGGTCCCTATGAGCGCACCGAACACCTGAAACTCTTCGCCGAGGATGGCGTGCCGTCCTGGTTCGGCGCCGATCTGCTGGAAGAGGATTTCGAGGCGGTGTCGTGGAACTGGGAGCAGGCGCTGCAGCTGGTGCCTGCGCTCGGGCGCGTCGGCATCAAGGCCAATGTGCGTGGCCCGTTCCAGATGACGGCGGACGAGCTGCCCTTGATGGGGCAGGCTTGGGGCCTGCCCAATGTCTGGCTGGCCGAAGGCGTGCCGGGCGGCATCCTGTGGGGCGGAGCGATCGGCTACTATTTGTCGGAGCGGATCGTCGAAGGCGGCAACAGTATCGATACATCCGATCTCGACCCGCGCCGCTTCGGCGACTACGCCAACAAGGAATGGACGCGCGAGAAGGTGCGCGAGGCGTGGGGCACGCATGCCGAGCAGAAATACCCGGGACAGGACATGCCCGCTGCTCGGCCGCAGAAGACCGCACCTTCCTACGACCGGCTGACGGAACTGGGAGCGGTTTGGGGCGTGCTCAATGGCTGGGAAATGCCCAACTGGTTCGCGCGCGACGGCGTCGAGGCCAAGGACCAATATAGCTGGCGCTGGACGCCCAAGGGAAACCTCGTCGGCGAGGAAGTACAGGCGGTACGCAACGCCGTCGGCCTGGTCGAGATGACGCCGATGACCAAGTTCGAGGTGTCAGGTCCCAGCGCGGCCGCCTGGCTGGACCGGATCATCGCCAACCGCCTGCCGGCCGTCGGCAAGGTGACGCTGGCGCATCACCTCACCACCAGCGGTGGCGTGCAGGCGGAATATATGGTGGCGCGGCTTGGCGAGGACCTGTTCTACCTGATCTCGACGCCGCGTGCCGAACGCTGGAACTTCGACGACCTTTCAAGACTGCTTCCCGCCGACGGCAGCGTATCCTTGAAGAACGTCACCAACGACCGCGGCTGCTTTACCGTCGTCGGGCCGAACGCGCGGGCCGTGCTGCAGCCCCTCACGGAGATCGACCTTTCCAACGAAAGTTTTCCCTGGTTCGGCGTCAAGACCGGCAGCGTAGCCTTGGCAAGCGACGTGCGGCTGCTGCGGGTGAACTATGAGGGCGAGCTCGGTTGGGAACTCTATCACCCCCTGCCCTACCAGCGGCGATTGCTCGACGCGATCCTCAAGGAAGGCGAGAAGCACGGCATGCGGCTGGTCGGGCTGCACGCGCTGGAGTCGCTCAGGCTCGAGAAATCCTATCGCGCCATGTATCGCGACATGAACCCGGAGCTCAACGCGCTGGAGAGCGGGCTGGAGCGCTTCATCCGGCTCGACAAGGGCGACTTCGTCGGGCGCGACGCGGTTCTAAAATACAAGGAGCGTAACGACCAGCGGCGATCCGTGACGCTCAGGATCGAGACCGACGGCGCCAGCACGCTTGCCAATGAAGGGCTCTATAGCGACGGCGCGCTGGTTGGGCGCATCACGTCGGGCGGCTACGGCTACGCGCTCGGACATGACGTGGCGCTGGCGCTGCTGCCTGAACCGTTTTCGAAACCCGGCACCAAGCTCGACGTCGCGATTCTGGGCGACTGGAAGGTCGCCGAGGTGATCGCGGATTCGCCTTACGATCCGACCTCGGCCAGGGCGCGGATGTAATAGGCGGGGCCTACAAAGGCCCGTTGCCGACGTGTCCTTCGGAGGGAAGCCGTATGCGTATCGATCGGATCAACGTCTATTCGGCGCAATTGCCGGTCAAAGGCGGCGTCTACCGGATGGCCAGCGCCGATGTGGAGGCGCTGGATTCGACGCTGGTCGAGATCGTTACCGATGACGGTTTTGCCGGCTGGGGCGAGACCTGCCCGATCGGCCCGGTCTACCAGCCGCATCATGCGCTGGGCGCCCGCGCGGCGATCGCCGAAATCGCGCCGGGGCTGATCGGTTCGGAGATCGCCTCGATCCGGCTTCTGGCCAAGCAGATGGACGAGCGGCTCAACGGCCACGGCTACGCCAAGGCCGCCTTCGACATGGCGTTCCTCGACCTGCTCGGCCAAAAACTCGGCGTGCCGGTCTCGACGCTGCTGGGCGGCGCGCTGACCGACCGCGTGCCGGCCTATTATTCGCTGATCGTCGGCGCCCCGGACGAGACGGCGAGGATCGCCGCCGGCAAGGTGAGCGCCGGTTACCCGCGCCTGCAGGTCAAGATCGGAGGCCGCAACCTGGAGGAAGACGTCGCCGTCGTTCACAAGGTCTGGGAAGCGGTCGGTTACAAGGCTCGGCTAGCGGTCGACGGCAACCGGGGCCTGACGGTGGCCGCAGCGATCCATCTTGACCGGCTCTGCCAGCAAATTCCCTTCGTCTTCGAGCAGCCCTGCAACACGATGGACGAGATCGCGACGCTGAAAGGCCGCATGACGCATCCGGTCTATCTCGACGAGAGCACCGAGGATCAGAACGCCGTGCTGCGGGCCATCTCGCTGGGCATCGCCGACGGCTTCGGCTTCAAGGTGACACGTCTGGGTGGCCTGACGAAGATGACGACCGTGCGCGATCTCTGCGCCATCCGCTCGCTGCCGCACAGTTGCGACGACGCCTGGGGCGGCGACATCATCGCGGCGGCCTGCGTGCATCTGGCCGCCACCGTCGAGCCGCGCCGCATGGAAGGAGCCTGGATCGCCCAGGAATACATCAAGGGCCATTTCGACCAGAAGCAGCCGGTCGTCATCAAGCAAGGGCACATCGCCGTGCCGCAACGGCCGGGGCTCGGCGTAAAGCCGGAGCCTGGCATGTTCGGCAAAGCGGTGGCGATATACGGGCCGTAAGGGGCAAGCGGCGGGCAGCCAGGCTTACTATTCGGATCGGAATGGCCGCGGACGTGGCCGATAATTTTCAGCGCCGTCCCCCACTCCGTCTCGGCTTCGCCGAGCCACCTCTCCCCCCTCCGGAGGGAGAGGAAATGCTGACCGGCAACGTCGCGACCTCGGCATTGCTATTTCCTCTCTACTTGGCGATTGCCATTGCTCGCCTCCGGCGATTGGCGTTTCCTCTCCCTCCGGAGGGGGGAGAGGTGGCTCGGCGCGCAGCGCCGAGACGGAGTGGGGGAACCACCTGCGCGATTGTCGCCACGCCCGGCATGTTGACCGGCAGCACAGCACCCGATCACTTCGTGAACGACGCGGATCGTTCCGCCCTGTCCTGCGTTCTTGTGACACGCAAGGAGGAACGGCGATGGACGACGACGATCGGACCGAGAAGATCAGGCAGCGTGCCTATGAGATCTTTCAGCGCGAGGGCGGCATCCTGGGCAATCACGAACGGCACTGGCATCAGGCGGAGTTGGAGATCGACCGCGAGGCCGCCCTGCCGATGACGGCGGACGATGCGCTGCCAGAAACGCGCGAGATCGACAGCGCGGATGTGCTGACGGTGGAGGCGCTTGCCATGCGCACCGGCATTTCGGGCGACGAGGCACAAGAGCTGCTCGACAGGCTGGGCAACGACCGCGCTGCGATCGAGCAAGCGGCGCGCGATCTGCAAGCACGCAAGCGCGGTGTCGATTAGTGGCACTGCATTGAGATTTTGACCGGTCGGCTCTGTTTGCGTTGACAGGTGGCACGCGTTGGAGATTGGCCGAAACGCCATCGCGATCGTCATTTCTATGGCCTGCGCCGCGTCGCTTCGCTCCTTGCTCCGCCATAGAATGACGAGGTTGGGGCGGCCTCCACCAATCCCCGGCGTTGCGCTGATTTCACGGAAATGAACGGAAAATCTTGCCCCAAGAGGCTGTTGTCCAGCCAATCGGACCGGCCACAGGTGGCACTCTCCACCTGGGTTGACAGCACAATCATCTCGCCCTAATTTCGCGTTAGTGGCTACTAACGCGAAATACTGGACTGCGCTCGGCGATCAGACGCGACGCACGATCTTCGAACTGCTGGTCGACCGACCCAGTTCTGTCAGCGGGCTCGCCAATGCGCTGCCCGTGACGCGGCCGGCCGTCTCGCAGCATCTGAAGGTGCTCAAGGATGCCGGGCTGGTGGCTGATACGCGCTCCGGCAAGGAGCGCATTTACCGGATCGATCCGGACGGGCTCGCGGCGTTTCGCGCGGAGATCGACCAGTTCTGGGTGAAGACGCTTGCGGCCTACAAGCTGGCCGTCGAGCAACCGACAAAGGACGAGACATGATCAAGCAACCGGCACCTGCTCCCGTAAGGCATTCCGTCGTCGTCGAGGCGCCGATCGCGCGCGCCTTCAAAGTGTTCACCGAGGATTTCGGCAGCTTCAAGCCGCGCGAGCACAATCTGCTTGCCGTGCCGATCGCGGAAACGATCTTCGAGCCGCGCGTCGGCGGCCACGTCTACGACCGCGGCGTCGATGGCTCAGAGTGCCGCTTCGCCCGCGTGCTGGCCTACGATCCGCCCGACCGGCTGCTTCTGAGCTGGGATATCAGCCCGCGTTGGCAGATCGAAACCGACCTCGCCAGGACGAGCGAGTGGGAGGTCCGCTTCACGGCCGAGGCGGAAAACCGGACCCGGGTCGAAATCGAGCACCGCCATATCGAACGGCATGGCCAAGGCTGGGAAGGCGTACGCAGCGGAGTCGACGGCGATCAGGGCTGGCCGCTCTACCTGCAGCGGTTCCAGGCGCTCTTTTCCCGGGCGGCCTGACAGCGGCACCCCCTGGGGGCATGGCCGGCATGGTGGCGATCGGAGGAGCACTGGAAACAATGGAAGCCTATTGGTTGAGCACCCTCGGCGTGCTTGCGCTCTGCCTCCAGTCGGTCGCGCTGGCGATCTACTCAGGCTCGTCCAAGGGTTTTGCAGGCAAGCTTTCAGGGCCGGTGATCCCGGCGGACGACGACAACTCTCTTTACCGGATCGATCGCGTCCACATGAACTCGGTCGAGGCGCTCGGGCCCTTCGTCGTGCCCGTGTTGCTGGCGATGATGGTTGGCGTCGAGCCGGTGACGCTCGCCGTGCTCGTCTGGGTTCACTTGGCGCTACGTTTCGTCCACATGATCATCTACCTGCGCGGCGGAAATGCCGCCAAGGGCGGCAGCGTCAGGACGATCCTCTATGTCTCCGGAGCGGTGGTCACGCTTGTCCTCGTCCTCGTGACGGGCTGGGCAGCGCTTCGCTGAGCAGCGCTCGCTTTTCGCTCCGTCGGCGGAACCCTCGCCCCGATCAGAGGTTCATCCCTGTACAACCACAGGAGATGCGCCATGGACCACACCAGCCACGTAAGACTGACCAACGCCGAGCTGACGCCCGACATCCTCGAAGGCGCCACCATCTACGGCCCGGATGACGAGAAGATCGGCTCGGTCGACCACCTGCACGGCAGCCAAGTCGTCATCGATGTCGGCGGCTTTCTCGGCATCGGTGCCAAGCCGGTGGCCGTCACAGCCAGCCAGCTCGATTTCATGCGCGACGAGGACGGCGACGTGCATGCAGTCACCAGTTGGACGAAGGATCAGCTCAAGGCGATGCCGGAGCATCGCGACTGAACAGGGACGCTTCGCGACTGTGAATCAATCAAGAGAATTGGGCCCGGCAATTGCCGGGTCGGGTTTTTTGCGCGGCGCGGTATTCGTTTATCGCCCGACGAGCGTCACGCGGATTGCCGTCGCGTCAAAAATGTGTGGCGGGTTCCCTCTGGAGCGGCGAGAAAGCCCGGGACAGCTCGGCGATTTCGTGGGGCGATGAACCGCTTCAAGGATCAGCGGCGCATGCTCGCAAGCAGGCAAATACACAGCCCCGCGTTGAGCGTTGCCGCGAGCGCCAGCGTGGCCAGGACAAGATTGGCGCCGCCCGTGCCAAGAAGCACCGCTCCAACGGACGGAGCCGCCGCCTGGACGATGAGGCTGGGCGTCGCGAGCTTGCCCATCAGCACCGCATATTGCTGCGGGTCGAACAGCACCAGCGGCAGCGCGCCGCGCGCGATCGTATGGATGCCGTTACCCGCGCCATAAAGGATCAAGGCGAGAGCAACGAAAGTCTGGCTCGTCAGGAGCAGCCAGATTCCGGCGGCAAGCAGCGTCACGGATGTCAGCATCGTCCAGATCGGATGGTGCCGGTTGCGGCCGATCAGCAGCTCCGCCACTCTAGCGCCGACTTGTGAAGGGCCGACCAGCGCGCCAAGTCCGACGGCGGCTGCCAGGCTCGCGCCGCGCAATTGCAGCAGCGTCAGCAGATGCATGGAGAGCATGGACGCGACCAGTGCGGCCAAGGTCTGAATGGAGGCCAGCAGAATGAAGCGCGCCCGCGCTCTGTCGGTGGCCGATGCCTCTTTCGACCTGTCTTTGACCGGCGCAGGCGCGGCGGCCGGAGGCGACGGTATTATCCACAGATGGAGCGGCAAGCAGATTGCCAAATGGATCGCGGCATAGGCAAGGCAGGCGGTGCGCCAGCCGCCATGCTCGACAAGGAAGGCGCTGATCGGCCAGCAGACGGTGCTGGCAAAGCCGCCGAAAAGCGTCAGGTTGGTGATGGCGCCGCGCGCGCTCTGTCCATAGAGGCGGCCGAGTGTGGCGAAGCCGGCATCGTAGAGGCCGCTCGACATGCCCAAGCCCATGAGCAGCCATGCAGCCAGATAAAGAGGATAGTCGGTCGCCGTCGCCAACAGCAAATGCGCAGCAGCCAGCAGCAACGAGCTGGCGGCAAGCACCGGCCGCCCACCGTGGCGCTGGATCAGCCGCCCGGTGACGGGGGACACCAGCCCGGCAAGCAGGAGCCCGCAGGATAGCCCGGCAACGACCGAGGCGAACGACCAACCGGTATCTCTAGCAATCGGCGCGGCAAGCACCGCGGGCAGGTAGTAGGATGATCCCCAGGCGAGAATCTGCGTGATGCCAAGAGCCGTAACGAGGACGCGGCGGTTGTGTGCGATGGGCGCGGTGGCTTCCAATCAGGCTTGCCCTGGCGGATAGGCGACCTTCTCGCCATCCTCCTTGACGAACTCCCGCACCGGATTGTCGAGCAGCGGCAGCACCGCTTCCGACGGCCTGCACAGTTTTGTCCCTTTCGGCGTCTCGACGATGGGCCGGTTGATAAGGATCGGATGGGCGAGCATGAAATCGATCAGCTCATCGTCGCTCCATTTCGGATCGGCGAGGCCGAGTTCGGCGTAAGGCGTGCCCTTCTCCCGCAACAAATCGCGCGCAGAAATCCCCATCGCGGCGATCAGTTCGAGCAGCCTTTCGCGGTCCGGCGGCGTCTTGAGGTATTCGATCACGACAGGGTCTTCGCCGCTGGCGCGGATCATGGCGAGCGTGTTGCGGGAGGTGCCGCAGTCGGGGTTGTGATAGATCGTGACCGTCATGGCTCTGCTTTCAAGGGTTGTGGAATGGCCGCGGGCCGCAGCAGCCAGCCCATCAACGCGAGCGCGGTCAGGGCGCCTAGCAATTCGGCGACGACGAAGCCCGGCAGATCGAGCGGCCTGATGCCGGAAAAAGTGTCGGTGATGGAGCGCGCCACGGCGACGGCGGGATTGGCGAAGGAAGTGGATGCCGTGAACCAATAGGCCGCTGTGATATAGAGCCCGACCAGCCACGGCACGGCCCGCCGCTCGAAGCGGAGGCCAGCGAGAATGACGGCGACAAGGCCGAATGTCGCGACCACTTCCGAGAACCATTGCGCCGGCCCGGCACGCAGTTTCGTCGCGACCTCCAGCGCCGGCAGGGCGAACATGAGATGCGCGGCGATCGTGCCGGCGATTCCACCGACGACCTGCGCGAACAGATAGGCAGGGAGATCGCGAGCAGGCAGCGACCGGTTGAGACAAAACACCAGCGAAACGGCCGGATTGAGATGCGCGCCGGAGATCGGCCCGAGCACGGTGACCAACACCACCAGCATGGCGCCGGTTGCTAGCGTGTTGCCAAGCAGCGCCAGCGCGGTGTCATGCGTCAGCGTCTCGGCCATGATGCCGGAACCGACGACGGTCGCCACCAGCAGACCGGTGCCCAAAGCTTCAGCCGCGAACCGGCGCGGCAGATCGAAAGTGTTCATTAGCTAGCCTTGAGTTTTGTAGCGGGCGTGACGGTCATTGCTGGCTCTCCTCGCCCGGCTGGCAGCAAGATGCCGCAAGCGCCGGCGCGCAGATTTCGGGCCGGCCCGAGCAGCAATCCTCCATCAGGAAGCGGATCAATCCGGACAGCGCATCGAACTCGGCGCTGTAGACGATCGAGCGGGCATCGCGCCGCGCGGTCACAAGACCGGCGCGCTCGAGTTCCTTGAGGTGGAAGCTGACATTGGAGGGCGAGACCTCGACCTGCTCGGCGAGCGAGCCGGCGGCAATGCCTTCCGGGCCGGCAACGACCAGCAGCCGCAGCAGGCGCAGCCGTGTTTCCTGCGACAGCGCGCCAAAGGCGGTCAGGGCTTGACGTTCATCCACGTTTCAACAATCCTTGAAATATTGAAATGAGGAATAGCCGACATGCTCTCTTCTGACAATCGGAAAAACATCGCTCCTATGGACCCCTCCGACCTGACCATCGGCGATCTGCTGGCGGCGCTGGCCGATTACAAGGACAAGCCACTGGTGTTCCGCTATGACGGGCGGCCGGTAAAGCCTGGCTACCACGTCACCGAGGTGAAGGCGGGACAGTTCTCGGCGCTGGATTGCGAAGCGAATCCGGAATCATGGTCGGAGATATTCGTCCAGCTGTGGGACGTGGACCAAGGCGGACCGGTCCATATGCCAGCCGGCAAGTTCGCCGCGATCATCCGCAAGGTTTCGGACCATGTCGCTCTCGATCAGGCGGCGAAGCTGACCTTCGAGGTCAGCGACGGCGTGCGCCCCATCGAACTGCACCGGGCAGCCCAGCCGAGCCTTGTTGGCGGGACGGTTGAGGTCGAGCTGTCGCCACGGCCGTCAAGCTGCAAGCCGCGCGACCGCTGGCTGGAAGAACAGAAGGCAGCGAGCGGGTGCGGAGGGAGTCGCTGCTGTGGAGCCCGCTAATGGTGACGCGCCGCCCTGATCAGAACCGGATCATGCCATTGGCCTGCAACAAATAGAGGCCCACGAGAACGATGGCGATCAGCGCCACCCAAACGGCTGTCTTGCTCATCCGCGCAATCCCTGTCGATCGGCGATAGTGAACGCGCGCGCCACGGTTGTGTTCCCGATATGCCGGGCTGCACATCGCCTAGGCAGGATCAAGTCACGAATTGCTGGACGATGCGCGTCCGTGCATAGTGGCGGCAATGGCGCCTGGTCGATGAAGATGGCTATGGATGACAAAGCGGACAATCCGGGCGTGGTGGTGTTTCCGCCGCTGCTCTTTCTCGTGGCGCTGATCGCGATGCTGGCGCTGCGCTATGTCTGGCCGCTGGCGATCGGCGGCCGCCCGCTGACCATCGTGCTCGGCGTAGTGCTGGCAGTACTGGCGGTTGCGATCATCGCTTGGGGACGCTCGACGATGTTGCGCGGCGGCACCAATGTGAACCCGACGCTGCCGACCACCGCGATCATCACCGGCTGCCCGTTCGGCTTAAC
>NZ_VFTQ01000058.1:0-12190 GCF_006439475.1 Mesorhizobium sp. B2-8-9 | reverse complement strand
GCCGGCTGGAGCGCAGGTTCGCCCAGCATGACAACATCCGCCCAAGCTCCTTCGACGGTTTCTGATATGACGGGAAACTCGAAAGTAGCTGAACTAAACAGCGAGCCGGACGGCGGCGCCGGCGGCGCCACGCTGGGTGGCAAGGCAGGTTCCAAACCCAGAATTCCAAGGCAGCTCTCGATTTGCGACGTCATTCTGGCCTCCAGGGTCGTGCAGATACATTTGATGTGCATGGTGTATGCGCATTCATCAAATATCGACTGTCGCCGCCGACCACCTGGGTGCCAAATGTCCATGTGCGGTAGCAATTTCGCAGATCCAGTGGTTACAGCCTGACAGAAGAGTCCGATTTTGGCATTCCCTTTGGGAAGTGTGCGTCGAGTCTGGCGCATGCGGACGGAAGATGGTCCGCTCCCAGTCTCGCCGAAGCCAGAAACAGAGCTGTGTGTTCAGCTGCGTCTCCGCTCTAGACCAAATGTTCTCCTGGGACATTCAGTCTAGCAAGTTCGAGGTGTCCTTATTTCGACGGATGGTTACGGATGCATATTCGCTCGTACAGGTCGCCGAACGTCGCCGCCTCAATTATCTCATCCAATTGCGGCGACCTCCAATTGTTGCTTTTATCCAAATTAGCTTGGAGCTCTGCGGCGATAAGGCTGTCTCCCCCAACATCAAAAAAGTTATCGTCCAAGCATATTTCGTTATCTCCGATAATATTTTTAACTTCATCAAGAAAAATTTTCCTCGGATCATCGTTGCTAAACATGTTTAGTTTTCCTGGTTCGACTACTTTTTCTGCCATAACCCTTTTCTCCTCTTATTACTACTCGTCTGGCGTCGTGAACTCTTCTCCCCTTTGCTGTTCTCGCTCCCCGGACTGCCGCGGAACCGTCCGCCTCGCAAGCTGATCGTCCGGCCAGCATCGGTGACCGTCGAATGAGTACGTTGGAAGGGAAATGCGACGGCGAGTACCGAACGGTTCCAATTGATCACTGGCCCGTTTCCAATCCACCGCAACACCCGCGGCCCAGAGTGCCCCAAGGCATTCCAGAAGGACATGGCGGTCAGTGGATTGTTCATCGTTCTCGTCGCGCGCGGCTGGGACGATCGATGGAATTCGGGTCTTCCGGTCCTCTGAGTTGATTGCTCCCTGTGCCAGACGCGCCAGATTTCGTGAGGGCCCGATGTCAACGAGTGCAGCTACACCAGCCGCGACAACGGGCTTGAGAGCACGATCAAATCGGAGAGGCTCGATCGCTTGCCTGCTCAAGTAGGTGTCCTGCAAGGGTATTTTCGCTTCATGCAGAGCTCCTGAGTTGAGAGCAATGGCCACATTCGGCAGGCCCTTTTCGAGTGTACGGACCCGCGCGTCGATGGCGTCAGTCGCTCCTTTCATCAGCGGCGAATGGCTGGGGACGCCAGCTGTAATAAGGAGGTTGTTGGTGATCTGTCGATGTTCGAGACTTTCCTGAAGCCTTTCCAGAAGTTCCCGCTTGCCGGTGAACACGACGTCGGTATTTGAGTTCACGATACCGACGCCGATCTCGCCAGCTTCTGCTCGATCACGCCAAGCGTCCTCCGTGAGGATACGCTCAGCCTCGCTCGGGCCGCATCCGGCCGCAAGCATAGCACCATCGATACCAATATTTGCCACCGCACGGCTCCGAGCGATCGTCAGCTCAACAGCATCTTCCACTTTTAGAATGCCCGCTAGGGTAGCCACAACGTATTCGCTCATGCTGTGTCCGACGAGATAAGCGGGCTGAACTCCGAACAGTTCTAGCGAACGCGCCATGGCGAATTGCACGGAGAAAATCATGACACTGATTTCTTCGAAGGAAGCCGTCCGGTATTTGTCGTCTTCCCCAAACATGACCGTCTCCAGGTCACGATCCAGGAGCCGGCGACAAGCGGCCGCACAAGTCAGGAAAGCATTGCGGAAGTCCGGCACGTGATCGAACAGATCCTTGAACATCCGCGGGTGCTGCACTCCGCAGCCCGGCAGCATGAAGCCAATAGACGGCGAGGAAAAGGTCCGATCAGCTGTACGATCCCCTTCTTCTTCCAACCTCGCGATGGCCGTGCCCAAGTTGCGCGCCACCACAACGGTTCGATGCGCGAAGTGGCATCTCGCCACGCGTAGTGTATGAGCGACGTCACCAAGATCGATGTCGCGGTTGCGCCGCAAGAACGCAGCTAGATTCAGGCAGGCCCGGCTTAGCGCTGACGGGGTCTTTGCAGATAGGCAAAGGGCGTGAGATCCCCGTGCAATCGATCCGGGCCAAGCCCTTGCATTGTCGCTGTCCCATTCCTGCAGCACGATATGGCAGTTGGTTCCTCCCATACCGAGTCCAGTAACTCCGGCAGTTCGTGAACGTCCCGGCGGACGGGGCCAAGGTCTAAGCTGCTCATTGATGAAGAAAGGCGTGTCTTCCAGTCCCAGATCTTCATTCAGCCGATTGATTTTGATTGTCGCTGGGATTACTCCGTGCTGAAGCGTGAGAGCTGTCTTGATAAAGCTCGCGACCCCTGAGGCGATGTTGGCATGGCCGATATTCGGTTTAATTGACCCGAGCGCACAGGCGTTCGCCTGCCCCGCGAAGACATCTGCCAGTGCGCGGACCTCGATTGGGTCGCCGACCTTGGTGCCGGTCCCATGAGTTTCGATATATTCCACATCTTCAGGGCCAAGTGCCGCGGAGGCAAGTGCTTGGCGCACAACTTCGGCCTGGCCTCGTGCGCTAGGCGCCGAGAAGGATGATTTGGCGCGGCCGTCGTTGTTAATGGCACATCCTTTTACCACCGCGTGGATCGAGTCGTTCGCCTCAAGCGCGTCTTCAAGGCGCTTGAGAACGACAACCCCTACCCCATCTCCGAGCACCGTGCCACTTGCATCGGCATCAAAGGCCCGGCACACACCGTCCGAAGAATTAATGAAGTCCTTGACAAACTGATACCCCGCTTGAGGGAAGGTGATACTCGAGCCCCCTGCCAACGCCATGTCGCAATAGCCGGCCGCGAGCGACTGAGCGGCGACCGCGATCGCCACTAACCCAGTTGAGCATGAGGTTTGCACCGCAATGCTTGGGCCGTTAAGGTTCAGCATGTAGGACACGCGCGCGGCAAGGTAGTCCTTCTCGTTGCCGAGCTCCGTCAGGAAAGCGAGTGGCGCGTTGGTGGGATCGCTGAGGCTGCCCTTCAAATGGTGCAGTAGATAGAGTGGGGAAGAAGACCCTGCGAACACTCCGGTCCGGCCTTCATGCTGGGTTGGCGCATATCCGGCCGACTCAAGTGCCTTCCAGCAGCATTCGAGAAACAGCCGATGCTGCGGGTCCATTAACGTTGCCTCACGCCTCGAGAGGCTCCAGAAATCCGGATCGAAAAGGTCCACATCGTTGAGATGGGCGCCCACGCGCACATAATCCGGGCGATTCAGGACAGCTTCCGCAATGCCTCGGGCCTTGAGCTCCTGCCTGGAGAGCGAGGTGATCGAGCATACCCCCTGGCAGAGGTTCTCCCACAGCGCGTCTACCGTCTCCGCGCCAGGAAAACGCGCGGCCATACCAATCACCGCAATGTCCATACTGGGGCTGCTTCGACGGTCCAGCGCCTTCACATGCGCCCTACGCGCCAAGACTGGCGGTGTTTTGGGGAGCTTGCCGATTTGGGGACGTCCCTGCTCGCCAATGCGTTTGCGGAGAAGAGCCGCGAGTTCGTTAAAGGTCGGATTGAGGAAGACCTCCACTACCCGGAGTTGCACCTTCAGACTCTCACGAATCTGCGTGCAGAGGCGGGCAGCCAGAAGGGAGTGTCCGCCGCAGTCGAAAAAATTGTCGCCCAGATCGGCAGCTTCGGCCTGGAGAAGGTCTCGCCAGGCTGCGCGAAGTGCTGATTCGACCTCGTCGGTACCGGTCACCAGAGCGCACGACTCTTGCGCGAGCCCGCGAAGGCGCGACCGATCAAGTTTTCCGTTAGCCGCAATGGGCAATTCCCGTACCGCCACGAAATGCGCAGGTATCGCATAGTGCGGTAACTCGGACTTTAAATGCGCTCGCAAAGGAGCCTCCCAGCCTCTGCAACCATCGTGCAGCACCACATAGGCGACCAGTCGGTCCGGCTGGCCTGTCGTCGAATCGAGCTCAGGCAATACGGCGGCGGAGCGGACCCCGGCGTAGCGAAGCAAGGCAGCTTCTACAGACCCGGGCACGAGGCTGTAACCTCGGATCTTCACCATGAAAGCGCAGCGCCCGATAATTTCCAAGTGGCCACTTGGCAGCATACGACCAAGATCGCCAGTGCGGAACATCGTGCCATCTGCGCGAAACGGGTCGGGAAAGAACCTTTCGCGTGTCATCTCTGGGCTGCCGAGATATCCATGAGCCAAGACATCGCCGCCGACGAAGACCTCGCCCAAGAAGCCCATTGGGACGGGATCGCGTTGCTCCCCCAGGATATAGACACTGACATTGTACTGAGGCCTACCCACCGGCGCGACCTTTTGTATTATCGCAGGATCGACCTCGCTCAAGTCAATATGCGAAACATCACATGCCTCCGCTGCGCCGTAGTAATTGATGATTCTGATGTGCGGCAGCGCGTCCCTGACCCGCGCAAGCAACGCTGCTGTTAGTACCTCGCCTGATAGGTAGATCAATCTGAGATCGGGAAGGCGGGAGGGGAGGTCAAGGAAGCCGCTGCTGATAATCACGTCCAGCAGTGATGGGGTTAGCAATATTCTGGAAATTCGATTTCGCTCCAGGTACTCGACCAGCTGATGCGGATCGTAGATAACGTCATCGGGGACCAGATAGGCTGGAATCCCGGCGAGGATCGGCCGCATTATGTCCCCGAAGAGATTGACCGCCTCACGCTCACCAAGCGTGTATGGCAGCGCATGATAGCGCCACTGGTTGGCGCATACACTGCTTCGGTGGGGGCAGACAATCCCTTTTGGTTCACCAGTCGTGCCAGACGAAAATGAGATCTGGGCCGGCGCATCGATATTCACCGGTTGCGGATTGGCCGGGCTGGCCTTGCCAAGTTGTGCTTCCCAACCCTCGTCGAGCGACAGCGCAATACCGGACCAGTCAGGCGGAAGCTTGGCTGCGAAATGGTCGCTGGTGACGACGATTTCAACACATGCTTTCGCAAGTATTCGCTTTACCGCAGCGGCGGGCAATGCTTTGTCAAGCACGACGTAGGCCGCCCCTGTTTTTAGAATACCGAACAAAGCGACGGCGTATTCAGGTGAAGTATCCATCAGGATACCCACGCTGGAACCTCGGCTCTGACCATGTCCAAGAAGGTGCCTGGATAGAATGTCGGTTAGGTCGTCGAGTTCACGATATGTGATGGTCGTAGCCTCTGAAACGATGGCAGGACTGTCGGGGGTGAGAGCTGCTTGTTTGCGGAATCGCTCATGCAGCGTTAGATTAGTATAAGGGAAGACCTCGCCGTGTTGGATAGAAACCGGAAGTTGTCCCTTCACCTCGCTAACCTCGCGCAGGAGGCTGGACACCACCTGCTCCGTCATGGCATGGGTGAAAAAGTGATCGCCATCAAACATAATCCGGGCGAAGCGCGACGTCGTAAGCCGACGCCATCCGTCTAGGTCATTGGCATTGATTTCGTCCTCAACTCCGCCCATTGCGGTGATTGCCGCCTTGAGAGGCTTTGGCAGGTTTCGGTCGTAAGTCTCCGCAAGTTCGAAGTCGGCCCGCAGGGGCGGCAAAATGAAGTCCAATAGCAGTTTCTCGTTTGCCAGCGCCTTCTTGGGGACCATACCAAGGGTACGAATCACATCGGTTAGCTTATCATCGGTGTATGTATACATCGGCGGCTCTTGCGGGGGCAGATCCGCTGACGGGTGAGCAGACACGACCACATGGAAGGGAGATGGCCGACCGGCCTCCTCAAGGGAGCGGGCAATCTCGTAGGCCACGAGGGCACCTGCGCTATGACCGAAGAAAACGAAGGGGCTATCGCTGTATTCCTGGAGCGCCTCGATGACCATGGGTGCCAGTACGTCCATGCTGCGAATGGCGGCCTCCGCTGATCGTTTGCCGCGCCCGGGAAGATCCAAGCAAATAAGCTCAATGTCGTCAGGGAGATAGTCTGGCCAATTACGGAACGACTGGACGCTACCCCCCCCATGGGGGAAGCAAATTAGCCGATACGACGGCGCAAGTGAACTCTTTACAACACTAAGCAGTGTTTTTGACTTACCAGGAAGTTGTTCCATCTCTCAAGCCACTCCACCTAGATTCCGCCTGAAAACGCCTCTTTCTTAGCGGACATTTCTTTTTTATGAGGACTTCCAATTCGGTCTTTATAGCACTAGAAGCTGCCACTTCGACCTAAGCTTACGGCAGCCAAAGTAGCACGGTTATCTAATGTAGAATGTTAAGATGTATCAAACTTCAGTTCAGGCATCTGTTAAAAAGTGTTAAATATCATTTTGCACAACGATTTAATTTCTAATTTGATAAATTTACGCGAACGGCGCCATTGCAGTAACGCTGTCGACCCTTATTGCGCCCCTGCATTGCGTACTCGTGCAGCGTCCGAGCGCAATTCGGACACAAGCCTTTTTGGCTGTCCCTGACCTCAGACCTTGCTGTGAAGGTACCATTGTCCGCGACCTTCGATCATGAAGGTTCAGTAATTTATTTGGTATCCGGCTGTCCAAGTTGGTCAACCAATTGAGATGGCAGGGTGCGCATGATGATCTGCTGGGGACAAGGCGATGCTATATGCCCTATTAACTGCCCGCGGATTGGGAGCGCATTGAGATAATAATGCAGGCCACCAAATTCCACAACCTGCTCATCCCAGCCCGTGTGAAGCGTTAGCGGGTCCTGCTGGAGACCAAGACCTACGCATTTCAGTATAGCCTCTTTCCTGGTCCACAGCTCCAGGAACTCTCTCGCAGACTGTTTGCGCGTAACGTCTTCAAACCTCCTGACTTCTTGGTCAGTCATAATGTGGCGGGCCAATTGTCGGCAATTTGCCAAGGGGCGCCAACGCTCAATATCTATCCCAATCAGGCCCACGGCTGAAACGGCGACGGCGGACCAATCCTGGCTGTGAGACTGGCTCACTTCGATATCGCGCGCCGGCAATCGAGGCTTGCCGAACCGCGAAACGGTCATCTGGAGATCTTGCTCCGGAATATGCAAGTGCGCAGCAAGGATGGTTCGAAAAGCAAATTTTGCTTGAATGTATGAAAGCCGCAGATCTGAGTGGCGGATTCTTTCGGCCCGCTCCCGCTCAGTTGGGCTTAGCACTTCACGCATGTATGGCGTTGGGATTGTCAGCTGTGAATGCCGGAAAACCCAAACATCGATCGTACCAAACTGCCTCTGCGAATGCATTCGTCACAGCCTTTGGCTCGCTCCACCACATGCCCTTGCCTGATCAGCGCGAGGGTGAAGTCGTTATTGCTTCCCCCATTTACACGTCCACAGTGCGGTAATGGGGCGGGTCGTTACTGACTTGGGAAAGCTTCTACACTGCCATTGCGTCTCTGGGGTTAAACATTTAAGAAACAACTTAAAGATTTATAAGACCTCTTTGAGCTTCTTTTCATCAGTCGTATACTATATCTTTTGCTGCACCGAACTAGCACCACTAATGTTAACGCGATGTGATTGGCGGCCCGCCATTAGCGCCGTTCCGAAAATAGTTGAGTGATTTCAGCCGGTTGTGATTCCGTCGGATTTGCGAGCTTCGATGGAGATCACGATGGCCTGGACTGAAACCACCCGTGCGCATCGCGGCGCAAGGCTGAGCCGGGCAACGAGGCGCATGTCGGAGCACCGATGCGGGCGTCGTCTCGGCGCTCGCCGTTGCCGCCGGCCAGGCGGTCAAGGCCGGCGACGTGCTTTTGTCCATCGAGGCGATGAAGATGGAGACGGCATTGCATGCCGAGCGCGACGGCACAATCGCCGAAGTGCTGGTCAAGGCCGGCGATCAGATCGATGCCAAGGGTGTCCACAGCCTAAGAAGCACCTCAGCTATTCACTTAGAGGCGCTGAAGCTTTCCCGACGTCGGGCCGACGACCATCTCGTCTCCCGATGAGTAGGCAAACTGGAGTGCGGCAATACCGCGCTCGGCCATCTCCTCAAGATCACGCAGGCTCAGATTGCAGGCGAGAGATAGCAGCGCACCAGAGCAGGACCGCGGACTTGTCGAACTGACAGCCTTTGAACATTGCAACACTCCGAAAACGAAGGTTCCTTGCCACAGCACTGTAATCAAAAGTTGCAGCAGATCAATTTAGGCTCGTGCGCCTGCGCTCGACCCGGAAAAGGAGGCAGAGAATGCGACAGGGTTCATCTCGTTTCCGCCAACCGATGTGCCCGTCAAGGCCGGCGCGCTGACCGGTCATCTGGTCGAAGCCTGCTAAACGGCGAAGGTCATCTCCTCTAGAGGGAAGGTCCCAAACGGATCATGCTGCCGTCGCTGAAGCGTGATTGGCGGAATCTGTGGAGGTTGTGCCCTGTCTCATTTCCTTGGACCAGGTCGGCCCACCAACCCGCCCATGCCGGGTCCGATACCGAAGCCGTGGCTACTCATCCCGGTCGCGATAACCAGACCTAGGATCGCAGCGGCGCGATCGACGATAGGCACGACATCCGGCATTGCATCGATCATGCCCGCCCAACTCGCCTTGAGCGGCACTGTCTTGAACTGCAGGAAAAGCCCGTAATCCCGCGGTCGATGGGCGGAGTGCAGAGGCTTCGGGAGCGGGATTCCCATCTCCAACAGTGATACCGAGATATTCCGGCGCGCCAGAACAGCGCCGTAGTCACGCCGACAATGCCGCCGCCGATGACCACGACTTCCGAAGTCTTCGGCGGAGTCGCTTGAAACTGTACGGGGTGGCTTCGGTGAAGGGGAATATTGTCAAAGAATACTGTCCTTTTGGTACGCTACGGCGGTATCCGGCCTACAGACTTGTCTCGCCTGCGACACCACAAATCGCTTGCAGGATCGCGCCCGGTGCCTGCTGAAGCCGATCCGCATCTGCCGGAGCCATAGTTGAACAATTGGATCAATCAGGACCATCGGCGCATAAAGCACCGTGTCCGAACGATGTGCGGCTTCAATCCTCAGTAAGCGTCGGCATTATCCTGTCCGGCATTGAAATGTTTCACATGATGAGCAAGTGACAGGCCAGGGACGCCTTCAATCCGAATCCGTCGCTGGCCGGACAGTTCGCCATTCTCGCCGCCCGACCAGAAGCGCAAACAATCCTCCCTGCGTCCCAACTCAACCGTTGCAAAACCGATCCTAATCGGTTCGCAATTTGAGATACTCGATCCTGACGTAGCTGCCGCGTCAATCGCCCAGCCGCGCCTCGTCGAGCGTCGCATCGATCGGCGCTTCGCCGGCGACGCGTGCGGCCGCATGGGAGCGGATCGCGGCGACAAGCGCGCATTGCGTTGCCGCACCACGTGCAACTGCTGGAATCCCGCCGAAGAGGACGGGATCGACGCCGGTTTGCAGGAAGAGCTTGCCCCCCACAGTAATCCGCATTCTATTTGACGAAAAGCTCGCGCGCTGTCTTCGTTAAAGGGTCAAACCCACGATCCTTAACAGCAAAACTTTGGGTGATCGTGATTCCAACGTTGTCTAGCCACAGGCCAGGCATCATGTGGAAAACCATACCTGGCTGAAGAACTGTTTCATCTCCCTTGCGGATACTAGCCGTACGTTCTCCCGATGCGGGCGGAAATGCGATGCCAGTCGGATATCCAATTCGGGACTCCTTTTCAATCCCATGGCGAGCAAGCACTTGACTGAATGCGCTGAACACTTCTGAACAGGTCCGCCCAGGACGCACACTTTCGAGGCCGACGTTTAGGGCTTCTACAGCAATCTTCGACAGATTTTGGAATGCAGTTGAGGGTTTGCCGACTACGATTGTACGAGAGAGTTGAACTTGGTAGCGGTGCCGGCACCCCGAAAGTTCAAGATTAACAACAGAGGAATTCGGCACCGGTTCGTCGGTCCAAGCTGCATGTGGAGCGATTGAACGCTCGCCTATGCAAAGATCGGGAGGGCAAGCAGGGTAGTCACCTCCAAACTCAGCCGTACCCGACACTTGCTGGTGATAAATAGCTGCCGCGATATCGCATTCACGAACTCCAGCTTCCACCGTATCGATCACACATTGCATCGCCACATCTGCAAGCTGACCAGCTTGACGCATGATTGCGATTTCAGTCGGGCTCTTTATCAGCCGGAGCCATCCAACGAGTAGGTCAGCATCAACGAATTCCGCAAGTGGCAAAGCCCGGGTAAGATCCTGGTGAGCACGGGCGGAATAATAGTATCCTCCCATCTCGACGCCAACGCGCGCCTTCTCGCCCCCGACTTCCCTTACAATATCGGCCATAAAGGTGTAGGCCGATAGGAAGGGCGAATGAACATGCGTTTCGGGGTAAGCTCTGATGTTTTGATCGGCAAGATAGGTAGTCATTAATGCCGAAACGCGATCCATCAACCGGCCCACCCAAATAGGCTCGTCGTGATCGAGTGACACGATCACCATTTGCGGAGTATAGAACGAGTAAGCGTTATAGCCGGTAAGATAGTTTTGGTTAGGCGGCTCTGACAGAAGAAGGATCTCGATCCCTCTCGTCGTCATTTCTTTCTTTACCGCTGTTAGACGTGACTGAAACTCGGCAATCTCAAAATGCAGTTCTTTTAGCACGTTTTTCTCCTTCTAATTCAAATCAAAGCGACCGTCTTGGGTGGCATCATCATTTCCAGCGGTGTGCGTGGCACATCTGGAGGGAGAAGGGCGGAGCCCACCCCCCCCCGCGTTATGTTGACACGATCGGAGACCATTGGTCGGGCCTGCGATCCCTCGTCGTAGCTCGAACCGCCCCAGGTGTTGGGAGGGCTGGGTGCCGGTCGCCATTACCAGTGGAATGCGGCCAGGCTATAGGCTGACTTGTGGCAGCACAATTCGGATCTGGCAACAATGTATCGGCCGGTACCTCTTGCCACAGTGGGGATGTACCGCGTTGATCGAAGACCTTCACGTAGGTCCCACCATCGCGAGCTATCTCGATCATGAACACAGCTGAAACCGTACCGCTTCGCCGGACCATAGGAAATACGGTCGCTGCCGTCGACCTGCAGGACGCCGCGATAGCCATCCAGATGGCGGGCGACGCATTCGCCGGCACGGCTGTCCTCAAAGCGGTCGGCGACGGGGCTGATCGTCTCGCAGTCGCGGCAGGTGAACTTCTCCCGCACGTGCTGGATCACCTTCCATTGCCGCGGCACCACCTCCAGCGTCTCGGTGATATCCTCACCCAGCTTGCGTAGCCGATGACCGCCGCAGCAATGGCAAGCGGTCGGCGCCGGCTCGACCACGCGTTCGCGCGGCAGATGCTCGGGAAATGGCTGACGCGCCGGTCGTTTGCGCACATAAGGCACCACCTCGGTGGTCCTGGCCGCGGCCTGTTCGGCGGCGATCTCGTCTTCCGTCGCGGTGCTCTCGAGCTCCTCGAAGGTGAGCTCCATCTGGTCGTGCAGGCGGGCTGAGCGTTCAGAACTCTGACCATGCAGCGCCCGCTGCAGCTTGCGGATCGTCAGATGCTGATGTGCGATCAGCGCCGCATCATCCGATGCCTTAGCCCTGGCGACCGCCAGTTCGGCCTCGACCAGCGCAGCGCGCGCGGCCTCGTCTTCGGCTCTGGCCAGCGCTGCGGTCAGCGCCGCTCTGAGCGCGCCGATATCGTCCGGAACAGCATCCTGGGCGGTGGCAACCATGCCCTGGAGTGAATCATAAAACGCGCCCGCTGACTCGCGGAAAATGGCGCAAACTCAAAGAAAAACTCAGCCCGCGCGCTGCGGGCGGAACGTGTGGCGCGGGTTGCGCCAATCGATCCCGTCGAGCATGTAGGCGAGCTGCGCCGGTGATATGGAAACCGTGCCGTCCGCCGGCGACGGCCATAGAAACCGGCCCTTCTCGAGCCGTTTGCATACAGCGACATGCCAAGCCCATCATGCCAGATAATCTTGATCAGATTGCCGCTGCGGCCGCGGAAGACATAAATATCGCCGGCCTAGGGTTAGGTGGCGCGCCACCTAACCGTTCTTATGCATCGGGTGAGATTTTGTGGCGGAGCCGTCCTGGCGCCAGCCGAGGTCTGCCAAATCTGGAATCCT
>NZ_VFTQ01000057.1:0-14332 GCF_006439475.1 Mesorhizobium sp. B2-8-9 | reverse complement strand
GAGCGCAGATTTCGGCGAATGATCGTAAGCCGTTCGTGACTTGGCAAATGCCCCGGACCGACAATTTCACATTCCATTGTCGGTGAGAGGGGTTCGCTATGGACTGCTTAGTACGGATTGCTGCAAGCATGGGTGCAAGACCAGTGCTGCGGCTCACGGGCGCCTTCCTGCTCACCCTGATCTTCGCGACAGCGTCACAGGCTCACTCGACGGGCCGTCCCGCGGGCGGCCTGGCCGAAGTCGATTTGCAATTGATCCTTGCCGTGGACGTCTCGCCGTCGATGAGCAGAATTGAGCAAAAAGTGCAGCGCGACGGCTATGTTGATGCTTTCCGCCACGCGGACATCGCGATGGCAATCAGGGCCGGAGAACTGGGAAGAATCGCAGTGCTCTATCTGGAGTGGGCCGGGCCAAATCAGCAAACCGTCATCGTGCCGTGGACAATTGTCGAAAGCCGCGAGGGCGCTCTGACTTTGGCGGATAGGCTCGCAGCTCTGTCGTTGACTGAAGGCCGCGGAACGTCGATTTCTGGCGCGTTGCAAGCCGCGAATGAACTGTTTGCGAAGAGCGGCTTGCGAAGCCCGCGCCGGGTTATTGACGTTTCCGGCGACGGACCCAACAATGCCGGAGCACTCATTGACCCCATCCGGCAGTTTCTTCTCGCGGAAGGTGTGACGATCAACGGGCTGCCTATCGCACTGCCCCACATTGGCGGGGCCGACGGGTTTGCGCGGTACGATCCTTCCAGCCTGCAATCCTATTTCGAGCGCTGCGTCATCGGCGGACCGGACGCATTTGCAATCGGCGTCACCGAGGCCGCTATGTTTGCCACCGCGGTCCGTCGAAAGCTGGTTCGTGAAATCTCCATGAACATGGATCAGGTGATCTACGCCGCTTACACCGAGCGTTCCTACCCCACGGTCGATTGCAACATGATCGGTCAGTTGCCGGGCCGATAGCGCTCGGCAATGAAATCCCCGCAAAGGAATAGCTTCGCGCATTGCTGCCGACAGTCCAATGTACCAACAGCAGCGATGAATGCGCTCAAAAGGGCTAAAGGGTTGCTTGTCGAGAACTTCGTTTCGAGACCGGAAGGCAAGTTTCGGCTATGTGCAGCCGTTTTCGGCGCTCGTCGTCTTCCAGTCGGCCGCGATCAGCGCCTCCTTTGCCGATCCACCATGCTTGAGCAGATAGGGTGCCAGACGTGCGTTCATCCGCTCGACGAGCTTTGCGTAGTAAGTTCTGGCCAGAAGGCCGTGTGGCTCAAGCCGGGTCTTGTGGGGCGGGTTAAGTTTCTTAGGGGCGAGGAGAAGCTTCGCCATGCGTCACTGAAGGATTTTCGGGAGGCTGATTAGACAAGGCGGCCGCCGGACCTATGCGGCGACCGATGCGACCTCAAGTCTGAAGATTAGCGATATCTAATGTGGTATTCAGGTTGCGAGGGGATTTCGATGACGCAGTCAAAGCGGTATTTCGCATTGGCGTGGCTCGCACTGATCGGCAATGCCGAGGCCCACGATTGGTATACGGGTAAGACGGACCCCGTTCTTCACTACGACTGCTGTGGAGGCAATGACTGTCATCCTATCGATCCAAGCCATGTCAGGATGACAAGAGACGGCTATTTCGTCCGGCCGCCCCGCCCCTTCTACCTAAACGAGCCACAAGAGCCGGAGTGGTTCATTCCCAGAGAGCGTGTCCAGACCTCGCCGGATGATCGATATCATATTTGCGAGCGCCTGATGACGTTCTATCGGACGCTGACCCCACACATGATTTTCGAGGCTTATCTTCGGTTTCGATGGACGTGCTTTTTCGCCCCGCCCGGCACTGGTTCAATCGGGCGAAGCTAGAACAACATTCACATTGCATCCGCTGGCGCGAAGAAGCAGTTTTCGTCTTCTTCCGTGGGATGCAGACAGATGTGGAAGTTGCCATCCCCCGAGGGGATTACGACTTCGTACGGCACGAAGTAGCGGTTCTGATGCGTGACTTTATGATGGTCGCCTGGACGCAGAATAATCACATAGCCATCTGGCCGGGGCGTCACAGTTGAACTGGGAATTTTCCCGCAGTCGCCAATGAGCGGGTCGCCGTGGCAGCAAGCCGGTGGATAGCCCCAATTTTCATCCGGGCCGTGGGCTAACGCCGCACTTCCCTCAATTGCCGCAGCCGTGGCGATCACGCCTGCAAAGCACGTTGCCTGTCTTGTTCTGACTGCATGCATCGATTGGGGCCGCCCTCAACGGCAATGACGTCATTATACACCATTAGCCTGCGCTAATATACCTTGGAGGCGAGCCGCTGTCGGGTGTATCTTCCTCCCTATCGGCGGAGGATGCCGAAATGCGGGTTTTATTCGCAAGCTTCCTGATCTTGCTAGGTGCCGCAACAACAGCGCATGGCGGTGCGCTCCACGACGCGGCCAAGAACGGCGATCTTACGGCAATCACGGCGGCGCTTGATGCCGGCGCTGACATCGAGGAGCAGGAGAAGGGGGCAACACCGCTGTTCTTGGCAGTGCGCGGCGGCCACGTCGATGCAGCGGCGCTGCTGATCAAACGCGGTGCCGATGTCAACAAGGAGGCGAAGCTCGGCCGGCCGATGACCGTGGCCGTGCTGAAAAACGCCGCCGATATGATCCGGCTGCTGCTGGCGCATGGTGCCGACGCCAATGACAAGACGCGGGGCGAGCCAATGCTGATCCTCGCGGTCGCGAGTAGCTGCCTCGACTGCGTTAAGGTGCTGGTCGAGGCGGGCGCTGACGTCAACACCATCTGGGTCCAGGGCGATCCCAATCAACGGCCGGGCATCATCACGGCCTACCATCTCGCAAAGCACGATGATCATGAGGACATCGCCGCCTACCTTTTGGAGCATGGCGTCGTCATCCTGAAACCGGAGCCGATTTCCGCCCGGCTCGCGGAGGGCGACCCCACCAAGGGCGCGGCCTTCTTTGCAAGCACCTGTGCCCCTTGCCATGTCGTGCGGCCAAAGGAACTTCCCACCATCGGGCCGAACCTTTGGAACGTCGTCGGTCGCGACAAGGCATCGACGAAGTTCGAGCGTTACTCCAAGACCCTGCTGGGCTGGGAGGGAAACTGGACCTACGAGGACTTGAACATCTTCCTCGCCGGTCCCACGCTGACGAAGCCCGGCGTCAACATGGATATTCGCGGGGTGCCTGAAGAGGCCGATCGGCTGAACGTGATCGCCTATCTCAGAACGCTCGCCGACACACCGATGCCACTGCCGTAGGGGACGTGCGTTTAGCACGGCCATGTGTAGGTTGATCCTCACCCTTGCCTTCGTGCTCACCTGTGGCCGGGTTGTCCGCAGGAGAGCATTGGTCTGCTGAGGACGGCGACACGCTGTGGCACGACAAAAAACGAATTCAATTGCTCGGTTTTGATGCCCCCAAACTTTCGTAGGCGTGTTTTGATGCCGCTGGCAAAATCTGGCCCTGCGGCAAGTATGCGCGTGACCACATCCAACATCTTATCGCCTCAGGCGATGTATCCTGCATCGTCGAGGGCAAGGACGGTTATAACGACGACCTCGGCGTCTGCTTCGTGGGAGGCATCGATCTCGGACGGGACCTGGTGAAACACGGATTGGCGGTGGCCGACACTCGATACCTTGCCGAGGAGCAAGAAGCCCGCATTGCCAAACGCAACTTGTGGGCAGGGAGCGTCAGCAAGCGGCGATAGCAGCTGGGCGTCCACCCCGATCGATACCTGTCTCTGATTATGGCTGATAATTATGCTGGCACTTGCAATAGCGGCATGTCACTCGGACCACGCGCAGCGTGTCGATGGCGAGAGACGCCAAGCGAAAGAGTCGGCCACAGCATCTGCACCGCTTCCGTAAGGGATAGGGCCGGTCGCGTCGTCTATGCCGCAACGTTGACCTTTAGGGACACGTGGCCGATTGCGGGAGGGAGCGATTTCGTCCGGGAACATAATCCATTGCTAAGGTTTCGATCGTGAGGGCGAGGATCAGAGGCCGGGCGACCTCCGAACCTGGAACGCTAATCCTCTTCGTTCACGAAAGAATCGATGGCATTGCGAAACAGTCGCCGAATGTTAGGAAGCCGTCCGTATCATCCTCGGCGTGCCGCGACGAGACAGCGCGGCGGCCGCTCTAACAGGCGGGCGAAGGCAAACCGAGAGATCAGAAAACGGAAGTCAGGACCTCCAGTTTAGGGATGGCGAATCGCTACCTACTTGCGGGGTTCCGCAGCTATGGACGCATCAGCGCCTTTCGAGCGTATTGAACCCAATGCGGACCTTCACCTTTCGGCCCCAATACAGTCGTTCAGCGAGGTCGGGGCGAACCTGGGACCGATGCGTCGTGGCATCAACACAACGCCGCCGCGAATTGCGAGCCCTAGCAGGTAATACCCCCGCAATGTGCTAATTCCCAAATAACATTAATCGCTTGATTTTAAAACACACATTGCACCAAGGTGCCGCAATGTGTGGGAGGCAGCGAAAAATACAGCAAATACAACCAACCGCCCGCAGCACAATGTGCGTCCTTTTATCTTGCCGTCTTAATCGGTCGTATTTTCCGCGACTTTCTTTCCATCGTCGTTCATCTTCCAAACTACGATAATACACTATTCTATGCTCTAAACCACGATCCCGTACTCTTGCGTCGAGTTCGATGCGCCGTGCAGTCTTCCGCGCTCTGCGACGGCGTAGCAGCGCTGCTTATTTGCAGCGCGGGAACCGTCGTGGTGCACTTTTCCATCGGAGTGACGGAGCATCGTCACAGGCAATCCGGCGCGGTCCGACCGTCTCGCGACCGGCGCGGCCGCAGGCAAGATAACGTGCGTTCCGTCGTTCCTGGTCTGCATCAGTCCTCATCCGCCGGAGCGGATTCGTGTGTCAGATGGCGCCCGTCAGCATGCCGGCGCCATGCGTTTCAACTGTCGGTCTTCTGTTCATCGATGCGCTCCGAGCAGCTTGCGGGCCTTGTCATGGGCACGCCGGCCGGCATCCGCCTGGCTTGCCGCCGGATCGCCGACGTAAGATGTGCCGTCGCTCCAGAGCTCGTGCATGATCACCGCCAGCTTGCGCGCCACGGCGACACAGGCCTTGCGATGGCACGAGCGCTTCGCGATCGCCTGGCCCCAGCTCTTGACCTTGTCGGCGCCCTTGAAGCGCGTCATCTAGCCTGACGCCGCCTCGTAGAGCGCGGCCTAACGTCGGCGTCGCCGGCCTTCGAGATGCGCCCCTGGACGTCAATCGTGGACCCGGATTGCCAGCGCCGCGACGTCGGGCCGAAGTAGGCCGCGACGTCGCGCGAGCGGCGGAATCGCGACGGATCGTCGATCGCGGTTATGAACGAGAGCGCCGTCACCGGACCCACGCCGGGGATGGCCATGAAGCGCCGGCAAGTCTCGCTGCGCGCGACGATCTTCACGACGACATCGTGCAGCCGGCAATACTGTTTCCACAGTGCGGCGCGACGTCAGCATGGCGTTCATCAGCTCGGCTGACAGCGGATCGTCGCCACGGCGGCGCGCACCGCCTGCTCGAAAGCTCCTCGCCCGATCTTGCCGAGGCCGATGCCGACCGCTCTCAGCGAATGGCGTATGGTGTTCTGCAGGTCGAGAAACTCGGCCTTCAGATTGCGCCGGTGTGTCTGCCAGATCGCACTCGGTAGCAGCTTTCAGACTTAATATGAGCCTGGCGGCACCAGCTGGTGCGCATGATATGGGCTATGCTGAGCGCATCGGTCTTGTCGGTCTGTTGCGCTGCGCCGACATTGGGCGCGCACGTGCTGCGTCTACAGACAGACGACCGGCAGGCCGAGTTTCTTGAGCTCCGGATGCAGCCAGGGCGACGGTGATCCTGCCTAGTATCCGCGGCATGCGCCGCTATTTATAAAGATACGCGAATTTCGCGATAGCCTAGTCCACAGAGGTTGTCAGATCCTGACGATCTTCTCGGGGATAATGGGTTCCTGATCGCGAAGCGCCTTGGCCTCTTCCGGAACCTCGATATCTGGCGTGACGACGAAGTCCCTACCAATAATTTGGTGCCGTTGAAACCTGCCCTTGGGGCTGGTCATTTATGGCGCCACTGCGGCTCTTGAGGATTTTGCCGGAACCTCTCCGGCTGCAGGGGATGGCCCTATACATCGCGGCTATTTCAACAAGGCATTGGTCGTGGCACTAGAGGGCGCTGAACAGCGACGTAATGAAGGAAAGTATCTGGTGAACTCTCTGCGCAGGGCCAAACCAGCGGTTTCTAACGTCTCGCAAACGCTAAAGTGCGCGTAGCAAAATCGAACAATTCCTGGTCCCGGATTGCGGCGGTCTGATAAGCGGCGTTCGTGTCGTGATGGAAATTATTGGCATAGTCGAGCAAAGCTCTAAGTTCGGTTGTATCCTGACGATTTAGCAATTCCTGCGGCGTCCCCAAAGCCTGGCGGCACCGGTCAACGAATTGACCGAGCATCGTGCCGGGCGGGAACCATTCGGGGTATGCCACACGGCAAAAGGCTTCGAGCATGGGCCTTAGCGATGTAGCCACTTCCCGCTCATTGATGCCGACGCTGCTCACAAGATACTGACGGACAAGTTCGTGTCGCTTGTCGTGCTCGGTTATGCAGTCTCGATTCACATCCCAGTCGGCGAGTGTCGAACCAGCATTGTCGCGGACAATGCGCATGGATGATCGCCGATTGACGTCGGCACTCTCCCAAAGCTCGCAAAGAAATGGCTTCGAATGGGAGAGGACGATCACTTGCTCGACAGAACCCACCAGGCGGTGCAATTCCTGTCTAGTCGTCAGGGTACGGTTTTCATCGAGGCTGGTCATGGGATCGTCAATGACAACGATCTGGTCCTGCAAATTGGGACTTCTTTCCAAGGAGGCAAAGAAGAACGCGAGTGCGAGCGTATTCCGGTCACCCGCACTTAATGTATTCTTGAAACTTGGCTCTGCCGCCCCTCCTACGAGGGGCACGTCAACCTGATCTATCAGGACGTGATAGCTCGCTGATGAGCCGGATCTGATATTCTGAGAAACGACGCGGCTAAGCCGAAAGCCTGCTCCGAAGCGGCCAAGATAGGTGTTGATCGCGGTTTCATAGGCCGGAAAAACCTGCTCTCGGTATTGTGTCAAGGCTTGGCGAGCCTGATCCCGAAGTCCTTCAGTGACCGTTTTCGCAGCCTTCTCTTGCAAGTAGGCTTGGCAATTCTGAATCATAGGCTCAGAGTGCCGTGAGCGAATGATCGCCAGAGTTTGTAGATCGCTCTCCAGCGCAGCGATATTGGCCCCCGCTGCCTGCTCCTTGACCACGGCAATACGGTCATTTGCCTCCTGCAATGAGGCACTGAGGGCAGCAATCTCATTTCGCTGAATCTCGAATTCTTCAATCGCAACCAGCCCCTCTCGGCTAATCTCTATGGCCTCAAGTGGCGCGTCCAGCTTACGCTGAAGTGCTGTTTCAATCGCCTCCTGGGCGGCGCGCCACGATCTAACGATCGCAGCGGTATCAACGTGAACTCCAGGTACCTCTCCATAGTTCTGCCAGAACTGCGCATTTTCGGAGGCCAAGCGGACAGACCGTTCAAAGGAGGCCAGTATTTCGGGACCGTGGCGTTGACTATTGTCGGTGAGTGCCGTCGCAATGCGAGCCTTGTGCTCTCTATAGGCTTGGCTGAAAAAGGCTTCATAGTGACCGACTAATTGAGAGCCGGCCAAGGCCTGCGCGCAAAATGGACAATGATTCTCACCTAGGCCGGCAGATGCGGGCGCTACGAAAGCTATACCCTCTGAAACCCATCGCTCGCTCCCGGCGCCGAGACGACCGAGATGCCGTTGAACTTGCAGGGCTGCTTCTGCCTGAATGCCAGGGAGCCTTCGATTGAGGAGGTCCTGAATCGCCGGAACATCAAACACCGGCAGTGAGATGGCCTGAAACTCGGGCCTTCTCAGCACCGCTTCAGCGTTGCGTGCAGCCGCAAGATTTCTTTCGGCAGCCTGGATTGCCTCTGCAAGATCATCACGCGGCGCCAGAGCACAAAACTCATCGACCGTGTAGCGACCTCTCACTGACGCTGGAATTGCCGCCGCCAGCTGACCGAGACGCGTATTGTGCTGCTCAACGAGGGCCACCTGTGCTTGCAGCACATTGTTGAGTTGAACGCCCTGTGCCCCCACAATCAGATCGTGAAGGTTCTGACGGTGGCTGGCGTCGACCTGCATTCCAGAATGCACGTTGGCGGTCACGAAATCATCATCGAACACCGAGATGTCTGGAACAGTGGTAGACCAAGCGCCGTTTTGGAATATGGCATTTGTACCGTTGCTCAACCGGATAATGACATGGGCCGGATCGGCCGTTCCAAGCCGATGCCGCTCAAGGATGGGCGTTGCCACCCCAGTCGCCAGAGAACGAAAAACTGCTGACATGGTCGTTTTGCCTCGACCATTCTCGGCGTAAATTAGCGCGAACTTGGCAAGCGGTAGGTTGGCGCCCGTTGCGACGTTGTCAAATTTTCCGATGTTTCGGATGAGCCTTAGTTGCTCGATAGTCATTATCCCCCCTGACATTCCGATAAAACAACGACTATTTATATACTTGCTTAAAACTAGAAGAATCTGGAGCACCATTCAACATCAAACTACCTGGAGAATATCACTGGGGTGTCGAGGCTGGAACCACCGAACGTGACCGATGATCTGCCTCCGAGGCCGCGGGGAGCTTCTCGGCCTTCATGACTATTTCGGCCAACACCGCGCTGACGGTGTCTCCTGGCCCAGGATGCCGGCGCGGGAGGCATAAGCGCATGATATTGGCGAACCGACGGAGGAATTCTAGGCCAATCTACAAAGCCCCTTGGGTGCCGCTCAGCCCGATCGCCTGGTAACCAAACGGGGTATTGGCGTGGACTGTCACCGACTCAGGCTCACGCCCTTCTCGCCTAATCGGGCAATCTAGGCTGCTTGAGCTGCAACGCGCTGCTTTGCGTGGCTCATGCCTCACTACCACATCGCGCCCGCGGTCACGCTTGCGACGCGTGACGCACGGTTCTGAGGTAGTTTCGAGGAAGAGCGGCAGCTCGTAGTTCGTTATTCGGCCTAGGGTGCCAAATTTGTCAATCACTTAGCTAAAGTACAAAAGCCTGTTTTTGCGGGTTATATACGGCATATATACGCGGGACCGCTTTGCTTGGCATCCTGCCCTGCCGGAGGGCCTCCCCTATATGGACCATCATTTCCTGGCGCAGTTTCATTTACGTCGATGGGCGAACGGCAACGGGCGGGTGCTGCAATGGGGCAGAATAGCGCATACAGGAAAGATCGTCAGCAAGGAGGTCGCGCCCGCCGCGACGGCGTACGGGCCGGGCCTGTATGCGCTCAAGGGTGTGCCTGACGCGAAGACGAATGTCGTTGAAGAACGCCTCTTAGGCGATATCGACAATCGTGCTGCGCCGATTCTGGAACAGTTGATCGACAAAGGCGTCCAATCACTCAACGCGCGAAATAGATTTGACTGGGCCCGCTACCTAAACGCGTCGGCGGCCCGCGTTCCCAAGGTCATCGCTGAGGCCAATTCGAAAGCAGCCAGCCTGTTGGGCAGGAAGCTGTCCGAGGGCGGCGCGGAAATGGAGTGGATGTTCGATGACCCTTCCGGCCCTCTCGTGAATCTCGGCATCGTTGCCATGTCGCGATTCTTCTTCACGTACCACAAACCGACCCGCCGATTCCTGTCGCTACGCTGGTTCGTGAGGGACGTGAGTGGCTCAAAAGAAGCGCTGATGATCGGTGATGATCCGCTCGGGAGAACAGGCAACCTCTACGAAGCAGGCTGCCTAATTACACTGCCGCTATCTGCCAATCGCCTATTCATCGCGACCGACTCGCCGAGTGTCGCAGCCCAAGTCCGAGAGGCCTCTGACCAAGAGGTTGTCGAAGCGGCCAATCGACAATCTCTGATCAACGCCAAGCAGTTTGCCTACGGCGTTGCTGACCGGGATATGGTCGACGAATATCTGCTGACCTCACTGAAAAAATAAAGACCGGCGCGTGACCGATTGGCAAAGTCTTTGCCATTTGATCAGGAGGCGCAGGACTGCAGTCTGTCGAAGTCGGCAATGCGGTGTCGCCTCCCTCGTAGCCGCTCTCGTCGACCCTGCAATCGCTATAGAGCTCCCTTGCGCCCAGCCATAGAGACCGGCCAAATTGCAGAGAGTCGGGCTAGGGAGATCGCGCAATGGCGAACGTAGAGAAGGTGACAAGCCGGCATTCACTTAAGGTGACCTGTTTTATCCGGCTTGCGGCAGCCGATCAAATTCTAGGTGGCTTCGGCCGACGGCAGCCACGATCTGAAATGGTCAGATGTTCCGAAAAGGTGACACTGCGATGCGAGGCCCGCGGTGTTACCGGCGGCTATCGTCTTCGCAACACGGGCAACGGCAAGCCGCTGCCCGTGCACTGAGTAATGAGCAACGCGCCGAAGCCTGAAGACGCCGGCGACGGGAGGGATCAAATGAGCAGCGACAAAGAGGACGGGGGCTACAAGGGCGGTTTCGAACTGGATTCGCCGATTGGCAAGGTGAAGGCAGACGCGAGCTTGCCCCCTTCGGCCGGCAAATCGTTCGCGCGGGCCGTGGAAATGGCTTTTTCGGGACTGTTTCCGACGACGTTCGACCGGGCAAAGAACCGAACTCTCAAGGCGCGGATCGATGAGGCCGTAACGAACAAGATGGTCCAGGCTATTGACAGCATTGATCATCGCGAGATCTACGCTGCCCTGCTGAATTACCGACTTCGCGAAGATGCTACCATGTTGGAAGGTCGCGCCGAGATATTGGCGATCGCGGCCGAGCAACTTGCTACTCCTGGCAGAGGGGCGAAAAATGGGGGCGATGCACATACGATTTCGGACGATTTCCTGAGCCACTTTTGGCGAACCGCTGACCGCGTCAGCAATGCTGAGATGAGGATCATCTTTTCGCGCATCCTTTCCGGGGAAGTTGCACGCCCCGGTAGCTTTTCGGCGTCGACGCTCAGCCTAGTGGCGACACTGCACCCGAGGGATGCAACGAATTTCGAGCTGATGTGTCGGATGGCGCTGAGCAATGGCTCTCACTCGTTCGTGGTTGTTAACGCGACCCACGCTGACAGGCCGCACTTGGAGTCGAATACGGTCACCTCGGGCACAACATCGGCGGGTATCTGGTCGACTTTGGTATCGACGTGAATGACGCGCTGGAACTCGTGTCGGTTGGGTTGTGTCGAGGCATCGGCGAAGACGAGCACATGCGCTTCGACAGGCTTTTCAGTAGCGGTCCCTACGAACTCGCAGGGAGAAATGTTGCCTTCAAGCCGGGCCCTAAGGCACTGAACAACGACCGCCCGTCAGTGGGGATCATATCACTTACGAACACGGGAAACGAACTGCGTTCAGTGATTTCACTTGAGCCGCTTTCGGCCTACGAAAGCAAACTGGTCGAGGTCCTCAAGACAGCGGATATCGATCTGATCTTCGAATGACGGTGATGGAATGCCGAGGGACGACTTTTCGCGCGACGTGATCGATCGGCTTGCCAAGCGAGCCGGGATGCGCTGTTCCTGTCCCGATTGCCGGATGCCAACGACCGGGCCGGACGCTTCGGAGGGGATCACTAATACCGGTGTCGCCGCACACATTGCAGCCGCCTCGCCGGCTGGCGCCCGCTACGACGAGGCGATGACGTCGACCGAGCGTAGCGAAATCAAAAACGGCATTTGGCTCTGCCAGACGCACGCAAAGCTGATCGACGACGATGAGCACACCTACACGGTCGCGGTCTTGGAGGACTGGAAGGCAGTTGCGGAGTCGATAGCCAGGCTCGAGGCTCGAGGATTCGAAGTTCGTCGGGCCCGGCCCTTTCGGCAACTAGAGAAGAAGATTCCAAAGCTGATCGCAGAAATGCGCGAGGATATCAGGAAGCACGAGTTGACCAGGGAATTCATAGTTCTGCGGAACCGTCGCATTGGATACAATCCCGGCACTACTCCGTTCTTTACCTATTTTGTGGAGGACCACAATGAGGTCATGTCGGCCGTCAAAATCATGATCCATTATGGCGCGATTTACGATGCTGGGAACGGCGGTGACTTGCATGTTGAGGTGGTTGGCGACGTCGCGCAGCGTAAGCTGGCGGTCGTAATAGCCTTGGAACACGAGCCGCGTGAAGCCGCGGCCGAGCTGGCTGAGAACCGTCAAATGATGCGGCGGCCCACCGGTGCTGGTGCGATCCTCAAGAGCGGCATATTCGGCAAGGAAGCTGGCGCGGCGGCTGTCATAGAACGCTTTGGTAGTGCGGCCGAGGGTATCGGCGTGTCTGTCTACAAACTGAGCGAGTGCGAAGCCGGTGACAACCACCTGACCTTTCCCCAATTCCTGAAGGCGGCTAACTTCTACAAGCGGGCGCCCGCCATTTTCTACCTCAACGAGCCGCCGCACGGGTTTCAGCCGATTCAGGATTTTCGGCGCCTGCCGGAAAGCCCCGAAGAGGCTTTCAAATCCGGGCTGGAATGGGCGATCCGCCAAGCCAGAGAGCGCCGTGAGCTGGCATTGGAGCTTCGCGCCGACCTGGGCGAGCCTATCCATGATTTCAGGCTGCAGGCCAGCCTCAAGGACGACCCCGAAGCCGTCGGCGCCGCCATCCGCAAGTATCTTGGCGTCACCCAAGCCGATCAGCAGGGCTGGCGAGCGAAAGCCTTCGATAACTGGCGCAGTGCGATCGAGGCCACGGATGTCCTGGTGTTCATGGTCCCGCGCCTCCCGCTTGTGGAAATGCGCGGCGTTGCCATTGCCGATTCCAAGCTGCCGCTCATCCTCATCAACTCCAAGGACCGCACCAACGGCCGCACTTTCACCTTGCTGCACGAGTTCAGCCACCTGGTTGTGCGCGCCAGCGGCATCAGCGGGCTCGATTTCGAGGCTCCAGAGCCTGCCAGCGCCGTGGTCGAGCAGTTCTGCAATGCGGTCGCCGGCGCCGCACTTGTGCCAGCCGACTGGCTCCTCAGCGAGTACCTTGTGCGCGCCAAGGGCCAGGTGAAGACTTGGGACGAGGACGAGCTGGCCGCCCTCGCCACCCGTTTCGGCGTCAGCCGCGAAGTTGTCTTGCGCCGGCTTCTGTCTCTCGGCCGCACTACCAAAGCGTTCTATGACAGCCGCCGCGCCAGCTTCCTTGCCGAATATGCCGCTCTTGAGGATCGCACCAGCACCGGTGGGCCGCCGCATCATTTGACGGTTCTCAGCCAGCTCGGCCGCGGCTTCACGCGGCTCGTGTTCCAAGGCTATTACGACCGCCAGCTTACGCTGCGCGACGTCGCCAACCACCTCAACATGCAAGTCACCGCCGTTCCCAGCATCGAACGCGCTGCCTTTGGAATGGCAGGGTAGCGCCGGGTGGCAACGGTCTATTGCATCGATACATCGGCGCTGATTGCTGCCTGGTACGAACGCTATAAGCCGAAGCGCTTCCCGAAGCTGTGGGACGAATTCGACAAGTTTATAGGCCAGGATCGTCTGGTGTCCAGCCAGCTGGTGCTGGCCGAATGCGCCAAGCGCTCACCCGAGCTGCATGAGTGGCTGAAAGACCGGGAGCACATGTTCATCGCACCGGACAAGGCCATTCAGCAGGGCGTGCAGCATGTCCTCAATACTTACACCGGCCTGGTGATGGCTGGAAAGCAGAAGTTCGCCGCCGACAGCTTTGTCATCGCCACATCGGAGGTCCACGGCTACACGCTCGTTACCGAGGAGACTGGCCTCGACAGCCTGCGCAAGATTCCTGGTGTCTGCAAGGACATGAAGGTTCCGTGGTGCAATCTCATGCAGCTGTTTGATGCCGAGGATTGGACTATCGGCTAGTTCATGCCTCCAGCCCGGCTGCCGCGCCCCTGGGCCGCGTGATTGCCCGCAAGACGCGGCGGGATGTGGAAACAGGAGCGGTATATATCCACGTGCGAGACTTGTTCGTAGCAACCGCTCTTTGCGAGCCTTTCTTCGCTGACTGGGGTGAACGGTGAGACAGACCGCCCGGCGGATGGTCGCAGATCGCCATAAACGGGGCGCAAAATTGCACGGCAATTCCCCGTATTAGGGGGTCAAAGAAGCCGGACATATATGGCGACGCCGATCTGCTGCTGTTTTCTGCCGTGCCGGCCGGCCCTGCACGCTCATAACGCAAAAACCGCCCCGGGTTAGACCGGGACGGTTATTGATTTATGATAAAATTGGTTGCGGGGACAGGATTTGAACCTGTGACCTTCAGGTTATGAGCCTGACGAGCTACCGGGCTGCTCCACCCCGC
>NZ_VFTQ01000056.1:0-15537 GCF_006439475.1 Mesorhizobium sp. B2-8-9 | reverse complement strand
TCCGTCTCGGCTTCGCCGAGCCACCTCTCCCCCGATCGACGGGGTAGAGGAAAGGCGCCAAGCTTTTTGCCTCAACGCCCGTCCAGCAATGCTCCCTTCCTTCCCTCCGGAGGGGGAAAGGTGCGAAGCAGCGACGGATTGGGGGAACCACATGGCAATCAAGCCTCGGCCTCACCAGTCACTCACAGAAGATGTGTGCATAGCGTAGACGAAGTGGGGAGAGTTGACCGCACAGCGGACGAGAGGGGCAGCGCTGCCCTTTGCGATGCAGCAGATGGTCGCTCGTTAACCGAATCGGAAGGAGATGTTTAACGCTTCGTCTCTATGTCCGGCCCCGGGAGGCACAACAGAGCGAGCATGATGAACGATAGCCCCGAAAAGCGAAACGAATGGCGCGCCATCTTCTATGTGCAGGCGCGCGTCGCCATCCTGTTTGTGCCGGTTGTGCTCAGCCTTCTCCTCATCGGCATCTTCGCCGGCAATGAGCGCAAATCCGTGCCCGATGCCGTCGATCCGACCGTGACGAGCTCGGTGCGCTGAGCAAGGCGTCGCCCGGCCGGCTTGCCCTGCACCGTCAAACAAACTTCGGGATCGGGCCGTTCTGCGGCGTCGTGTCGTCGCCGAGATCGATGAACACCTCGTCGACGAAGCACCAGCCCCAGCCTTCCGGCGGGTCGTAGCCCTCGATGATCGGATGCTGCGTGGCATGAAAATGCTTTGTCGCGTGGCGGTTGGGCGAGTCGTCGCAGCAGCCGACATGGCCGCAGGTCCGGCAGAGCCTCAAATGCACCCACCACGAGCCGCCCTTCAGGCATTCCTCGCAGCCGAGCGCGCTCGGCGTGACCTTTTTGATGTCCTTCGTATGTCTGCATTCGTCCATCATCGTCTCCTGGCCGGTTTGGCCTGTTGGTTCTAGAGCGTGATCCCGAAAAGTGGGAACCGGTTTTCGGAGAAAGATCTTGCTCCAACAAGAGTTGGACCGTGATGGCGATTCAATGAACCGCCGTCACGGTCTAGCGGCACCGTCCCGCGCCAGATAGGCATGCAGCGCCGCAACCACCTGGGCGCCTTCGCCGACGGCGGCAGCAACGCGCTTGGTCGAGCCGCAGCGCACATCGCCGATGGCGAACACGCCGCTGCGGCTGGTCTCCATCAGCCCGTGCCCCGGTGTCGTGTCCGGCCCGGTGCGCACGAAACCTTTGGCATCCAGCGCCACGTTGCAGTTCGCCAGCCAATCGGTGTTCGGGTCGGCGCCGATGAACAGGAAGAGGTGGCGGATTGCGCGCGTCGTCTCTTCGCCTGTCGCCCGGTTGCGCCAGTGCACCCGCTCGAGATTGCCCTCATGGCCCTCCAGCGCCGCGACCTCGGTCTCGGTCAGCACCTCGATGTTGGGCTGTGCCTTGATGCGCTCGACCAGATAGCGCGACATCGTGGCGTCGAGGCTGTCGCGGCGCGCCAGCAGCGTCACCTTGCGCACTTGGCTCGCCAGATAGACGGCCGCTTGGCCGGCCGAATTGCCGGCACCCACCAGCGCCACCTCCTGATTCCGGCAAAGCCTGGCCTCGATCGGCGAGGCCCAGTAATGCACCGAGGTCCCCTCGAACTGTGCGAGGTTGGCGATATCGAGGCGGCGGTAGCGCGCGCCGCTGGCGATCACCACCGCGCGCGAGCGCACCGTTTCGCCATCGCCAATGGCAAGCTGGTAGCGGGCGCCGTCGGTAGCGTCGTCGAGCAGCTTCGCCTCGTCGGGGATCACCATCTCGACGCCGAATTTCTGCGCCTGGTTGTAGGCGCGCGCCATCAGCGCCATGCCGGTGATGCCGGTCGGGAAGCCGAGATAGTTTTCGATGCGGGCCGAGGCGCCTGCCTGACCGCCGAAGGCGCGGCAATCGAGCACGATGGTCGACAGCCCTTCCGAGGCGGCATAGACCGCGGCCGCCAGCCCCGCCGGCCCGGCGCCGACGATCGCCACGTCATAGATCTTGTCGGCATCGATCGGCCGCAGCAGGCCGACACATCGGGCAAGCTCGGTCTCGCCCGGATTGTGCATCAGCTTGCCGTTCGGACACAGCACGATCGGCAGGTGGTGCGGGTCGACATGAAACCGCTCGATCAGCGTTTTGGCGCAAGGGTCGGTGTCGGAATCGAGCGCCCGGTGCGGCAGGCCGCTGCGGCGCAGAAAGCCCTGCAGCCGCAGCACGTCGCCATTGCCGGGCGGACCGATGACGACCGGCCCGCTGGCGCCGCTTTCGAGCAGGCCGACCCGGCGCAGGATCAGCGCCCGCATGACGCGCTCGCCGAGATTGGCCTCCTGCACCATCAGATCGCGCAGGCGCTGCGAGGGGATGACGATCGCCTCGACCGGCTCGACCGCCTCGGCATTGACCAGCGACGGCCGGTTCGACAATTGCGCCAGCTCACCGACGAAATTGCCGGCACCGTAGCTGATGATCGCCTCGCGCGGGCCAAGCCCGCCGGCCTGGGTGATGTCGACCTTGCCCGACAGGATGAGGATCAGTCCAGGCGAGACCGCGCCGGCTGTCACGATGTGGTCGCCGGCGGCATAGGCCGTGGCCTCGCCAAAGCGGCGCATGCGCTCGATGTCCGCGTCGGTGAGGATCGGAAACATCTGGTCGCGGCGCGCGGCGATGGTCGGGCTGACGGAAGGGGCCATGGGGCGGACCGTAGCGTCGTCGAGGCCGGGTTTGAAGCGCTTTGTTGGGAGACTGGCCGGAAGGAGAGGTTGGTCGCTATGCTTTCATCTATCCGAGCGACGTCGCCAGCTTGCGCAGCGCCCCGCGCGGATCCTCGGTGATGACTGAGCCATGCGAGACAAGGATGCGCTTGAGCGCCGGCTGTTCGGCCCATTGTCTCAATTGCGCCGCGAGTGCCGCCTTGTCGCCGACCATCGTCAGTTTGACCGGCCAAGGTATATGCGGCTCATCACCGGCAAATCCCATCATGCGCAATGCCCAGCCTGCAAAGCCGGATGCGCCGCGAATGTTGCCGACGATATCATTGAGAACGAGCGTCGTGCCGTTCGCTCCGTCAATTTGCAACGCCGCTTCGCGATCACGGGTTCCGGGGACGGTGACGAGCTTGACGTCGGGATCCCCAAAGTCGCCGTACGTCGCATCGACCTGTACCGCCTTCTCGACGCTCTTGAGCGCGCCAGCCGGTGCAATCACCTGAAGGGTGGGATAGCGATCCTTCCATGGTTTTGCATCGAGCCGGTGATGATCATTAGGGACGATCAAGAAGGCCGGCTGGCCGAAGGCCTCGATCTCGCGCATCTGTTCGTCGTCGAGCGCGATGGCGCTGAAGATGACAAGCCGCCGGTCGCGCAGTCGCACCACGGTCATGCGCCGTTTCATGTTGCCAACCGGCATCGGTATGTCGCCGGTCACCGTCAGAATATCGTCGTCGACAGGAGAGAGCCTGCCATGCGGCAGAACCTTCCACTCCTTGAACGGCGCGGGCATCACGGAACCTCGGGTTAACCGGCAAGATAGGAACGGTTCAACGCGAGATGAGTTGCAGGGCACAAAAAAGCCCGGAAATCCGGGCTTTTTTGCTCATCGCGTCAGATCGTCTGAAACGGGAATTTGGTGCCCAGAAGAGGACTCGAACCTCCACTCCTTGCGGAACACGGACCTGAACCGTGCGCGTCTACCAATTCCGCCATCTGGGCTGGTGGGCGCTCTAGTAAGCGGGCAAACGGTGTGTGTCAACGCGGTTTTTTCGTCAGCGCTGGCCCTCTTTCTTCCCAGCGTAGGCGCTGCCCTTCATTGCCCTGCCGGGCATTTCTCCCCGTATAGTGACGGGGAGAAAGGGCTGGCGTCGGCGCCAGCGCCCTTCTTGCAACGCCTCACCCCTCCAGCACGTCTTTCTTGGCCACGGTGGAATCGGCGTTGAGCTTGTAGATCACCGGCACGCCGGTGCCGAGCTCGAGCTTGACGATCTCCTCACCGCTCTTGCCGTCCAGCGCCATGATCAGCGCGCGCAACGAATTGCCGTGCGCGGCGACCAGCACGGTCTCGCCGCGCAGCACATGCGGCTGCACCTCGTGCAGGTAATAGGGCCACACGCGCGCGCCGGTGTCCTTCAGGCTTTCGCCGCCGGGCGGCGCGATATCGTAGGAGCGGCGCCAGATATGCACCTGCTCCTCGCCCCATTTCTTGCGCGCGTCGTCCTTGTTGAGGCCGGAGAGGTCGCCATAGTCGCGCTCGTTGAGCGCCTGGTCGCGGATCGTCTTCAGGTCGCTCTGGCCGACGATGTCGAGGATGTGCTGGCAGGTCACCTGCGCCCGCTTCAAGGCAGACGTGTAGGCGATGTCGAATTTCAGGCCGCGCGCCTTGAGCTTCTCGCCGGCGGCAAGCGCCTCTGCAGTGCCCTGCTCGGTCAGCCCGACGTCGCGCCAGCCGGTGAACAGGTTCTTCAGGTTCCATTCGCTCTGGCCGTGGCGCACGAGCACGAGAGTTCCCGACATGTTTGCTCCTATGGAATGGTTTGGATAGGGATCAGCTCAGGCCGAGCACGTCCCGCATGGAATAAAGCCCCGGCTTCTTCGCGCGGGCCCAAAGCGCGGCTTTCACCGCGCCGCGCGCGAAGATCGCCCGGTCCTCGGCATGGTGGGAAAGCGTGATGCGCTCGCCGGTGCCGGCCAAGATCACGCTGTGGTCGCCGACGACGGAGCCGCCGCGCAGCGTTGCGAAGCCGATGGAGCCGGCCTTGCGCACGCCGGTATGGCCGTCGCGCACCCGCACGCTGTTGTCGGCGAGATCGATGCCGCGCCCTTTCGCCGCCGCCTCGCCGAGCAGCAGCGCCGTGCCGGACGGCGCGTCGACCTTGTGCCGATGGTGCATCTCCAGGATCTCGATGTCGAAATCCTCCGGGTCGAGCGCCTTCGCGGCCTGCTCGACCAGCACCGCCAGCAGATTGACGCCGAGGCTCATATTGCCCGATTTGACGATCGTGGCATGGCGCGCGGCGGCGGCGATCTTCGCGTTATCGTCGGCCGAGCAGCCGGTGGTGCCGATGACATGGACGATGCGCGCCTGCGCGGCATAGCCGGCGAATTCGACGCTTGCCGCGGGCGCCGTAAAATCGAGCACGCCGTCGGCCTTGGCGAAGGCCGGCAGCGGGTCGTCGACGATCGGCACGTTGATGATGCCGATGCCGGCGAGCTCGCCCGCATCCTTGCCGAGATGGGCCGAGTCCGGCCGCTCGACCGCGGCGGCGACGCGCGCGCCGGGCATGGTATGGATGGCGCGGATCAGCGTCTGGCCCATGCGGCCGGCGGCGCCCACCACCGCCAGGCCCATATCGCCGGCTTCACTCATGCGCTTCTCCTGACGGTCTTCTTGGCGCGGCTGCGCGATGCGGGAGTTTGGGCCGAAGTCTGGCTTGCCTTGACGTCGTCGACAAGCCCCAGCCCCTTCTTGCCCTGTATCCGATGGAAGCGGGCATAGATGCTGTGCGGGTCGGCCATCAGCGTCGCGTGCGTGCCTTCCTCGACCAGCCGCCCCTCCTCCAGCACGATGATGCGGTCGGCATTGACCACTGTCGACAGCCGGTGCGCGATCACGATGGTGGTGCGCCCTTCCATGACATGGGTCAGCGCTTCCTGCACGCGCGCTTCCGCCTCGTTGTCGAGCGCCGAGGTCGCTTCGTCGAGCAGAAGGATGGGCGCCTGGCGCACGATGGCGCGCGCGATCGAGACGCGCTGGCGCTGGCCGCCCGACAGCGTCACGCCGTTCTCGCCGACCGGCGTGTCGTAGCCTTGCGGCTGCTGGCGGATGAAATCGTCGGCGGCCGCCTGTTTCGCCGCCTGCTCGATCTCGGCGTCGGTGGCCGACAGCCGGCCGTAGCGGATGTTGTCGCGGATCGTGCCTTCGAACAGATAAGGCGCCTGCGAGACATAGGCGATCGATTGGCGCAGCGACCGCTTCGTCACCTTCGAGATGTCCTGGCCGTCGACTTTGATCGAGCCCTGGTCGACGTCGTAGAAGCGCTGCAGCAGCGCCACCAGCGTCGACTTGCCGGCGCCCGAGGCGCCGACGATCGCCGTCACCTTGCCGGCGGCGGCGGTGAAGCTCAGGTTTCGCAGCACCGGCATGTCGGCGCTGTAGCCGAACGTCACATTGTTGAAGCGCACCTCGCCGGTGGTGATCTTCGCCTCAACCGCGTCGGGCGCGTCGCCCTGCTTCGGCTCGAGGTCGAGCAGCTCGTAGATCATGCGGGCATTGACCAGCGCGCGTTCCATCGTGACCTGCATGCGCGCCAGGCGCCGCGCCGGATCATAGGCAAGAATCAGCGCGGTGATGAAGGAAAACACCGCGCCCGGCGGTTGGCCGAGATACAATGCCCGATAGCCGGAATAGGCGATGACGGCGGTGACGGCGAGACCGGCCAGCATGTCGGAAATCGGCGATAGCCGCTCGGAGACGCGGGCGATCTTGTTGCTGCGCTGCTCGGCCGTATCGGCCATGATGCCGATGCGGCGGGCCAGCTCATCCTCCATGGTGAAGGCCTTGACGATGGCGATGCCTTGAACTGCCTCCTGCACCGAGCCGCTCAGCCGCGAGTTGATCAGGACGGATTCGCGGTTGATCTTGCGCACCCGCCGCGTGATGTAGACGACGGCCCAGATCAGCGGCGGTCCGATCAGCAGCGAGCTGAGCGACAGCACCGGATCCTGGTAGACCATCAGGCAGACTAGGCCGATCAGCGTCACCGCGTCGCGGGTGATCGAAATCAAGGTCAGCGACAGCAGGTCGCGAATGCCGCCGACATTCTCGTCCAGCTGCGCCGCCAGGCGCCCGGAACGCGTATCGTTGAAGAAATTGACGCCGAGCTTCATCAGTTGGTCGAAACAGCGTTTCTGGTACCGGGCGACGAGATTGTTGCCGATCGTGGCTAACATCACCGCCTGGCCGTAACCGGCAAAGCCGCGCACGAGGAAGGCGCCCATGAAGCCGGCGCAAATCCACCAGACGGCGCCGCTGCTCCGTTCGTAGAAGATCTCATTGACCATCGGGGCCATGACCCAGGCCGAGAAGGCGGTCGCGCCCGAAACCAGCAGCGAGCAGACGATGACGACCGCATAGGACCAGCGATGGTCATAGCCGTTTTCAGCGACGATACGGCGCAGCACCGCCGTGACCTCGGCGGGCCGGCTTTTTGCCTTGTTTGGATTTTGAAGTGTCAAATCGAAGCGCTTCGTGGGTTCTCGTAAACGTCAGGACGCCTTTTTCGCACCCTCTTAGCGCCCCGGCTACGGCTTGCCTATGGCGAAACTTCGTCGCGCCGTCCCGAGCGCCGGAGCAATCACACCCGCCAGTGCCGCCCCGCCGTCCGCACGCCGAACAGCGAAGGCGTCCTGGCATAGGCGGCAAGCCCGAGCAGCGCCGCCAGCGGATGGGTGATGACGTAGACCGGCATTTCGCGCATCAGCGCGCGGTGCGGCGCCTTGTCCTCGAAGGCGGCGCGGAAATTGCCCGCTTTGAGCGCCGGCACGATCTTTTGCGCGATGCCGCCGGTCAGGAACACACCGCCGCGGCCCATGAACACCAGCGCCAGGTCGCCCGCGGTGCGGCCGAGGCAGGTGACGAACAGCGCCAGCGCCTCCTCGGCCACCGGATCGGACTTCGAAAGCGCCGCCGCCGTGACCTCGGCCGGCGTGGTCAAGGGCGTCGGCCTGCCGTCCGTGCTGGCCACGGCGCGGTAGACGTTGACGAGCCCACGTCCGCACAGGATCTGCTCGCCGGATATGCGGCCCTCAAGCTTGTCGATATGCGGGAACACTTCGAAGTCGCGCGGCGTGCGCGGGCCAATGTCCATATGCCCGCCCTCGCCCGGCACCGGTATCCAATGGTCGAGCGCATAGATCAGCCCGGCGACGCCGAGACCCGTTCCGGGACCGAGCACAACCCGGCTCGCATTGGGTTCCGGCGTGCCGCCGCCGATCTTTTCCATATGCTCTTCGCCGAGCGCCACCACGGCCAGCGCCTGCGCCTCGAAATCGTTGAGCACAACGACCTCGCCCAGACCCAGATTGGCAAGCATGTGCCGGGGCCTCACGACCCAGGGGCAGTTGGTGAGCGGGATCTCGTCGCCGTCAACCGGCCCGGCGACCGCCAGCACCGCCGAGTTCGGCTGGATGGACGAGCGGTCGAGCACCGCCGCCTGGATCGCCTCGTCGATGGTTTTGAAATTCGCCGTCTGGACGATCTGCGGCTCGGTCGCTTCCGAATTGGCGTCGAGCACGATCGAGAAGCGCGCATTCGTGCCGCCAATGTCGCCGATCAGGACCGGAAACCGCAGTCCCTTCTCGTCTTCGCCTGCCATGCTCTTGATCGTCCTCGTTGCGGCCGCCGCTGCGCCGTTTCAATCGATTGACTAGCGCATGACCCCGCAAAGGGGAAGCCCGCTTGCGCCTTAGAGCAACTCCAGGAAAAGTGAGAGCGGTTAGGCTCGGCGCCCGCTCCGTAGCTTTCCGTCCGGAATTGCGTCAAAGCCATGAGATAGGGCGTTTCGCCGCTTCGTGAAACGGTGGAACGCACTAGTTACCCGGCCTTGGCCTTGGCAGCGGGATGCCGATCTTTGGCGTCGGCGCGAAAGCGCTTGCCGCCGCCGGGATCGCAGCGTTGCCGCTGGAGATCGTTTCCGCCGGCTCGGTCGGCTGCGGTTCGGCCACGGCCACCGCGGCATCGCCGCCGCCATGATAGGTCACGGCCTCCAGCGAGGGCGCGTCCGGCGCATTGACTACGTCCTGGCATTGCTTGGGCAGGTTGGCCATCGTCATCAGGTCGCGCGCCTTGGGCGCATCCGGATTCTTGTTCGGCCGCCACGGCTCCTCGGTGAACCACCAGGCGAGCGGCTTGCCGCAGCCATCGTCGTCCGGCGTCGTCTCTTGCCCCTTGCAGAAGGGCGAGCCCGGCTGACAGCCGATGCGCATATGGAAATGATAGTCGTGGCCCCAGAACGGCCGGATCTTGCGCAGCCAGGAGCGGCCGCCGGTGACGGTGTCGCAGAGCTTCTTCTTGATGCCGGGATTGACCAGGATGCGCTCGACCTCAGGATAGCTCGCCGCGCGCTTCAAAAGCCGCGTATGCGCCGGCGTCCACAGCGCGTCCTTCACCAGATGCGTTTTTTCGTCGACCATCAGCGTCGCGCTCATGGTCTCGCGCTGCGCGATCGTCAGCGGCCGCTTCGGCATCGGCGTCAGCCAGATATCGGCGTCGAGCCCGATCTGGTGCGAGGCGTGGCCGGTCATCATCGGTCCGCCGCGCGGCTGCGAGACATCGCCGACCAGAAGCCCCGGCCAGCCATCCGCCTGGGCATCGCGCGAAAGCTTCTCGATCAGCGCGATCATCGCCGGATGGCCCCAGCGCCGGTTGCGCGACGGGCGCATCACTTCCCAGGTCGGGCCGTCCATCGGCAGCGCAACGCCACCGGTGAAGCAGCCTTTCGAATAGAAACCGAAGGATTGCGCGGGCGCCACGGCCGGCAGTTTTCGGGCGCCGAACAACTCCTTGGCACGAGGTTCGGCCGAAATAGCGACAGCCGCCAGCGCGGCGAGCGCCACCAGCGCCAGCGCGGCGGTCAGGAACGGCTTACGGTCAGGCAGCGATCGCAAATTCATCAGGCTGGGTCCCTCTCCAGTCTATCCCTTTGCCGCGCGTCAAGCGACCTGATCAGGAACGAACCATACCACGCCGGGCGTCCCACAGCGATCAAAGCAGTAGAAGATGATCGTCCTTCACCGGCATCATCCTCGCATCGGGCTGCGCGGCGCTCCGTCCCGCCAGTTGCCCTCGGCCCACATCCGCTCCAGCGCCACCCGGTAGTTGGGAAACCGGAAGCGGTAGCCGGCCGCCTTGATCGCCTGATTCTCAACGCGCTTGTTCTCGCCATAGAAAGACCGCGCCATGGACGAAAGTTGGGCAGTCTCGAAAGGAATTTCGGGCGGCGGGTCGATCCCCATCAGCCCGGCGGCGTAGGCCACGACGTCCTGCGGCGGCGCCGGCTCGTCGTCGGTGACGTTGAAGATGCCGCCGAGATTGTTTTCCGCCAGAAGCCAGAGCGCCCCGGCGATGTCGTCGCAATGAATGCGGTTGAACACCTGTCCTGGCTTGACCAGCCGTCTTGCGGTGCCGTCCTCGAGATTGGCCAGCGCGTTGCGGCCCGGCCCGTAGATCCCGGAAAGCCGCAGGATCGCCACCGGTTTGCCGATCGCCCGGCCAAGCTTCAGCCATTCCTGTTCGGCTGCCACCCGCATCATCGAGCGCTTCGACACCGGCCGGCAGTCGCTGGTCTCGTCCACCCAGGCGCCGCCATGGTCGCCATAGACGCCGACGGTCGAGAGATAGCCGATCCATTCCAGCGCCGGCATCTTTGCCCGGATCGTCTCGCTGGCGGCGTTGAGCACCGGGTCGCCGGCGTCGTCGGGAGCGATCGAGATGATGAGATGCGTGGTCCTTGCGAGCGCCTCACCCAGTTCAGTCGATAGTGCGCCGTCGAATCGCAAGGACTCGATGCCGGCCGACCGTAGCGCCTCGAACTTCTCCGGCGTCCGAGTCGTGCCGGCGACCGGCGCGTGTTGCGCGTTGGCCCGCGCGAAAGCTTTGGCCGAATAGCCGGCGCCGAAGACGAAGAAGCGTCTTTCGCCCATCGATGAACCCCTTCAATCGGCCTTCGCCGGATATGCCGGCACCGCCAGCCATTCCTCGCGGACCGTCGCATCCGTCTCGGCTTTCGCAGCTGTGGCGGCAAGATCGCCAAATTCGCGGTCGGAGAGCAGTCGCGACAGGGCCCAGATTGCCGCACCCCGCACCAGCGGCGAAGCGTCGCCCAGCAGGCGACGCACAATGGGCGTTAGCGAAGCGTCGCCCGAATTGCCGGCGGCAATCAGCACGTTGCGGACAAAGCGGTCGCGGCCGATGCGCTTGATCGGCGAGCCAGAGAAGAAAGCGCGGAACGCCGCGTCGTCGAGCGCGAGCAGCTCCGAGAGCGGCGGCTCGCGAAGATCGGCGCGCGCGGCCAGCTTTGCCTCGGACGCCGCGCTGGCGAACTTGTTCCACGGACAGGCGGCCAGGCAATCGTCGCAGCCATAGATGCGGTTGCCGATCTTGTCGCGGAACTCGCGCGGGATCGGCCCCTTGTTCTCGATAGTCAGATAGGAAATGCAGCGCCGCGCATCGAGCCGGTAGGGCGCGGGGAACGCGCCGGTCGGGCAGACGTCGAGGCAGGCTCGGCAGGAGCCGCAATGGTCGATTTCGGGCTGGTCCGGCTCCAGCTCGGCCGTGGTGAAGATCGTGCCGAGGAACAGCCACGAGCCATGCGCGCGGCTGACCAGGTTGGTGTGCTTGCCTTGCCAGCCGAGCCCCGCCGCTTCGGCAAGAGGCTTTTCCATCACTGGTGCCGTATCGACAAACACCTTCACGTCGCCGCCTGCCTTCGCCACGATCTTGCCGGCGATCTCCTTCAGCCGGCCCTTCATCACGTCGTGGTAGTCGCGGTTCTGCGCATAGACCGAGATCGCGCCGCGGTCGCGCTTTTCGAGGACATCGCGCGGGTCGCGGTCCGGGCCGTAATTCATGGCGAGAACGATGATGGAGCGCACCTCCGGCCACAGCGTCGAGGGTTCGGCGCGGCGCTGAACAGTGTCGGCGATCCACTCCATCGAGCCGTGGAAACCGTCGGATACGAATTCGGCGAGCCTTGCCGGCGCCAGCGGGATCGCGTCCGGCCGGGTCACCGCGACAGCCTCGAAGCCGGCGCGGCGCGCCTCCGCCTCGATCAGCGCGCGCAAGGTTTCAGAAGTCGAGGTCCGCATAATGCGATACCGGCGACAGGCCGCGCACCCGGTCTGAAAGCAGCGGCCGGAACGACGGCCGCGATTTCACCCGCGTGTACCATTCGCGCGCGGCGCCATGTTCGCGCCAGTCGATCTCGCCGAGATAATCGAGCACCGAAAGCGTCGCCGCCGCCGCGAGATCGGCATAGGTCACCTTGTTGCCGGCCAGCCAATGGCGCGTGCCGGCGAGCCAGTTGGTGTATTTCATGTGCTGGCGGATGTTGGCGCGCGCGGCGCGGATCGCGGCCGAGTCCGGCGAGCCGCCGCCGGCGGTTTCCGGCATGACCGGCTTCAGCACGCGCTCGCGCACCAGGTGGCGGGTCACTTCGCTTTCAGCCTTCGCCAGATACCAGTCGGTCAGCCGGCGGATTTCGGCGCGCTGCATCGGGTCCTCAGCGAACAGCCGCTTGTCGCGCTTGAGCACACCGCGCGTCTCGTCGAGATATTCGGCAATCACCATGGCGCCGACGATCGGCACGTCGCCTTCGGCGAGCAGGATCGGCAGCGTGCCGGCCGGGTTCAGCGCCAGGAACTCCTTGCGCCGCGTCCACGGCTTTTCCTCGATCAGCGCCAACTCCTCGCCATACTCGCCGAAAGCGAGGCGCACGAAGCGGCAGGTGGCAAACATGGGATGATGGAAAAGCGTCAGCATGGTTCCGCGATGAAAAGGCGCACTGGCGAATCGGTGTCAGCGCCGATAAGTCTTGGCCGGCCGATTCCAGGGACTGTCATGGTGTTGCGACCTATAGGGGGACTTCCGCCCCATGACAAGCAAGCCCTTCCCTTAGCCGTCATTCAAAAGCAGAGGTTGCCATGGAAAGCCAGACCATCGTCGAAGCGCTGCTGCTTGGGTTGCTGGAGGGCCTGACCGAGTTCATCCCGGTGTCCTCGACCGGCCACATCCTGCTTGCCGGGCATTTCCTCGGCTTCCACTCCACCGGCAAGGCCTTCGAGATCCTGATCCAGCTCGGCGCGATCCTGGCGATCCTCAGCGTCTATTTCAGCAAGCTGTGGCAGATGCTGATCAAGCTGCCCAGCGATCCGCAGACCCGGCATTTCGTCGTCGGTATCCTGATCGCCTTCCTGCCGGCCGCCGTCATCGGCGCGCTGGCGCATGATTTCATCAAGACCATATTGTTCGAATCGCCCCGGCTGATCTGCATCATGCTGATCATCGGCGGCGTGGTTCTGCTCATCGTCGACCGCATCAACCTCAAGCCGGTCCACCATGATGTCGAGGACTTCCCGTTGAGCGTCTATCTCAAGATCGGCCTGTTCCAGTGCCTGTCGCTGATCCCCGGCACCTCGCGCTCCGGCTCGACCATCGTCGGCGCGCTGCTGATGGGCGTCGACAAGCGCGCGGCGGCCGAATTCTCCTTCTTCCTCGCCATGCCGACCATGGTCGGCGCCTTCGCCTTCGATCTTTTCAAGAACCGCAACGTGCTGACCTCGGCCGATTTGCCGATCATCGCCGTCGGCTTCATCGCCGCCTTCGTCACCGCGCTCATCGTGGTGCGCTTCCTGCTCGATTACGTCTCGCGCAACGGTTATTCGCTGTTCGGCTGGTGGCGGCTGGTGGTTGGAGGACTCGGGTTGGCGGCGCTGATGGTCTGGGGGTGAACTGAGGTCGCTCTCTTATACTGCTTCGTCGAGTTCCTTCGCGCCCCCCTCTGCCCTGCTGGGCATCTCCCCCACGAGGGGGAAGATTAGCAGTTCCGCCAACGGCACCACCTCTTGCAACGTTGGCGATTGGCGAAGCGAGAGCGACATCTGATCTCCCCCCTCGTGGGGGAGATGGCCGGCAGGCCAGAGGGGGGCTGTCCCGCCAGCCCATCGCCGTTGGCAGACCCTCAACTCTTCCCGTAAAACGCGTTCTCGACATGCACCGGCCAGCGCCAGGGCAACACCGCCACCATGTCGAAGCGCATCGACAGCCGGCCGTAATCCGGCTGGCGCGACAGCCACAAATCCGCGGCGCCCTCGATGCGGCGCTCCGATTCGCGGCCGATCGCTTCCATCGCCTCGACCAATGTCCGCCGCGCCTTGACCTCGACGAACAGCACGAGGTCGCCGCGCCGGGCGATGAGGTCGATCTCGCCGAGCCTGGTGCGGTGGCGCCGGGCAAGGATGCGATAGCCTTTCAGCATCAGCGCCAGCGCCGCCAGCCACTCGCCGCGATGGCCGCGCCGATAGGCCTTTCGGCGATGGCCGACCGTGCGTTCAGCCATCCCCGTCCGCCTTCAGCTCCAGCAGTCGCCGATAAAGCGCCTGCTTCTGCCCGCCGGTCATTTTTGCCGCTTCCGCTGCAGCCTTCGATGCCGGCATTTCGGCCGCAAGCGAGAGCAGGAGGCGGTCGATGTCGGCCGGCTGGTCCTCCGCCGCTTCGGGCGGACCGACACAGATAACGATCTCGCCTTTCGGCGTGTCTGCCGCGGTATAGTGGTCTGCCAACTCGGCAAGCGTTCCGGTGCGCATCTCCTCGAACGTCTTGGTCAGCTCGCGCCCGATGGCGGCTTTCCGCGCGCCGCCCAGCGCCTCGACCATGGCGCCGAGCGTCTCTGCCAGACGGCGCGGCGATTCGAAGAAAATCAGCGTTGCCGGCACCTGCTTGAACGTCTCCAGCTTGGTCAGCCGCTGCCCGGCCTTCACGGGCAGAAATCCGGCGAACAGGAAAGCATCGGAAGGAAGGCCGGAAGCGGTCAGCGCCGCAAGCGGAGCCGAAGGTCCAGGGATGGGCACGACGCGAATGCCGCGCTCCAGCGCCTCGCCGACCAGCCGGTAGCCGGGGTCGGAGACCAAAGGCGTGCCGGCGTCGGAGATCAGCGCCACACTCTGCCCGGCAGCCATCGCCTCGATCAGCTTCGGCCCGGCCTCGCCCGCATTGTGCTCGTGATAGGCGGTGGTGCGGCGGCGGATGCCGTAGCGCTCGAGCAGCACGCGCGAGACGCGCGTGTCCTCGCAGGCGACGATGTCGGCGGCGGCCAGCGTCTCCAACGCGCGCAGCGTGATGTCGGCCAGATTGCCGATCGGCGTCGCCACCAGATAAAGCGCCGGCTGAAGCGGCCGCGCCGCGACCTCGCTTTGTCCGATCAGATAGCTGCGTTTGTCGCCGGTCACCGAATGCCCCTCATTCCGAGCAATTCCAGGAAAAGTGCGTCGCGGTTTTCCGTCCGGAATTGCGTAAGAACCAAATCTGTTTCGCATGGCTGACGCCCCGTTGCAAAATGTGAGGTCGAGGCAACGAAATCGCCTTGCCTTTGCCACAGTGCGGAACGAAACCCACATCGGCGAATTTAACCCCTGATTCCCCGGGAGGAGGCAGGACCGAACGATGCCCAATCGCTTCGATATTTTTATCAGCCGACTTGAAAGCAAGACCGCCCGCGAGGGCATCCCTCCACACCCCATCGCCGCCGAGTCCGGCGCGCGCCGCGACAAGGCCGACCAGAAGCCTGTCCGTCACGGCGAGGCGCATGGCGAGAAGCACCGCGGCAAGCACCGCCAGAAGCACGACGCTTAAGGCGTCGCATGTGAGCGCAGGCAGCTCCCTTTCGTCATTCCAGGGCGGAGCAAGGAGCGAAGCGACGCGCGCAGACCCTGGAATCCTGTGTGTTGGTTCTGGTGTATGGTTGAAGTGGGAAGGAGACCGAATGAATCCTGGTCGTCCTTTCGGACAG
>NZ_VFTQ01000055.1:0-16572 GCF_006439475.1 Mesorhizobium sp. B2-8-9 | reverse complement strand
GAGACGACATCAGCATCGTGGCCAACAATTCCGACAATTGGTATCGACAGGACGAGACTTCAGAAGCCGGCGAAGATGCCGCCGCCGGCGCGGGCCTGGGAGCGCTGGTCGGCGGCGCGGGCGGGCTCCTTACCGGCCTCGGGATTATGGCCATACCTGGGGTCGGTCCCGTGGTGGCGGCCGGCTGGCTCGCTGCGACGGCGGTCGGCGCGGTTGGCGGGGCTGTGGTTGGTGGAGCCGCAGGCGGCATCGTCGGGGCGCTTACGGAATCCGGTGTTTCGGAACGTGATGCCCATGTCTATGCCGAAGGCGTGCGCCGCGGAGGCAGTCTGGTGACTGCCAGAGTGGACGATCGGCTGACCGGCGAGGCCGAGCGCATCCTGCGAGGAGAGCGTTCCGTCAATCTTGACGAACGGCGCAGCGCTTACGAATCCGCCGGATGGACAGGATTCGACCCTAACGCAGCGCCCTTTGATGACATCCAAGCGGAACGCGATCGGGTTCGCCGAACGACATCGCTGTAATCGATGAGGCCCCGTGGAACTCTCCACGGGGCTTTTTCTTCTCGGGCAGGATCGGGTCGTCACCGCTCGCGCAAGTCTCGAAGAGAACGTTCGGCTTCTTCCTTGAACTCGCTCCCAGAGAGAAGTTTTTCGACTGCCAATTCGGCGGAACCGACGAACGAGATTGCCGTTCTCTCATCCCAATCAGGAGCGCTCAATGTTCAATCTATGGGTCGATCTCTCACTTTCGATACTCGAGGCGCAGCAAGTGATCTGGCTTAGAGGTATGCGAATTGCTAGTGGCGGCAAAGCGGCTGAACGCGAAGCTAAGTTGATGGTCAGTGAAAAAATCGAGGCTGCCGGCCGCTCAATTACGATGCTCGCTATGGGCGCACCAGCAGACAAGTTTGTAAGTTACTATGGCGGGAAGATTAGGTCCAATAGAAAGCGACTATTGCGGTCGCCTGCTTGACCTAGCAGCTTGCGATCCGCCACAATGCAGTCGGCCAGTTTGCTATCGGACGAGCGGCTTGTTCAGCCAACGCGGCGTAGGTTCTTGCGCGACTAGGCACCCCAAGGTACCAATAAGGTCAACTCGTTCACCATCGCTCTCTGGAACAGATAGACCAAAGTTCACGGCGACGTTCTGCGCATCGTCCGAGTCGAGTTGATGCCCGTCCTGCTTGCAGCGTGGTGCAGAACGCGAGTGAGCATGTCGAGGTGGGAGGGTTCTGGGACTTGGCTGTGCATCTCAGCGCCTCGTGTTTGGGCGAGGGAGATGTCCGCGGCCAGCGTCCGTGCGCCACGACAAAACCGGACGGCGCACGAACCTTAAATTAGGCCCTTCGGGTGCGGTCGGCACATTTGAGGTTGCGCACAAGCGATGGCCTTTTAGAGCGGGTGCCGGAACATCTATCCGCTGAAAAGTTGGCCTGCGATTTGTTGCTCGATGTGACGTGAGCTCCGTAAACGCAAGCCGTATGTAGGCCAGCGTAAGCTGAAGCAGCGCGCGAACCTAACAAACCATAATCTATCCACCCCATCTTCGGCGAGCCGCCGTCACTCGGTGAGGGTAGGCCCGGCCGCACCTCGCCTCCCGGCGGCAGATCCGGGCCGACTCATTCCATTGGCGTATACAAGGTCAGCGAGGCGAGAAAGGAAACTAAGTAGTCCCGTCTCAGGATCTGGATCGTCGCCCGTCACCGCCGTAATGCCCCAACGCGCCAGCACAGCTTCCTCGACAGGATCACGATGTGCCATGAAGATAAACGAGGGGGGCCGATCCGCCTCATAGCCCGACCGGCTCCAAGTCTGCCAGAGCCGATGCAGAAGCAGCCGGATGTTCAGGTCGGAAAGGCTGTAGCCAATAAACAGAACCGTACTGCCCAATGCGTCCGAACGGAACCTCACGTCGAGCGGCGAGTCGAACGATAGTCGATCAAGATAATCGGTTTCCGTGAGGACTAAGGACGAATCGTCATCGAAGTCGCCATGGAACTTCACGATGCAGGGGACGTCCCTGCGAGCCTTTGAGACATCCCTCGCATTGGCCACCTTCACGTATTCGACGCCATGTATTTCAAAGGCGACTTCAAGGTTTCGATCATAGTTCGTCGTATAGATCACCGGGAACTTCAGCGCGACGATGAGACGGTGCAATTCGGACTGTTCGATCTTATCGCGGCTGACGGTCCAGTGCCGGTCCATCCAACTGCGCAGCGATCCGATGCTGCCATGCTCGATGCGGTAATACTCGGCCAGAGTCTGGAAGCGGCCGCGTTGCCTGCCAAGGTCCACTTCCAAGCCGAGTTCATCCGCCATTCGCTCGATCAGCTTCTCCCAGGACGGCAGGCCGACGCTCATCGAGACGCCTGCCCCAACAAACAGCACCGCGTCGTGTTCTCGAATGGATTTCGCGAGCGGAACAAGAGGATCGCTGGTCATTGCCGATCCAAGAGAGGATGATTGCCCGCCACTGGATCGGGAGTCGTCTCAACGGCAGCATCGACACCTTGTACGCCAACGCGCCAATCACGTCCTGCCCAGCTGTTGCTCTTCCCGGATCGACGCAATTTTACCTACCAAGCGGCTTATGCGAGAGCTCCCTCAACTCCCGCTCTTCTGACATGCCGGTCATGTAATTGGCGACCAGTCGCAATGAGCGCGCCTCTCTCTGGCATTTTCTTTCATTGGCCGTTGCGCCACCTTCCAGCACGTGCCTCAAAAACCTCACCTTATCCGGCGTGAATGTGCCCTTCGAACGCTTGTGATTGGCATCGTCTTCTCCAAAGGCGAGCTGATCTGCATCGCTTGCCGAAATGCGATTGGGATCCCGGACGTCGCTTTCAGCGCTGTCACTTGCGAAACTGAAAATAGTCATACGGCCGCGCACGACGTGCTCGCATCAGCTTGTGGGTCCAGCCTGCTTGCCGACAGGATTGCGCAAGGAATGAAAATTGGCGTGGTTCGCCGTCGGGGCTTAGGCCGCGAACTTCCGGTCGTTTGCTGTAGACACATGATTGGCCGCTCTCCGCCTGGACCCGACCGAACTACGCCCGAAAGAGATTGTTCCCAACGGCGATGTTCCCAGCGGTGGTCTATTAGGTCTCCAAGGTTCCCCCGCGATCGGCATGGTCGAGGCGGCCAACGCCTTCCTTGACCTTGTGGTGGACGGATAAACGCGCAGGTTCAGGCTTCTGCGGGCCGAACCGACAATCAGTATTGCATAGACACTGTTGAAGAAGAGGTCAGCGGAGCTCGCTACGCCGTCTGATGCGATACCGTTTCAACTCCGACGTTGGGCTCGCTCTCGATGGCTCGGGCCTATCCGTCCACGTCAGCCAGCACGATATCGATAGATCCCAGTACGGCCGTGACGTCTGCGAGCAGGTGAGTGGCTCGCCCCGCTCAAGGCGGCGGAAGCGCATGGCGCGCGACATGCCGCGGGCCTGCGCTGCCTCTATCTGGACCATGCCATCTTTCTCGACCTGGGCTCCGCGGTGGCAAGACCCGGGGAGCAGCCGCCGACCTTGTTGGCCGGCTGGGTACGAGCCCTGTCGCGATCCTCTTTCGAGGCCCCGGCGTGCGAGCCGCTTCCCTCAAACTGTGTACCCCTTTCCCTGGATGGTCCGCCTGATCCAGGAAGCTTACACAAGGAATGTCATAGAGCCCGATGACCATGGTCGCTGTAGGTTTTGCAGCAACAGCGAGGGGGATTCAAAGATCCCTGTTTCGATCTATGGTTGCCTCGAAAGGAAATCGCAGGTGGCAACCATGGAAGCGATCTTTGACGACATTGCAGCAGCCTTGAAAGCCCCGCCCATCGCGCTTGCGGGCTCGCTACGGCGCTTTGGCGCTGCCGCTGGCCGAAAACCACGAGCGCGGCATGAAGGCTCGCCGGCAGATCAACAAGAATAGCTCCGAGCAGGTGATGCTTGGCAAGGTCATCTTGAAGGAAAAGCCGGCGGAAGCGCGCGCCGGTTCGACTGGAAAGCCTCGCCGGCACTGGTGGGCCTCCGACAGGTCGAGAAGCTGATCAAGGCCCGGCCTAGTCGAATGGTGCCAAAGACCGACGACGCCGACGTCTCTATCCGCGCCGCGGCGTTCTCATGCACTCTCGCATGCTTCGCTGAAGCCGCCGAGCGTATGCTCGAACCTCAGTTCCTGATCGAACATGCTGCCGCGCATGCCGCGCCGCGCACACCAGCCGCCGACCTCGTGGCGAGCGTGCTTGAACGGGAATGGTGGCACAGGTGGCCGGTAGGGCGAGGCGAGTGACTCCCTCCGAAATCGATAGGTTATGCGCCGCGCCTGTCGCGTGGGCTAAAGCCCGAGCGTTTCGCCCGTCGCCAGCCGGGTGAAGTGTGTCACCGGCCGGCGCGTGGCTGCTGCAAACTCCTCAAGCGCGTCCTCGACGTCGTCGACCGCAGCCGCAGTCCTCTCCATCTGGTGCAGGATCCGGACCACGAGCATCGCCGTCTTGGCATCGCGGAACAGTTGGCTCCCGTGCATCGATGCGGTGTTAAAATCTGAGATCTGCATGAGTGTTGTTGCTCGTCAGTGCGCGGTTGTTGGTTGGCCGATCTTCAGCAGGCGACGCTTGGCCGCCTTCGCGCGCGCTTGCCCGTTTCGGATGCGGCAGCACAGCGCAATGCTCACAGCAATACCATGGTTATCGTCGAGCATGGCCGTCGCTTGCTTCAGCGACTGGTCAGCTCGCTTTGCGTGCTGCCGGGCAGCCGCCATTTCGAGAACTACAAGTTCGACCGTCATCCCGTTTCCTCCGCGGGTTTGGTCCCTTCAAAAACCAATCGGCGCCAGGGCGTTTTGTTCCTGCGACGGTCGGGCGCAGCCGTGGTCACAGCAGCCCCACCGGGGAAGGTGTTTCGCTGCAGCCCTTGGGTACCGACACGGTAGTGTGCGGAGAGTTCTGCAAATTCGCTGAGAGAGGGCGGTCATGGCTGGCTGGTGATTGTTCACGTTGCCGGCGCGCTAGGCTGCTTCCTTTCAGAGCGCGTCACGTCGGGTGGGTGCCTTCCGCAATCCAACGTTTCACACTCGATAAAGAGCCCGTCGAGTGCGCATGGCAGGCGGGCTCTTTCACATGCCGAAGAGACCATAGCAGGTAGCGTAATGGGACCTCAGTCCTCATTGCAGCACGAGGGATTATCGAACAACTTTTACTTACCGCCGAGTTTGAAACCACGTCCCCCCGGAATAGGTGTCGGCGGCTAGGCCCGGCTCGCATAATCCTGTGTCACCCTCGATCTGCGAGCCGGGCTTTGCGCCGAAGCAGTTCATCATTTGGCAAAATCCTTTGGCGGATCCTCTGCAATGCTGAATTCGTGGACGGTGCCTTCGCGTTCGTCGACAACCCGAAACCAGTGCTCTTGAAAGGCCTTGGTGGAGATCGCCTTTCCCGTCAGGGTCTCTGCGGCGCTGAGCGCATCAGGAGCCTCTGCAGATGTCGTGGCAACGATGCGTTCGCCATAGATCTCTTCGATTTGAAAGCGCGCCATCCGAAACCTCCTGAATCCAATGGCAACGCTCCCCGAAAGAGAAGGTTCAACGTCCAATTAAGATCAGCGGAACCTAATATGCGGCTCCCGCTTATGGAAAATGAGCACACGCGGCGCCAATTTCCTCGAGCGTTGGACGGCAGAGCATTTGCCCGAAGTGGTGACGGACGACCCTGCCGCGATAAGCGATCTGACCGACCAAGCGATGGAAGCTGCGGACCGAGAGGGCATCGAGGTCAGCGAGATTTACGAGGAAGTCGGCAGCGTGTTCGAGGTTATCGCCCAGGCGATGCAGCACCGCGATGGCAGTTTGCCCGAGACCGATCTCACCGAATTCGACCTCCTGGCCGGCCGACTGTTGCGAGAAGCGAATCTCACGGAAGCACAGCTCGTGATCTGATTGAGCGCTTCGGTACGGATTGGGAAAAGCTCCTCAATGAATCAGGTCGCGCTGCCAGTGTCGCTTGGCTTCCACGTCGGAATACCCGGCGCAATCGCGATGCAGGGGCGCCGGCAGTTCCACCGTAATCTTCACTGGCTTGTCGTCGGCAATTGTTGCGAGTTTCAACTTGGCCATGTCAACCTCCGTATGGTTCAAGGGCAAGGTCGCGGGTGACCAGGACGCGAACGGGGAACCCCGGCCGGATCGTGAGCGTCGGGGCGATAGCGAGTTGCCGCTGAACGACCTGTTGGCCTACCTGGCTAACGCTATCGGAAGCGCCGCTTCGCAGAGCACGCACGATATCGCTGTCTTGATCGGAAGAACCGGCTTGCGCGCCAACGCTCAGAAGGGTCGACAACGCCGCGGCTTTGAACAACTCGCCCCAGTGATAGTCGACGCCATCCTCCAGGCCGGCATAGCCCTGAGCGTTCGCGCCGGGCTGCCGCTCCAGCACGATGGAGCGTCCGTCGGGAAAGATCAGTCTGTTCCAGACAAGCAGCACGCGGCGCTGCCCGGAACCAATTCCGCTATCGTACTGCCCAACAATGCGAGTCCCTTGCGGGATGAGCAGCGAGCGGCCGGTGGGACTGTCATAGACATTTTCGGTCACCTGAGCGCTGATCTGCCCAGGAAGATCCGACCGGATACCCGTAATGAGCGCGGCCGGGATCACGGCACCGGCTTGAAGCACATAGGGTGAGACGGGAGGCTTGATGTGATCCGGAGCCACGGTCCGCCGGTCAGCGGCGGCGGACAGGAAGGAAAGCTGGCGATCCTGCGCATTTGGCGCCGCGTTCTGACTGGCAAGTTCGTTAACAGCAGGGGCGGACGCTTCGGCGGTCCTGGGATCTCCTTGTGCTGTCTGGAAGAAGACGCGCGAGGTTCTGGCTGCTTCGTCTTCGGCTCGCCGGCGCTGCTCGGCTTCGTCAATCGCGGGGCTTGTGATTGAGGGGGGCGCGGCGACGGCCTGCCCCTTGTTTTGAGCATCGAGGATCGGCCTGCCGAGATCGCCAGGCAGCGGTGGCCCAAGGATCGGGCCGGCATAGTCGCGTGGCAGTCTTGCCAGTCCGTCGGCGGGCGGCCGATTGGAGGTGGGATAGAGCTCCTCGCCCTGCTTGAATCTGTTGGCGTCCTGCAGAGCGTAAACCAGCGCCCCGCCGACACCAAGCGAGGCGACGAAGCTGACGCCTGCCAGCATCTTGCGCGACAGACGCGTCACGCGCGGCGGGTCGGCGCGAAGCCGCATGGGTTCGACGGCCATATTCTTCTCGTTCACGGCTGCAGCGCTCCTTTCTATCTTGCGTTCGGTGGCTTCGACGCCGCACTTTCCCTTTGGGTCCGCAACAACCCATCGGTTCTCCTATCCACACGCACGATCCTGACGGTCTGCTGCCGCTTGCCAGCGCCAAGCCGCAGCTCGGCCGCACCAAAAAGGCGGTCGACGATGAGAAGGTTTTGATAGACGCGGCTGTTGGTGATTTCAGCCTCGCCGTCCGGGCCGATGACGAAAATCGGCGGCATCTCGCCTTGCACGATGCCGCGCGGAAACTCGACATAGACCCTGCGGCCGTCGTCATAGGCACTCACCGGCTTCCAGGGCGGGCTGTCGCCGGTGAGGCCGTAGCGATAGTTGCGCACTGTAACGTCCGGTATGACCGGCGTTGTGGCGGTGGTCTGAAGGGTCCCCGCTTTGTGAGCTGGATAGGACCACGCAACGGCGGGCATGTATGGCTTCGCGTCTGCCCGCAGCTCAAGCATATAGCTGCGCCGGTCCGTGGCGATGATGAGGTTCGTTGTGATGTCCGCCCGCGAGGGTTTCACCAGGACGTGGACGCGCCGGGCAATGCCGGATCCGCTTTCGGTGTCGCCGATGATCCAGCGCCCAGTATCGCCGGCGGCGATCGGACCGTCTCCGGTCAGGCTCTCGCCCGGCTCAAGCGCGATGTCCGTTATCTGGCCAGGTGAGGCATAGACCTGATAGAGCGCTCCCTCGCTCCACGGGTAGATCTGAATCGCGTTGTAGTAGCCCTCACGGCGCGGTTCCACGCGCGCCGCGGCGTTTGCGTTTTCGACACGGGCGGTCGGCGTTTGCCCGACGGCGCCGCCCCGCGCGGCCGCCCAGCCTGGTGGCACGCGAAGAGGCTTCAGCCTTTGGTCGGTCGAGGCAGCCGGAGCCGGCGGCAAGGGCGGAACGTAGGTATCGTAGCTGATCGTCGGCGGCTTTTTCGCAGGCGTGGCGCAACCCGCAAGCAGCGTTGTCGCCGAGGCCAGCGCCGACAGCAGACACCTCGAGAAATTCGTGCCGGCAACAAGACGCGAAGCCCTGCTCATTGACTCATCTCCCGCGACCAGTTGATTGCGTTGACGTAAATGCCAAGCGGATTGACGCGAAGCCGTTCGGCGTCGCTTGGCATCTGGGTCACGATCGTCAGGATCGCGGTCCAGCGCTCGGTGCCTGAGAGCTGTCCATTTTCGTAGTGGTGTTCGATCCAGGCGACGCGAAAGGAGCCCGGCGAGGCTCTGATGACCGACGAAATGTCCACCGCGACCTGCTGCTTGCCGACTTTGGAGAAAGGATCCGCTGCGCGAGCATAGTCGTTGAGCGCCGCAGCACCCTGGTCGGTGGTCCAATCATAGGCGCGTAGCCAAATCAGACGGCCGCTAATCCTCTCGCCGATGATCTCTGCGGCCGTTACATAGCTGGCGCTCGCGCGTTCGATGTCGCGGGCCGAGAATGCGCGATGCATGCGTTTGATGATATCGGCGCGCTCACCCATCTGGCGCAGCGTCGCCTCGGCTCTCTCGCTGACGATCCATTGTCCAGGACCTAGCTGCTCGGCGAGGCCAAGCGTTTCCAGCCTGCGCAGCCGCCCGATCTTTGGCGCGATGAATTCGTCAGGCTGGCGATCAGCACGTGGCGCGAGATCGATGAAACCGTTCTCGCCTGCGTCGCGGAGCAACCGGCGGTCGAGCCCGGTCCACCGCTCGGCTTCGACCTGGCGCTCGACATGCCGGCGGATCTCAGGTTCCGACCGGGGGCCAAGCTCCTGCGTGACGAGTTCGCTGGCGCGATCGCGCATGCCGCGGCTGATATAGTCGCGCGAGATCACCAGATCCTGGCCGTCGTCGGCCCGGCCGCGCAGGATGACGTGGACATGCGGATTGTCGGTGTTCCAATGATCGACCGCGACCCAGTCGAGCGACGTGCCGAGATCCTTCTGCACGCGACCCATGAGATCACGGGTAAAGGATTTCAGGTCGGCCATTTCGGAGGCATCCTCGGGCGAGACGATGAAGCGGAAATGATGTCGGTCGTCCTTGCAGCGATCGACGAAATCCGCGGTCGACGCATCGTCGACCACCGGTCCGAACATGCGGGCTCTCGCGTCGTCGCGTGTGACCCCCTCGCGGCGCAGATAGTTGAGGTGGGTCGCCAGCGGCGCGCCGCGTTTCGAATGGCGAACCACGCGCGTCTTGATCGTGGCTAGCCGTGAGCGGCCGGTGAGGAAACGATTGGCCTGAAGGCTCGCCGCCCTGCCCCGTCCGAACCGCGAACTGTTGCCTGTCCCGATCCGGCCTGAGCGCGACACGCCGCCGCCAGCCTTTTGCGCCGCCGCAAGCGCCTGGGCGATGAAGGGCCGCGACGATTGGGCTCGCGTCGAGCGAATGCGGCCTGGACGGACGCGGAAGTCGTGCTCATCGGACACGGCACCGGCCCTCACCTTGCCATAAATACGGCAAATACAATGATTTGGCTGTTGCCAGCACATTGCGCCGGGGCGCTGCAATGTGCGGCAAGCGGCAAAAAACCCAGCAAATACGACGAACCGACCGCAGCACAATGTGCGCCCTTTTATCTTGCCATCCCTCGGTTGTGGCCGTAACCGGCCGGTCTCTGCACATATTTGATGTAGTGCAATCTCGCGTCATGTCGGGTTACTCCGGTTTGTGGAGGACATTCGGATGGCGCCGCGCCGCTCCTGGACCAAGGCCAAGAGCCTCTACCGGTCGTTGCAGGTCGCGAGCTGGCTCGGCAGCAATCTCAGTGCGCAGGAATTCTGCCGCCAGCGCCATCTCTCCATCAACACGTTCGATCTGTGGATGGATCATCTGGTGAGCAGCGAAGACCCCCGCAAACGTGCGCTGGCTCTCGCCGAATAATGAGGATTGGACAACTCACAATGGCGATTGTCGTATGGTGTTGCGACCGTTGATGATTCATAGTTGCAGCGTGATAGGGATAAACAGATGACCCAGTCTTCCGCAAACGGAGCAGAGACAAGACTGCTTGCCGAGGCCATTGCCGCGCTTCGTGAGCTGACGTCTCGGGCGCGAGAGACGCACGACCGATCGTTCGACGATGGCCATTCCGCCGATTCATGGCAGAGCGATGAGCTGCGTGCCGCGATAGAGCGTGCTGAGGCAGTAATCGCGAAATCGAAGGCTCCCGAGAATAGCAGGCTGCGTCGAAAGTCTGCTTCCTTGAACCCGCAAACTCGGCATTCATGTCAAGCCTGACCTGACGTGCAGCGGCCGAACGCTTACTTGTTGCCCCGTGTCCTATGCGCAGCAAAGGCGGCGACGTCGAAAAAGGCGCCGGCTCGCGAGCTGACGGACACTTCGTCATCGCTGCGATATCCGCAGGTCGGACCCAGTGAACAGCTGCCGCGGCTGCGAACCGGCCGCGAAAAGTTCGCGCACGAACGGTGGCGATGAGACCCCGGCGGAAGCGTGTTCTCCGGACGAAAGACCGGAATCGGCCAACGACCCTGACCGCACTATGAACAGCGGCGCGGCCTTCCAGGTTACGGCCTTGCTAGGGCTGGCGGTGAGCGCGCCGCCGGCATCACCGCCGCCCGACAAAGGGCGAAGCTTCGCGACATAGCCGCGCGTTTCGGCCGGCAGCGGGCGGCCCCTCAAGGAAGCTTCGTAGCGCCCCGGCCCCGCATTGTAGGCGGCGAGAAAACCCGGTGAACCGTACCGATCGTAGAGCTCGCGAAGATAGGCGGTGCCGGCAAGGATGTTGTCGTGCGGATCATAGGGGTCGCGGCCGAGTTGATGACGAAGGCGCAGCTCGGCCCAGGTTTCGGGCATGATCTGCATCAGTCCCACAGCACCCTTTCGTGACACGGCGCGCGGGTCGCGGGCGCTCTCCAGATGCATGACCGCGCGTATCCAGAGCTGAGGAACGCGGAACCGATGCGACGCCTCGGCGATATGGGCAGCATATGGATCGTCGGCGGATTTGCGGGAGACCGGCGCGGATTGTGCGGCGGCCCCCGTGATCGCGTGGCAGAAAATCAGAATGCCAGCGACAAGCCGACATGCTTGCCTCCGACCAGACAACCAGCTGACGGGGCGGCGTTCGTGCGCACGGTTCGGCGCCGACGGCCCACTCATCGAGCGCGCTCCGGCCGCCATTTCGGCCGGATCCAGCGCAGCGACCAGGAACCGTCGTCCGATCGGAAGAGACCGGCGCGAAAGCGCCGGCCAAACAGCGGATCCTCGAGCCGGCACGACAGATAGTCGCCAGCCGTCTGCCCGGTTTCCTTCCAGGCTGCGCCGACCTCGGGGCCGCTGCCATCGCCGATATGGATGCGAAAATCCGGCGCATTGCCGCCGGACGTCCTGATCGGGACAAGCATCAGGTCGACGTCCACGAGCAGTGTTCGAATGCGTCCGGAGTAACCGGATTCCGTTTCCTGGAAGACGCCGATTTCGGCCATGGTCTGTCTCCTTCCTCTGTTTGGCTGGGTTGAATTTCAGTTGGCGGGAGCGAGCCAGGTGTAGTGGCCATCGCCTCTCTCGTCGGTCCAAAGCGGCATTGCGCTTCCGACGATCGAGCTCACCGGGAACGGGCCGAAGTAGCGGCCGTCGAGGCTGTCCTGGACCTTCCGGTTCATGACGAAGATTTCGTCGGCGGCGATCGTGCGGCAGCCCTGCCAGTCAGGCAGCGCGCGCCCCCTTCGGTCGCGTTCCAGTGCGCCGCCAATGGAAAGCCCATTCACTGTGACGAGGCGGCCGATGCGGCAGACTTGCTGCCCCGGAAGTCCCTCGATGTGCTTCAGCATCGGCACGCCGAGCGGAAGGTAGCCACGCTTGGCGGCGAAGCGTGCGACCGGGTCCGGCGGCGCGATGACAACGACCGCGCCAGCCGCAGGAACGGCCATTTTCCTGATCGCATAGAGCCCGATTGGCGCGCTTGCCGATGCGTTCCATAGCAGCAGCGGCGGCATCTTCACCAAGGCCGGAGCGGCCGTCGCAACGACGGCCGCAAGCACCACGGCCATGCAAGCGGCGCGGCTCATGAGGCCGCTCGCTTGCGCAACAGATAGGCCCGGTGCTGCTCGAGCGAGTAGGCACGCGGCGTTCCGCCGGCAACCAGACGGTTGTGGGTCTGACGCCAATGGTCCGGTGCGACCTCGACCGGATCAAGGCCGCTCGCCTCGATCGCGTCGATCAGTTGTAGGACCCGCTCAACCTTGTCCCAACCTGCGATCTTGAGCAGGATCTCGCCGCCTGGCCGGATGTAAGGCACCGTCTGAAAAGCTTCAGCGGGCAAGACGGCGCGCACGATGTCGATGCGCGAAACGACGGTGCCAAAGTCATTCGCCGCCCAGCGCACGAAGGCAAAAACACTGCCTGGCGCAAATCCCACGACGCGGCGGCGCTTGTCGATGATCGTCTCGTGCGCAGGCCGTCCGAAGCGGATCCGGTGCTCGATCCGCTTCTCGATCCAGATCAGCTCGACCGTGGTGAGATCGCCGCCCGGCGTCGATTGGGGAGACGGCGTCATGTGCCGGCTCCCTCGCGCCGCCCGATGCGCCGCAGCTTCTGCTCCCCAACGTCGGTCCGCGGCTTGCCCGCAAGAGTGTTAGATTGAAAGTTAGACTCCAAGTTAAGAGCGCGATTTTTCGTTTCGGGTCCGTTCCTTAAGGCCGATCGCGGTTCCCGAAAGCACGAGGAAGCGGTTCCCGATGGCACGATAGTTCGGGTTCCCGATGGCACGATCCTGTCAACAGGCGTCGGCGCCGGTTCGAAAGCCAACAACACGCGGCCGCTGGCTTCGACCTCGGTGAACAGCAGGTATCCCGGCAAAGGCTGGCGACGCACGATGTCACGCAGCTCGAAGGCGAAGCGGTTGAGCGGCGAGAGGCTGCCGGACTTGCGATGCAGGTGGCTGATGTCGAAACGCCAGCCGGCGCGCTGGCGCCCGCCATGCTTTCGCACCAGCCGATAGAGCCAGCGCTCCAGGCCGCCGGTCAGCCCGAAATAGGCCCGGTCGATGGTCAGGATCAGCGCGTCATCCATGACGGCGCGGTAGAACCAATCGGGCAGGATCAGTTCGACGCCAAGCGGGCGGCCGTTCCGACCCGAGCGCTCCTGCCATTCGTTGATCCACGAGAAGCGATGGCGGCGGCCTTCCGCGGGTTGGCGGATGGAGGTGACGACGCTTGTCGACTGCAGGCGATCCAGCGCTGCCTTGAGGCGCAGATAGTCTCGCTTGGAGACGCCGCGGCCGATGAAGGTGAGCATCTCGTATGGCGTCGCGGCCATCAGGCGGGATGTGCGCAACCCCGCGTCCCGCGCGCTCACGATCTGGCTCGCGGCCCAGATCAGGATATCGGCATCCCAGATCGTCGCCATGCCGTGATCGGGCATCGCTTCGACACGGATCGCCACATCGCCGGCGCGAAAGTCGATCGGCGCAAGGCGCCTGGTCTTGGCGAGAGAGAAGAAGGGATAGGCCATGAGGTCCTGCGCATCGCGTGGCGCGACCACGCCGGGCAGCGCCTGGAACAGGTCGAGCTGTTCGCGCTCCAATGGTGGGCGTAGTCGTGCCGACAAGGGGGAAATCAGCGGGCTCAGCGCCGTTCGCGCCCGGCATAGGGGATCAGGCGGGCGGCCTGAGGCTTGGCGGGCAGCACCGAGCCGTGCGGATCGGATGTCGATGTCATCGCGCCGCGCTGAACCCAGAGCTGCAGGTCATCGACGGCGTAGACCACGCGGCCGCCAAGTTTGCGATAGGCAGGCCCGGTGCCGTAGGTGCGATGTTTCTCAAGCGTGCGCGCCGAGAGACTGAGGAAATGCGCGGCTTCCGAAGTGCGCAGGTAGCGCGGCGGCAGTGGCGCGGCGTCGGTGTTCATGAGGTTTCTCCTTCCGGCCGTTGCGGTTGAACGGCGATCGATGGCCAGGATGGAGGAGCAAGGGCACGATGATCAGGTGCGCAATTGAGGGGCGCTATTTCGCACCATTAAAAGGCCTTCGGGAGTGGCGGCGGCGCCTGCAGCAATTCAACCATCTTCGCCCCATCGTGCATCAAGCAGCGCATCGGGTAACAGGAATCCGGTCGGACAGACCGGCGGCGCGAAGAGCTTGCGCGACCGCCGGCCGAAAGCGCCTCGCCCGGGACCGGGCGAGGCGTCTGCCGATTCACTCGCCGTTGCGGCGGTTGGGTCGGGACCAGATGAGGCTGTGGCCCTCGCCTTCCTCGTCGGCGAAGAGGTTGGCGTAGATCGGAGCGGTGAAGCTCGGATCGTCCAGCTTGAGCCCGAGATAGTCGCGGCCCTCGTTGGAGCGCTTGGACCAGGCGGCGCCGATCTCGGCCTTGCCGACCACCACGCGGTGGCTTGGAGCGTTCTCGCCGCTGGCCCGGATGTCGGGGACGATGCGCACGCCCTTGGCCTGGACGCTGAGGGTGACGATCTCGCCGGTGAACTCGTTCGCATTGGTCTTCTTGAAGCTGCCGATGGTAGCCATTTTCAGTCTCCGTTTCGTTTCCGAGCCCGCACCATGCGGCCTCGATGGCGATCGTGAGGCCGAAGGCGACCGCCGCCGCATCGCTTGCGACCGCAGCAAAGGCGGAGGATGGCGCAGGCGCGCGTTTCTTGGTTGCGCGAGGAATGGGCTTAGCCCAGGGGAAGAAACTCGCGACGCGCTATTGCGGCATAGGCGGTCGAGGCTTCAGCCGTCCTTCGGCCAGATCAGCCCGTTCGAGAGGTCGTTGGTGCGCTCCGTGAAATTGCGGAGACGATAGGACCATCTGCGCCTAAAGGAAGATGATGTAGACCGTTACGCCGTGCAGGTTTTACCGTAGCCCGACGTGTGCAGCATCAGCGTCAGGATCCATCTGGCGATCGCGGATGGGATGGACCTCGTCTCGCGTGCATGACTGGGCAGTGCAGTTGCTGATTGCTACCGAAGCTGGTCCAAACACGCGCTCCAAATACCGGCTTTGCTATTGAGCGGCCACATATTGCGGTCGTCAGGTCTGCGGCCGATGACGGAACGTCCTCTTTCGGACAATTAGGCCAGATCCCTGGCATCGACGGCAGTTGTAATCCTGTTCGCAGGCGGGTCACGTGACTCGTTTGGCGATGGGGAGCGGTAAACCCGTGCAGGTTCTGCATGAACCTTCAGTCCGGTGCCGGTTGAGACCATGGACCCATTGCTGGAACGTAAGGCGATCGCCTCCGTTGCTCGAAATGAACCCGCAGATACCGAGGGTCAGTGAACCAGGCAACAGGAGGAATTTCACCAATGATCCGCAAGATATTAGCTACGGCCGCGACGGCAGCTCTCATGTCGACGGCGCTCTGCACGGCGGGTGCTCACGCCGCAAATACCAGCAATCCCGCTACTCAGGCGGAGGCTGTTGCCCCGGTCACTGATGGCAAGCTCGTCTCCAAGATCATGGGAGCCGCGGTTTATGACAGCACCGCCGACGACGCGACGAAGATTGGCGATGTCAATGACATCGTCCTGGACAAGGACGGGAACGCCAAACTCGTCGTTATTGGCGTCGGCGGATTCCTCGGCGTGGGGGAAAAGAACGTGGCCTATGATTTCAGCAAGCTTGAATGGGTCAACAAGAAGGGCGATCGCTGGTTAGTCGCAAAGACGACGAAGGATGAGCTCAAAGCTCAACCCAATTTCGATACGAAGGCTTATGATACCGCGGCAGCACCCACGGCGCAGACGACTAACAGCCAAGCGGCTAATGGTAAAACCGATACGACCTCGACAGCCTCGATCGACAAGTCGTCCCTGACCGAAATGCCGTCAGACAAAATCAGCGCGGCAAATCTGATCGGGACCAACGTCTATGGCACAGATGATGCGAAGGTCGGCGAGATCGGCGACGTCATCCTGACTGGCGACAAGAAAGTCGACGCGATCATCGTTGATGTAGGCGGCTTTCTGGGCATTGGCGAAAAGAAGGTCGCGGTTGGCATGGAGAACCTCAGGTTCATGACCGACAAGAACGGCAACCGTTACCTCTACACGAACTTCACCAAGGACCAGTTGGAAGCGCAGACTGCCTACGATAAGGCGACCTACGCCCAAAACCGGGACAAGCAGCGCATCATCATCAACAAGTAAAAACCGTCGCCAAGCGCTTGCCTGTGTGGCGGGCGCTTCGACTGGAAAACGCAGGAGCGGACTTGAAACTAGCCGACGAGGTCCATCATAGCTCTGAAGATATCAGCGACCTCGTCCTGTCTGATGTCGTTTCTGCGCTTCATCGACGGGTTAAGGTCAGCCACGAGTTCGATATTCCCTACATTGCTGGGTACAGCACGGATGCAAGGACGATTTACATCGACCG
>NZ_VFTQ01000054.1:0-22256 GCF_006439475.1 Mesorhizobium sp. B2-8-9 | reverse complement strand
ATGCCCGGCGACAACATCACCGTCGACGTCGAGCTGATCGTGCCGATCGCGATGGAAGAGAAGCTGCGCTTCGCCATCCGTGAAGGCGGCCGCACCGTCGGTGCCGGCATCGTCGTCACCATCAAGGAATAGTCGATCCGGCACTTGCCGGTTCGGCAGGAAAGGGCGGTCTTCGGGCCGCCCTTTTGTTTGAAGCAGTGCTGCCAAGCCCTTTTCAATTCTGTTGCAACCACCGGCGCCGCAACTAGTATGGTTGCACCGAGGGGCTTGCCAGACGTGGTTTCCACATTCCGTTCAAAGACCATGCGGTGTTGGCGCGGGCTGCTTCGGCTGGGATTGGCCGCCGCCGCAGGGCTGGCCACCCTCAACGCCGCCGCGAAGGAGACACCTCAGGACTACGGTCCGGCGATGCGTTTCGTCGTCGTGCGCAGCAGCGCGCCGGGCTGCGAGCCGAACTGCCCGGAATGGATTTCTGCCGAAGGCACGATCGAGGCCGGCACGCCGGCGCTACTGAAACGCCTGCTGAAGACGCTCGGCGGGCGGCAATTGCCCATCGTCGTCAATTCTCCCGGCGGCAATGTCGATGCCGCGCTGCAGCTTGGCCGCATGGTCCGCAAGAACAAGCTCGATATCGCGGTCGGCATCACGGAATTTTCCGGCTGCTCGCCGGGGACGAAAAATTGCCGGGACAATGACGGCAGGGGTCAGCCCTATTCCGGCGTCGCTTACGACAGCGGTGCGATGTGCAATTCGGCCTGTCCGCTGATGTTTGCCGGCGGCATCCACCGTGTCGTCGGCGAATGGGCCTATCTCGGCGTCCATCAGATCACCACCACCTACCAGCGCGAAAAACTGCTCTACCGCACCACCTACCGGGTTGTGAACGGTAAGAAGAAGATCATCGGCACCAGGATCGTCAGCCGCAAGAATGCCGGCAGCTACAAGACCTATGAGATGAGCAAGGCGATCGAGAAGCGGCTGTCGGCCTATTTGAAGGAGATGGGCGTCGAGCAGGGCGTGCTGGGCGTGATGAAGGCCACACCTGCCAGCGACATCAGGCAGATCGAGCCCGATGACATGCTGGAGATGAAGCTCGTGACCAGCCTCGATTCGCTCGACCTGCTGACCGAGAGAACCATTTGCCAGCGCCATCCGGCACCGGCGAATTGTCGCGAGATTCCCGCGAACGGCGCGCCCGTCGCGGTCGCGGCAGTAGAGGCCGGACCTTCTTATACAGCGCCGGCGCCGCCGCCGACACCGCAAGCCCACGAACAGCAGATGCGTTTCGTTCTTGTTCGCGGCAGCAACCCGCTCTGCAATCCCGATTGTCCGGAATGGATTTCGGCGGAAGGCACGATCGCCGCAGATACGGCCGACAAGCTGCGCCAACTGCTCGACACGATCCGTGAGCGCCGGTTGCCGGTCGTAATCAACTCGCCGGGTGGAGATGTGCAGGCTGCGCTCGCCGCGGGCAGGCTGATCCGCGAGCACGGCTTGGATATCGCGGTCGCCCGAACGGATTTTCTCGACTGCGATCCGGGCGCCGTGGGGTGCGTCGCGGCCGACGGTCTCCATGCCGGGCTCACCATAGATGCCGGCGCCGAATGCGACGCCGCCTGCGCGGTGATGGTCGCCGGCGGCGTCCGGCGCCTCGTTGGCGCCGGTGCGCACTTCCTCGTGCATTCCATGGGCATGGAAGACAAGGTCGGGGCCTATCTCGACGAGATGGCGGTCGGCTCGGGCTTTTTCGCCGCCATGCAGTCGGCCGAATATGCAAAGCACAGGGAACTCAGCCGGGACGAACTGAAGACGTTCGGGCTGACGACCGGACCGCAATCGGTGGACGCGCTGACGGGCGCCACCATTTGCAGATCCGCACCCAGGCCGGACAATTGCCGGGCTCTTCCGTCCGCCGATGCCGAGGCGAAGGCGCCGGCGAAGCTGTAGATCAGGATGACGTTTCGCTGAATCGCCATCCTGATCTAACTCTTTGTTGGAGCATGATCTTCTCCGAAAACCGGTTTCCACTTTTTGCATTCGCTGACCTTCGGTTCGGGATCATGCTCTAGCTGCGCACTGGCCATCGAGGCAGGTTGAGCGGGGCAGGGCGCTGCCGCTATCTTGCTGTATGCACAGGGAGGAGCGGCGATGAGCGAGGACATCCCGACTTTGTACGAATGGGCCGGCGGCAGCGAGGCGCTGAACCGGCTGACACGAACCTTTTATGACAAGGTGGCGGCGGATCCGGTCGTCGGTCCGGTGTTCAGGATGATGTCGCCGGATCACCCGGCGCATGTCGCCGCCTTCATCGGCGAGGTCTTCGGCGGCCCGAAAACCTACAGCGAGAAGCATGGCGGCCATCGCGAGATGGTGATGCATCATCTCGGCAAGCATCTGACCGAGGAGCAGCGCCGCCGCTGGATCAGTCTCCTTGCCGACGCGGCGGATGAGGTCGGCTTGCCTGACGACCCTGAGTTCCGCTCGGCCTTCGTGGGTTATGTCGAGTGGGGATCGCGGCTGGCGAAGATGAACTCGAATCTGGGCGAGACCTGCGATCCCGAGACCGAGCCGATGCCCGCCTGGGGCTGGGGCGTGCCGGGCGGGCCATACAAGCCGCCGGCCGGCAAGTCGTAGGCGCGGGGGTTGTTTGGCGAGCGCGATCGGTCGCCGGCGGTAATGGAATCCAGATTTCCGGCAAAGGGTTTTAAAACCACTGCAGAGTGCTCTTTACAGAGCGCACGGAAGCTTTTAGGAAGCGCCTGCGCCGAACAAGCGCATGCACGGGCATAGCTCAGTTGGTAGAGCGGCGGTCTCCAAAACCGCAGGTCGTAGGTTCGAGCCCTGCTGCCCGTGCCATTCCTTCAAGAGGGCAGGCATCTGGCAACCGCCCTCTCGATCGCCGAAATCAGCCTTTTCTTCCGCGCGTCTGCCGGCCCTTGAGGTCATCTACCTGCCGGCCCGTGTCGCGGGCCTGTGAGTGGCAAAATCGTTGCGCCTTAGGACCAACGATGTAAGGTTTCGTCCTTAGCGCTTGACTGCAACCGCCGTTCTTAGACCGCTAAGCAGGGATGTAACTCTCCCCTTTCTTGGCGCAACGTAGGTGGCGGGTCTTGATAGCCAAGGGCGCAAAGAGCGACACCTCTTTCTGGTGGGAGGACAAAAATGCATCCCCTGGTCATCGACGCGAAGCCTCAACCTATTTCGATTGATCTTGCTAACGCCGCAGTTCTCGTCGTGGACATGCAGAATGACTTCGGCTCGCAAGGTGGAATGTTCGACAGAGCGGGAATCGATATCTCCGGGATTCAACGGGCTGTCGGCCCTACGGCCAGAGTAATAGCTGCCGCTCGCGATTTGAGAGTGCCGGTTATCTATCTGAAGATGGGGTATTATTCCGACCTCTCGGATCTTGGGACATCGGACGCCCCCAATCGTCTCCGACATCTCCAGATCTTTGGGGTCGGTGAGAGCATCACGGCCCCGGATGGCAGCGAGAGCCGGATTCTGATCCGCGACACCTGGGGAACGGATATTGTTAACGACCTCAAGCCAGAGGCAGGGGATGTGGTCGTCTACAAAACGCGGTTCAGCGGTTTCTACGAGACCGAACTCGATTCTGTTCTGAAAACCGCAGGTATCAAACACCTCATCGTGACAGGATGCACGACCAGCGTGTGCGTGGAATCGACAATTCGGGATGCCTTCTTCAGGGACTACCACTGCATACTGCTGACGGATTGCACCAGCGAGCCCATTGCCTGGGACGCATCAAGGAGCAATCATGAAGCGTCGATCACGCTCGTGCAGATACTCTTTGGATGGACATCGACGTCCGACGATTTCCTTAAGGCGATCGAGGAGCGAGTTCAGGGACGTCTTGAACTAGCCGAATGAGTTGACGAGGTGGCGTATCGCCACGATCCGCGCCTTCTCTTCCGGTAGCCACGTCGTCGACCCGAACCCGTCAAGATCTCCAGCCGACCGACCGGTTCCTCGTCCCTGGATTTGAGCGTAATCCCTGAAATCGTCATGTGTCGAAGCCTTCAAGCTCCGCAGCGGCCGCTCCGCGGTTGAAAATCGGCGGACGGCTTGCCATATGGCAGGAATTGGGGCATAAGCCCCGTATAGCCGGGACGGGACGACTGGATGGTTCCGAGGCGGCGTTGAGACATAAAGCGGACCCTTGCCACTTGCGTGGATTAAGAATCGGTTTTATGTAGACAAGACAGACACGCGACGCGTGGAGCTGGGAAGCCGGCTTTACGCGTCTGATTTGCGTGGGTGAAATAGCGGCGCTGATTCGCGCCGCATGGAGCCCAGGCGGCACGTCCCGGTCAGCGGGATCATCCAGGAGGCCCGGCCAACGGGTCTCGAAAACAGGCGGCGCATGGCTTCGAAAACCACTAATCCCTTCACCTTTCTCCAGCAGGTTCGCGCGGAGACGGCCAAGGTGACATGGCCTTCGCGGCGCGAAACCATGATCTCGACCGTGATGGTCCTGATATTCGCGGTGATCGCGATGCTATTCTTCTTCGCTGCCGATATTCTGATGGGCTATGCGATCGAGTGGATCCTGGGTCTCGGGCATTAATTCGGCGGATTACGGAGAGGTCGTGAAATGACTGCGCGGTGGTATATCGTCCACGCCTATTCGAACTTCGAGAAGAAGGTCGCCGAGGACATCGAGAACAAGGCCAAGCAGAAGGGCTTGGCCGGGGACATTGAGCAGATCGTGGTCCCGACCGAGAAGGTCGTCGAGATCCGTCGTGGCCGCAAGGTCGATGCCGAGCGCAAGTTCTTCCCGGGCTACGTGCTCTTGAAGGCAAATCTGACCGACGCCGTGTTCTCGCTGGTCAAGAACACGCCGAAGGTCACCGGCTTCCTGGGCGACTCCAAGCCCGTGCCGATCACCGAGACCGAGGCGCAGCGCATCCTGAACCAGGTCCAGGAAGGCGTCGAGCGGCCGAAGCCTTCGGTCACCTTCGAGATCGGCGAGGCTATCCGCGTTTCGGACGGTCCTTTCGCGTCGTTCAACGGCGTCGTCCAGGAGGTGGATGAGGAGCGGGCCCGCCTCAAGGTGGAAGTTTCGATCTTCGGGCGCGCCGTGCCCGTCGATCTGGAGTTCGGGCAGGTCGAAAAGGGCTGATCCGCATACCCGCGCCCGAAAGGGCGTCGGGATACCGCGCCGCAAGGCGTCGGGAGGCGGCGTGAACAGACGCCGCATGAACGGGTGGGAGGCGAAGGCGGCATAGCCGGCCGTCGGAACCGCACCACCAGACTGCAACCGCCGCGTTTCCCGGGTAACGGGGCCGGCATGAGAAAAGGCAGGAATAGAGATGGCTAAGAAAGTTGCAGGCCAGCTCAAGCTCCAGGTTGCCGCGGGCTCGGCTACGCCGTCGCCCCCGATCGGCCCGGCGCTTGGTCAGCGCGGCATCAACATCATGGAATTCTGCAAGGCGTTCAACGCACAGACCCAGGAGCTCGAGAAGGGATCGCCGATCCCGGTCGTCATCACCTACTACCAGGACAAGTCGTTCACCTTCGTCATGAAGACGCCGCCGGTGAGCTACTTCCTGAAGAAGGCCGCCAACCTGAAGTCGGGCTCCAAGGAGCCGGGCAAGGTCAAGGCCGGCACGATCAGCCGCGACAAGGTGCGCGCGATCGCCGAGCAGAAGATGAAGGACCTGAACGCAAACGACGTCGAGGCGGCCATGCGCATGGTCGAGGGTTCCGCCCGCTCGATGGGCCTGGAAGTGGTGGGCTAAGATCATGGCAAAGATTGCAAAGCGTGTTGCCAAGAGCCGCGAAGGCATCGATCCGAACAAGGCTTACGCCCTCAACGAGGCGCTGCAGCTGCTCAAGGACCGGTCCAAGGTGAAGTTCGACGAGACCGTCGAGATCTCGATGAACCTCGGCGTCGATCCGCGCCATGCCGACCAGATGGTCCGCGGCGTGGTCAACCTGCCGAACGGCACCGGCCGCTCGGTGCGTGTCGCCGTGTTTGCGCGTGGCGACAAGGCCGAGGAAGCCAAGGCCGCCGGCGCCGATATCGTCGGCGCCGAGGACCTTGTCGACATCGTCCAGAAGGGCACGATCGATTTCGATCGCTGCATCGCCACGCCGGACATGATGCCGCTGGTCGGTCGTCTGGGTAAGGTTCTGGGCCCGCGCGGCATGATGCCGAACCCGAAGGTCGGCACTGTGACCACCGATGTGGCCGCGGCCGTCAAGGCTTCGAAAGGCGGCGCCGTCGAGTTCCGCGTCGAGAAGGCCGGCATCGTCCAGGCCGGCGTCGGCAAGGTCTCGTTCGACGTCAAGGCGCTGGAAGAGAATGTCCGCGCCTTCGCCGACGCGGTGACCAAGGCCAAGCCCGCGGGCGCCAAGGGCAACTACGTCAAGAAGGTGTCGGTCACCTCGACGATGGGCCCCGGCCTCAAGCTCGACATCGCGACGCTCGCCGCGTCGTAAGTGTCGGCCGATCGGGTAAGGCCGATCGCAAGGGCATGATCCTGAAAAGCGGGAACATGCTCCAGCAAGAAAGAATTCCGGACCGCCGATCCGTCGGCGGCCCGGTACCCGGAAGCCGAAAGGTTTCCGGATATCCTGTCCGAGATTGCAGGCGGCCCAAAAGCCTTAATTCGATTGGGCCTGCATGAGACGGGTGAAGACCCGACAAAGGAGCCAAGCTCCAATGAAAGGTTCGAACCGTGTTTGCCTTTTGTCTGCGCACTATCCGGCGTGCCGGCTGGTGTGGCGAAAGGGGGCAGGATCCTCGAGTGTCGTTCGGGAGATCCGTTACTGGATGGCCCGGCCGGCAAAAGGCAACCGACGCCTGACCTCGTCAATGGGGCAGGGGTCAACTGGAGATAGGCAGTGGACAGAGCGGAAAAACGCGAACTCGTCACGGGCCTGAATGATGCGTTTTCAAGCGCTGGTTCAGTCGTCGTGGCCCACTACGCCGGTATCACCGTCGCGCAAATGAACGACCTTCGGTCGAAGATGCGCGCCGCCGGTGGCACCGTCAAAGTCGCGAAGAACCGTCTCGCCAAGATCGCTCTTCAGGGCACGGACTCCGCATCGATCATCGATCTGTTCAAGGGACAGACGCTGGTCGCTTATTCGGAGGATCCGATTGCGGCGCCGAAGGTCGCGTCCGATTTCGCCAAGGGGAATGACAAGTTGATCATTCTCGGTGGCGCGATGGGTGCGACCTCGCTCGACGCCGACGGTGTGAAGGCACTCGCCACACTACCGTCGCTCGACGAGCTGCGCGCCAAGCTGGTTGGCATGATCGCCACGCCGGCTACCCGGATCGCCCAGATCGTCAATGCGCCCGCGGCTTCGGTCGCGCGTGTCATCGGCGCTTACGCCCGGAAGGACGAGGCGGCATGAGGCCGTTCCTCGCTGTCAACAACACACGTTCGAACCTAGTGAAGGAATACAAAAATGGCTGATCTTGCAAAGATCGTAGACGACCTTTCGAAGCTGACCGTCCTCGAGGCGGCCGAGCTGTCGAAGCTCCTGGAAGAGAAGTGGGGCGTTTCGGCCGCCGCTCCGGTGGCGGTTGCCGCTGCCGGCGGCGCTGGTGCCGCTGCCGCTGCTCCGGCTGAAGAGAAGACGGAATTCGACGTCGTTCTCGCCGATGCCGGCGCCCAGAAGATCAACGTCATCAAGGAAGTCCGCGCCATCACCGGCCTTGGCCTCAAGGAAGCCAAGGACCTGGTCGAAGCGGCTCCGAAGCCGGTCAAGGAAGGCGTTTCCAAGGCCGACGCCGACAAGTTCAAGGCTCAGCTGGAAGCAGCTGGCGCCAAGGTCGAGCTGAAGTAAGCCTGTTAGGCGAGGGCGGACGGTCTCGCGCCGTCCGCCCCCTCCCTTGGACTGAGGGAGGGTTCTGTCACGCGAGGCGTTTGAAAACCTCTTTCCTGAGGGCCGAAAAGCGGCCTTCCGGAAACGGGTTTTCTCCCGTTTTAGCCGGTAGCCGCCAAGCGATTGGCCCAAGAAATTGGCAGGGGCGGCCGGAAAAACAGATAGGGGCAGCCGCCGAGGCAGCCCGTTGGTGCAAGGCGAGCCGCGGCGAGGTTCGTCCCGAGTTTATAGCTAAGGAGCGACGATGGCCCAGACCCAGACTTTCAATGGCCGCAGACGCGTACGCAAGTTCTTCGGAAAGATCCCGGAAGTTGCGGAGATGCCGAACCTCATTGAGGTCCAGAAGGCATCCTATGACCAGTTCCTGATGGTGGACGAGCCCAAGGGCGGCCGTCCGGACGAAGGACTGCAGGCCGTTTTCAAGTCGGTCTTCCCGATCTCCGACTTTTCCGGCTCCTCGATGCTGGAGTTCGTGAAGTACGAGTTCGAGGCACCGAAATTCGACGTTGACGAATGCCGTCAGCGCGACCTGACCTATGCGGCGCCGCTGAAGGTGACGCTGCGCCTCATCGTGTTCGATATCGACGAGGATACCGGCGCCAAGTCGATCAAGGACATCAAGGAGCAGGACGTCTACATGGGCGACATGCCGCTCATGACGTCGAACGGCACGTTCATCGTCAACGGCACCGAGCGCGTCATCGTCTCGCAGATGCACCGTTCGCCGGGCGTCTTCTTCGACCATGACAAGGGCAAGTCGCACTCGTCGGGCAAGCTTCTGTTTGCCGCGCGTGTCATTCCCTATCGCGGTTCGTGGCTCGACATCGAGTTCGACTCCAAGGACGTCGTGCACGCCCGCATCGACCGCCGCCGCAAGATCCCGGTGACGTCGCTGCTGATGGCGCTCGGCATGGACGGCGAGGAGATCCTGTCGACCTTCTACAACAAGATCACCTATAAGCGCGCCGGCGACCACTGGCGGATTCCGTTCAACGTCGAGCGTTTCCGCGGCCTCAAGGCCGTCGGCGACCTGGTTGACGCCGACACCGGCGAGATCGTGGTCGAGCAAGGCAAGAAGATCACCGCCCGCCAGGCACGTCAGCTCGGCGAGAAGGGTCTCAAGGCCATCAAGGCGACCGACGAGGACCTGCTTGGCAACTACCTTGCCGAGGACATCGTCAATTACGGCACCGGCGAGATCTTTCTCGAAGCCGGCGACGAGATCGACGACAAGACGCTGAAGGTGCTGCTCAGCACCGGCGAGGACGAGATCCAGATCCTGGACATCGACCACGTTAATGTCGGCGCCTACATCCGCAACACGCTCAACGTCGACAAGAACGAGAGCCGCCAGGACGCGCTGTTCGACATCTACCGTGTCATGCGCCCGGGCGAGCCGCCGACGCTCGAGACCGCCGAAGCCATGTTCAACTCGCTGTTCTTCGACAGCGAGCGCTACGATCTGTCGGCCGTAGGCCGCGTCAAGATGAACATGCGCCTCGAGCTCAAGGCCGAGGACACCGTGCGCGTCCTGCGCAAGGAAGATATCCTGGCCGTGGTCAAGACGCTGGTCGAGCTGCGTGACGGCAAGGGCGAGATCGACGACATCGACAATCTCGGCAACCGCCGCGTGCGTTCGGTCGGCGAGTTGATGGAGAACCAGTACCGCGTCGGCCTGCTGCGCATGGAGCGCGCGATCAAGGAACGCATGTCCTCGATCGAGATCGACACGGTCATGCCGCAGGACCTGATCAACGCCAAGCCGGCGGCCGCCGCCGTGCGCGAGTTCTTCGGTTCCTCGCAGCTGTCGCAGTTCATGGACCAGACCAATCCGCTGTCGGAGATCACCCACAAGCGTCGCCTGTCGGCGCTTGGACCGGGCGGTCTGACGCGCGAGCGCGCCGGCTTCGAGGTGCGCGACGTGCATCCGACGCATTACGGCCGCATCTGCCCGATCGAGACGCCGGAAGGCCCGAATATCGGTCTGATCAACTCTTTGGCCACTTTCGCGCGCGTCAACAAGTACGGCTTCATCGAAAGCCCGTATCGCAAGATCGTGGGCGGCAAGCTGACCAACGAGGTTGTCTATCTGTCGGCGATGGAAGAGGCCAAGCACTATGTCGCGCAGGCCAACGCCGAGCTCGACAAGAACGGCAGCTTCGTCGACGAGTTCGTCATTTGCCGTAATGCCGGCGAAGTGATGATGGCGCCGCGCGAGAACGTCGATCTGATGGACGTCTCGCCGAAGCAGATGGTGTCGGTCGCTGCGGCGCTCATCCCGTTCCTCGAGAACGACGACGCCAACCGCGCGCTGATGGGCTCGAACATGCAGCGTCAGGCCGTGCCGCTGGTGCGCGCCGAAGCGCCGTTCGTCGGCACCGGCATGGAGCCGGTCGTCGCCCGTGACTCGGGCGCTGCCATCGGCGCCCGCCGCGGCGGCGTGGTCGACCAGGTGGACGCCACCCGTATCGTCATCCGCGCCACGGAAGATCTCGATCCCGGCAAGTCCGGCGTCGATATCTACCGGCTGATGAAGTTCCAGCGTTCGAACCAGAACACCTGCATCAACCAGCGTCCGCTGGTGCGCATGGGCGACCGCGTCAACAAGGGCGACATCATTGCCGACGGTCCGTCGACCGAGCTCGGCGATCTGGCGCTCGGCCGCAACGTGCTGGTCGCGTTCATGCCGTGGAACGGCTACAACTACGAGGACTCGATCCTGCTCTCCGAGCGCATCGTGGCCGACGACGTCTTCACCTCGATCCACATCGAGGAGTTCGAGGTCATGGCGCGCGACACCAAGCTCGGGCCGGAGGAAATCACGCGCGACATTCCGAACGTTTCGGAAGAGGCGCTGAAGAACCTCGACGAGGCCGGCATCGTCTATATCGGTGCTGAAGTGCAGCCGGGCGACATCCTGGTCGGCAAGATCACGCCGAAGGGCGAAAGCCCGATGACGCCGGAAGAAAAGCTCCTGCGCGCCATCTTCGGCGAAAAGGCATCGGACGTTCGCGACACCTCCATGCGCATGCCTCCGGGCACCTTCGGCACGGTCGTCGAAGTGCGCGTCTTCAACCGCCACGGCGTGGAGAAGGACGAGCGCGCGATGGCGATCGAGCGCGAGGAGATCGAGCGTCTGGCCAAGGACCGCGACGACGAGCAGGCGATCCTCGACCGCAACGTCTATGCGCGTCTTTCCGACGTGCTGGTCGGCAAGGAGGCGATCGCCGGACCGAAGGGCTTCAAGAAGGGCTCGAAGCTGTCGAAGGACACGCTCGACGAGTATCCGCGTTCGCAGTGGTGGCAGTTCGCCGTGGAGAACGAGAAGCTCCAGGGCGAGCTCGAGGCTCTGCGCGGCCAGTACGATGAGTCCAAGAAGGCGCTCGAGCAGCGCTTCATGGACAAGGTCGAGAAGGTGCAGCGCGGCGACGAAATGCCTCCGGGCGTCATGAAGATGGTCAAGGTCTTCGTGGCGGTGAAGCGCAAGATGCAGCCGGGCGACAAGATGGCCGGCCGTCACGGCAACAAGGGTGTCGTGTCGCGCATCGTTCCGGTCGAGGACATGCCTTTCCTTGAGGACGGCACGCATGCCGATATCGTGCTCAACCCGCTGGGTGTGCCGAGCCGCATGAATGTCGGCCAGATCCTGGAAACGCATCTGGGCTGGGCTTGCGCCGGCATGGGCAGGAAGATCGGCGAGTTGATCGACGCGTACAAGGGTGGCGGCGACATCAAGCCGCTGCGCAAGACGCTGGAAAGCTTCATGCCGGCCAACGACCGCAACGAGCCGATCCGCGAGTATGACGACGAGAGCATCGTTCGCCTGAGCGAGCAGATGCGCCGCGGCGTTTCGATCGCGACACCGGTGTTCGACGGCGCGCATGAGGCCGACATCAACACCATGCTGGAGCAGGCTGGCCTGCACACCAGCGGTCAGTCGCAGCTCTATGACGGCCGCACTGGCGAGCCGTTCGATCGCAAGGTGACGATGGGCTATATCTATATGCTCAAGCTGCATCACCTGGTGGACGACAAGATCCACGCGCGTTCGATCGGTCCGTACTCGCTCGTCACCCAGCAGCCGCTGGGCGGCAAGGCGCAGTTCGGCGGCCAGCGCTTCGGCGAAATGGAAGTCTGGGCGCTCGAAGCCTACGGCGCGGCCTACACGCTGCAGGAAATGCTGACGGTGAAGTCGGACGACGTCGCCGGCCGCACCAAGGTCTACGAGGCGATCGTGCGCGGCGACGACACGTTCGAGGCGGGTATCCCCGAGAGCTTCAACGTTCTCGTCAAGGAAATGCGCTCGCTCGGCCTCAATGTGGAGCTGGAGAACACCCAGGTCGAAGAGACCCCGACGCGTCTGCCCGACGCAGCCGAGTAAGGCATTGGCGCGCGCCGCGTTCTAAGCGCGGCGCGCCCTGAGCATGATCCCGAGAAGCGGTCACCGGTTTTCGGCCGAGACCATGCTCAACCAAGAAGTCTTCGGCCGGTTCGACCGGCCAGTCTGCGGACATTTCGTCCGCGATCGATGCAAGGGGTTATCGAGGACCCCGAAAAGGAGAACGGCATGAACCAAGAGGTCATGAATCTCTTCAACCCGCAGGCGCCTGCGCAGGTGTTCGATTCCATCCGGATCTCGCTTGCCAGCCCAGAGAAGATTCTGTCCTGGTCGTTCGGCGAGATCAAGAAGCCGGAGACCATCAACTACCGCACCTTCAAGCCGGAGCGTGACGGCCTGTTCTGCGCGCGCATTTTTGGTCCGATCAAGGACTATGAGTGCCTGTGCGGCAAGTACAAGCGCATGAAGTACAAGGGCGTCATTTGCGAAAAGTGCGGCGTCGAAGTCACGCTGTCGCGCGTTCGCCGCGAGCGCATGGGCCATATCGAGCTCGCCGCGCCCGTCGCCCATATCTGGTTCCTGAAGTCGCTGCCTTCGCGCATCGGCACGCTGCTCGACATGACGCTCAAGGATATCGAGCGCGTGCTCTACTTCGAGAACTACATCGTTACCGAGCCGGGCCTCACCGCGCTGAAGGAGAACCAGCTCCTCAGCGAGGAAGAGTACATGATTGCCGTCGACGAGTACGGCGAGGACTCTTTCACCGCCATGATCGGCGCCGAGGCCATCCATGACCTTCTGGCCGGCATGGACCTGGAGAAGATTGCCGGCGACCTCCGTTCGGAGCTGGCCTCGACCACGTCCGAGCTCAAGCAGAAGAAATACCTGAAGCGGCTCAAGGTCGTCGAGAACTTCATGGAATCCGGCAACCGTCCGGAATGGATGATCATGAAGGTGGTTCCGGTGATCCCGCCGGACCTGCGCCCGCTTGTCCCGCTGGACGGCGGCCGCTTCGCCACGTCGGACCTCAACGACCTCTACCGCCGCGTCATCAACCGCAACAACCGCCTGAAGCGGCTGATCGAGCTGCGCGCGCCCGGCATCATCGTGCGCAACGAAAAGCGCATGCTGCAGGAAGCCGTCGATGCGCTGTTCGACAACGGCCGTCGCGGCCGCGTCATCACCGGCGCCAACAAGCGTCCGCTGAAGTCGCTGTCCGACATGCTGAAGGGCAAGCAGGGCCGGTTCCGCCAGAACCTGCTCGGCAAGCGCGTCGACTATTCCGGCCGCTCGGTCATCGTGACCGGTCCGGAGCTCAAGCTGCATCAGTGCGGCCTGCCGAAGAAGATGGCGCTGGAGCTCTTTAAGCCCTTCATCTATGCCCGCCTCGACGCCAAGGGTTTCTCCTCTACCGTCAAGCAGGCGAAGAAGCTGGTCGAGAAGGAGCGTCCGGAGGTTTGGGATATCCTCGACGAGGTCATCCGCGAGCATCCGGTGCTCTTGAACCGGGCGCCGACGCTGCACCGCCTCGGCATCCAGGCGTTCGAGCCGATCTTGATCGAAGGCAAGGCGATCCAGCTGCACCCGCTGGTCTGCACCGCCTTCAACGCCGACTTCGACGGCGACCAGATGGCGGTCCATGTGCCGCTGTCCCTGGAAGCGCAGCTTGAAGCCCGCGTGCTGATGATGTCGACCAACAACATCCTGCACCCGGCCTCCGGCGCGCCGATCATCGTGCCGTCGCAGGACATGGTTCTCGGTCTCTACTATCTCTCGATCGTCAACCAGAACGAGCCGGGCGAAGGCATGATGTTTGCCGACATGGGCGAGCTCCAGCATGCGCTGGAGACCAAGGCCGTGACGCTGCACGCCAAGATCAAGGGCCGCTTCCGCAGCGTCGACGCGGAAGGCAACGTCGTGTCGAAGATCTACGACACCACGCCTGGCCGCATGATCATCGGCGAGCTTCTGCCGAAGAACGTCAACGTGCCGTATGAGACCGCCAACCAGGAGATGACCAAGAAAAACATCTCCAAGATGATCGACACCGTCTACCGCCACTGCGGTCAGAAGGAGACGGTCATCTTCTGCGACCGCATCATGGCGCTCGGCTTTGCGCACGCCTGCCGTGCCGGCATTTCGTTCGGCAAGGACGACATGCTGATCCCGGACACCAAGCTGAAGCTGGTTTCCGACACCGAGGCTTTGGCCAAGGAATACGAGCAACAGTACAATGACGGCCTGATCACGCAGGGCGAGAAGTACAACAAGGTCGTCGACGCCTGGGCAAAGTGCTCGGAAAAGGTCGCCGACGAGATGATGGCGCGCATCAAGGCGGTGGAGTTCGAGGACAACGGCCGTCAGAAGCCGATGAACTCGATCTACATGATGTCGCATTCGGGTGCGCGCGGTTCGCCCACCCAGATGCGTCAGCTCGCCGGTATGCGTGGCCTGATGGCCAAGCCCTCGGGTGAAATCATCGAGACGCCGATCATCTCGAACTTCAAGGAAGGCCTCACCGTGCTCGAGTATTTCAACTCGACCCACGGCGCCCGCAAGGGTCTGGCCGACACCGCCTTGAAGACGGCGAACTCGGGTTACCTCACCCGCCGCCTCGTCGACGTGGCGCAGGACTGCATCGTCAACTCCGTGGATTGCGGCACCGACAAGGGCCTCACCATGCAGCCGATCGTCGATGCCGGTCAGATCGTTGCCTCGGTCGGCCAGCGCGTGCTGGGCCGTACTTCGCTCGACGACATCAATCATCCGGTCACCGGCGACCTGCTGGTCAAGGCCGGAACGTTGATGGACGAGCGCGATGTGGAGCAGATCGAGAAGGCCGGCGTGCAGTCGGTCCGCATCCGTTCGGCGCTGACCTGCGAGGTCAGGACCGGTGTGTGCGCGGTCTGCTACGGTCGCGACCTGGCCCGCGGTACCCCCGTCAACCAGGGCGAGGCCGTCGGCGTCATCGCGGCGCAGTCGATCGGCGAGCCGGGCACCCAGCTCACCATGCGTACCTTCCACATGGGCGGCACGGCGCAGGTGGTGGATTCCTCGTTCCTTGAAGCCTCCTATGAGGGCAAGGTGCAGATCCGCAACCGCAACGTGGTCCGCAACTCGGAAGGCCAGCAGATGGTCATGGGCCGCAACATGGCGGTGCTCATCCTCGATGAGACCGGCAAGGAGCGCGCCACGCACCGCGTCGCCTATGGTTCGCGTATTTTCGTGGACGATGGCGACAAGGTGAAGCGCGGCCAGCGTATCGCCGAGTGGGATCCCTATACCCGCCCGATCCTCACCGAAATCGAGGGCAGGGTGGCGTTCGAGGATCTGGTCGACGGCATCTCCGTGCAGGAAACGGCCGACGAGTCGACCGGCATCACCAAGCGCGAGGTCATCGACTGGCGTTCGACGCCGCGCGGCAACGACCTGAAGCCCGCGATCGCCATCCAGGACGCCAAGGGCAAGGTCGGCAAGCTGTCGAAGGGCGGCGATGCACGCTTCCTGCTCTCGGTCGAGGCCATCCTCTCGGTCGAGCCGGGTGCACATGTGAAGCCTGGCGACGTGCTGGCGCGTATCCCGATGGAAAGCGCCAAGACCAAGGACATCACCGGTGGTCTGCCGCGCGTTGCGGAACTGTTCGAGGCTCGCCGTCCGAAGGATCACGCCATCATCGCCGAGATCGATGGCACGATCCGTTTCGGCCGCGACTACAAGAACAAGCGCCGCATCATCATCGAGCCGCATGACTCGACGCTCGAGCCGGTGGAGTACCTGATCCCGAAGGGCAAGCCGTTCCATCTCCAGGACGGCGACGTCATCGAGAAGGGCGACTACATCCTCGACGGCAATCCGGCGCCGCACGACATCCTGGCGATCAAGGGCGTGGAGGCGCTTGCCTCCTATCTCGTCAACGAGATCCAGGAGGTCTACCGTCTGCAGGGCGTGTCGATCAACGACAAGCACATCGAGGTGATCGTTCGCCAGATGCTGCAGAAGGTCGAGATCACCACGCAGGGCGATTCGACCTACATCCCGGGAGACCACGTCGATGTGATCGAACTGGAGGAGGTCAACGAGCGCCTGATCGAGGACGGCAAGAAGCCGGCCGAAGGTCAGCCGGTGCTGCTTGGCATCACCAAGGCCTCGCTGCAGACGCCGTCCTTCATCTCGGCCGCCTCCTTCCAGGAGACGACCAGGGTGCTCACCGAGGCTGCGGTTGCCGGCAAGACCGACATGCTGCAGGGCCTGAAGGAAAACGTCATCGTAGGCCGTCTGATCCCGGCCGGCACGGGCGGCACGATGAGCCAGATAAGGCGCATCGCCACCTCGCGCGACGAGCTCATCATCGACGAGCGCCGCAAGGCCTCCGGTGTCGAGGTCGCCGAGCCGATGCTGACCGACATGGTCAACGCCGCGCAGTAAGCGCGATGAAATGAGAAAACGAGAAAAGGGGCCCGCGCGGCCCCTTTTCGCATTTTGACTTGATGCAACGAGGAAGAGCTATGAGCAGCAAGACCTGGACGGCTGTCGACGACTACATCGTTTCCTCCCTTTTCGAAGCGGACCCGGTGCTCGATGCCACGCTGGCGGCCAACCGCGACCACGGCCTGCCGGCGATCGACGTCTCGGCCGTGCAGGGCAAACTGCTGTCGCTGCTGGTGCGTATTCGCGGCGCCAAGAAGGTGCTGGAGGTCGGCACGCTTGGCGGCTACTCGACCATCTGGATGGCAAGGGGATTGCCGGCGGACGGCAAGGTGGTGACGCTGGAGCTTGATCCGCACCACGCCAAGGTCGCGCGTTCGAACTTCGAACGGGCAGGGGTTTCAGACAAGATCGACCTGCGCATCGGCCCGGCGCTGCAGTCGCTTGCCGCGCTGGCAGGCGAAGATACCGGTCCGTTCGACTTGATCTTCATCGACGCCGACAAGCCGAACAACCCGAATTATCTCGACTGGGCGATGAAACTCTCGCGCTCAGGCACGGTCATCGTCTGCGACAATGTCATCCGCGACGGCGCGGTCCTGAAAAAGAACAGCGGCGACGCCAATGTCGAAGGCGCTCGCGCCGCTTTTTCGTTCATCGGCGGCGAGAAGCGGCTGGACGGCACCGCCATCCAGACCGTCGGCGTCAAGGGCTATGACGGGTTTACCGTCGCGATCGTAGAATGAGGATGCCCTAATCGAAGAACGCCTCGACCACATTGCGCTTGCCCAGCATGAACGCATCGGCGACGTGCTGCAGCGGCGCGAGGTCGACATCGGACTTCCCTGCGCGAACAATCTCGGCGAAGCGCTTGTAAAGCATCGGATATTCGGCTTCCGGCTCGTCATGGATAATGCGCCCGTCGACGGCGAGCTTAGCGCCGCCGCCGGACAGCACCATCCTGCCCTTGTCGGTCTCGGCGACGATGTCCCAGCTTTGCGGGCCGGTCTGCAGCCAGTCGAGCTCCATCGTCACCGGCAAGCCGGTCGACGTGCGGAAGGCGACATGCGCCGCGACCGGTGCTGCGCGGTTCTCGGGAAAATCGAGCACGGCCGAGGTGATGAACATCGCAGGCAAGATGTGTGTGGCGATCGACAGCGCGTTGATGCCGGGATCGAACACGCCGAAGCCGCCCGGCTCCCAGATCCATTCCTGGTTCGGGTGCCAGCGCCGCACGTCTTCCTTCCAGTTGATGGCGGCCGAAGTCAGTCTGGCCGAGGCGAGGAATGCGCGCGCGGCCTCCACCGCCGGCGCGTAGCGCGAATGCCAGCTGGCAAAGAGCGAGACGCCGTTCCTATCGGCAAGCGTCTTGAGGTGCTCGACTTCGCTCACCGTGGCGCCCGGCGGCTTTTCGAGGAACACGTGCTTCCTCGCTTCCAGCGCGGTGCGCGCGGCGTCGTAACGGAACTGCGGCGGCATGCAGAGCGAGACCGCCTCGAGGCTGGGCTCGGACGCCAGCATCGCTTCGATGCTGGGATAGTTCGCAATGCCGTCCACCTTGCCGTGGCGGCTGGCCGCCGCTGTCAGTTGATAGTTGCCGTCCTTGGCGACCGCCGGCAGGTGCTGATCGCGGACGATCTTTCCCACGCCGACGATGCCGAGCTTGATGGGATTGCTGGTCATGGGAACTCCAAGGAATGAAAGGGTGTGTCTAGGCAGGGCAGGTTTGTCCGGCAAGTCTGGCAAATATGACGCTGGCCGCGCTTTTCAGATCGGCTCTTCAAAGGTGACGATCGAAACCTCGCCCTCCAGTGCGCCCTGATAGGCCGACAGATGCGGCTCGTCGTCGGGCTCGCCCTCCATGTCGCCGATCTGGTCGAGCTCGGCCTCGGCGTAACCTTCGACGGCAAGCGATTCGAGCGCGCGGCGCACGGCAGAATCATCGTCGGGCGCCACAAGCATCACATGAACGCCTTCAGGCTTGCCGCCTTTTTTCTTCCAGACCCGTCCGGTGATGATCGTGACCGGCCGTTCTTCATTGTCGTTCACGGGCTGATTCCTCGTTTTCCCCGAGATTGTCCGATGCAAGCCGCCTTTTGGCACGAAGCCGGGCCACAGGACAGCGCAAAGCCGGTCACTTTCTTCCTCGCTCTTGAAAAAAGACGCAAGAAAATTACATGCGTTTTCCGCATGGCTGCCCAGCCTCGCGTTGGGCGCAATATTTGCCCCGCCGGGGTTGACGGACCCTGGGGTTGCGAGTAGAAGCCGCGACGTCAGAACCGATGTGAGGCTCTCCTGTCCGAAGCGACACGCTTTGGAGTTTGCCTCAAACAGGGTTCGTTTTACGAGCGAAAAGACATTTCCGGCGCGCATGAAGCGGCTACCGCTTCCTCTGCAATTTGTTCGGGCAGGACCGCGAGACGCGGTGTGTTGCCCGAATTTGCGTATGGAAATGACGCTTTGAGCGGCCCCCTGACAGGGCAGACACGGAATTGAGAGACAAGAGGGTTTAATGCCTACCGTCAACCAGCTGATCCGCAAGCCGCGCCTGGCGCCGGTGAAGCGCAACAAGGTCCCGGCCATGCAGCAGAACCCGCAGAAGCGGGGCGTCTGCACGCGCGTCTACACCACGACGCCGAAGAAGCCGAACTCGGCGCTGCGCAAGGTGGCCAAGATTCGCCTGACCAACGGTTTTGAAGTGATCGGCTACATCCCCGGCGAAGGTCACAACCTGCAGGAACACTCGGTGGTCATGATCCGCGGCGGTCGCGTCAAGGATCTGCCGGGCGTCCGTTACCACATCATCCGCGGCGTGCTCGACACGCAGGGTGTGAAGAACCGCAAGCAGCGTCGTTCGAAATACGGCGCCAAGCGTCCGAAGTAAGGGTTTCCCATGTCTCGTCGTCACAGTGCAGAAAAGCGTGAGATCAATCCGGACCCCAAGTTCGGCGATCTGATCGTCACCAAGTTCATGAACGCCGTCATGTATGACGGCAAGAAATCGGTTGCCGAGACCATCGTCTACGGCGCGCTGGACCAGGTCCAGGCCAAGACCAAGCAGGAGCCGGTCACCGTCTTCCATCAGGCGCTCGACAATGTCGCGCCGCATGTGGAAGTGCGCTCGCGTCGTGTCGGCGGCGCCACCTATCAGGTTCCGGTCGATGTGCGCCCCGAGCGTCGTCAGGCGCTGGCCATCCGCTGGCTGATCGCCGCCGCGCGCAACCGCAACGAGACCACCATGGTCGACCGCCTCTCGGGCGAGCTGATGGACGCGGCCAACAACCGCGGCACGGCCGTCAAGAAGCGTGAAGACACCCACAAGATGGCGGAAGCCAACCGCGCCTTCGCGCACTACCGCTGGTAAAGCGCGAACGAGACTGAGAGGCACCTCCCATGGCCCGCGAATACAAGATCGAAGACTACCGCAATTTCGGTATCATGGCGCATATCGACGCCGGCAAGACGACGACGACCGAGCGCGTCCTCTATTATACGGGCAAGTCGCACAAGATCGGCGAAGTCCATGACGGCGCTGCCACCATGGACTGGATGGAGCAGGAGCAGGAACGCGGCATCACCATCACTTCGGCCGCGACCACGACCTTCTGGAAGGGTCGCGACGGCAAGATGCGCCGCTTCAACATCATCGACACCCCCGGACACGTGGACTTCACCATCGAAGTCGAGCGTTCGCTGCGCGTGCTCGACGGCGCCATCGCGCTGCTCGACGCCAACGCCGGCGTGGAGCCGCAGACCGAGACTGTGTGGCGCCAGGCCGACAAGTACCACGTGCCGCGCATGATCTTCTGCAACAAGATGGACAAGATCGGCGCCGACTTCTACCGCTCCGAGGAAATGATCGGTTCGCGCCTCGGCGCGCAGGCCGTCGTCATGCAGCTGCCGATCGGCGCCGAGACCGAGTTCAAGGGCGTCGTCGACCTCGTCGAGATGAACGCGCTCGTCTGGCGTGACGAGACCCTTGGCGCTGCCTGGGACGTCGTTGAGATCCCGGCCGATCTCAAGGACAAGGCCGAGCAGTACCGCGAGAAGATGATCGAAGCCGCCGTCGAGATGGACGAGACCGCGCTCGAGAATTACCTCGAAGGCAAGATGCCGTCGAATGACGAGATCCGCGCGCTGATCCGCAAGGGCACCATCGCGGTCAAGTTCTTCCCGATGTTCTGCGGTTCGGCCTTCAAGAACAAGGGCGTGCAGCCGCTGCTCGACGCCGTTGTCGAATACCTGCCGTCGCCGATCGACGTGCCGGCCATCAAGGGCGTCGATGCCAAGACCGACGCCGAGATCGAGCGTCATGCCGACGACAACGAGCCGCTGTCGATGCTGGCGTTCAAGATCATGAACGACCCGTTCGTCGGCTCGCTGACCTTTGCCCGCATCTATTCGGGCAAGCTCACCAAGGGCACCTCGCTCGACAACACGGTGAAGGGCAAGAAGGAGCGCATCGGCCGCATGCTGCAGATGCATGCGAACTCGCGCGCCGACATCGAGGAAGCCTATGCCGGCGACATCGTCGCCCTGGCTGGCCTCAAGGACACGACCACCGGCGACACGCTCTGCGATCCGCTGCATCCGGTCATCCTGGAGCGCATGGAATTCCCCGATCCGGTCATCCAGATCGCCATCGAGCCGAAGACCAAGAACGACCAGGAAAAGATGGGCCTCGCGCTGCATCGCCTGGCGGCTGAGGATCCGTCCTTCCGCGTCAAGACCGACGAGGAAAGCGGCCAGACCATCATCGCCGGCATGGGCGAGCTGCATCTCGACATCATCGTCGACCGCATGCGCCGCGAGTTCAAGGTCGAAGCCAATGTCGGCGCCCCGCAGGTGGCCTATCGCGAGACGATCACCCGCACGCACGAGCAGGATTACACGCACAAGAAGCAGACCGGCGGTACCGGCCAGTTCGCCCGCGTCAAGATCATCTTCGAGCCGAACACCGAGAGCGAAGAGTTCGTGTTCGAGTCCAAGATCGTCGGCGGTGCGGTTCCGAAGGAATACATCCCGGGCGTCGAGAAGGGCATCAACAGCGTCATGGGTTCCGGCCCGTTCGCCGGCTTCCCGATGATCGGTGTCAAGGCCACGCTGGTCGATGGCGCCTTCCACGACGTCGACTCCTCGGTGCTGGCGTTCGAAATCGCCTCTCGCGCCTGCTTCAAGGAAGCCGCTCCGCGCCTCGGCGTGCAGCTTCTGGAGCCGATCATGAAGGTCGAGGTCGTGACGCCGGAAGATTACGTCGGCGGCGTCATCGGCGATCTCAACGGCCGTCGTGGCCAGATCCAGGGTCAGGAAGCGCGCGGCGTTGCGGTCGTCATCAATGCGATGGTGCCTTTGGCCAACATGTTCAAATACGTCGACAATCTGCGTTCGATGTCGCAGGGCCGCGCCCAGTACACGATGCAGTTCGACCACTACGAGCCGGTTCCGACCGCGGTCGCCCAGGAAGTTCAGAAGAAATACGCGTAACTCGAGCGGGTTGCACGAGACCTTAATTCAAGGCCCGCACGGGCAAGCAGGATTGGAGAGATCACATGGCAAAAGGTAAATTCGAGCGCACCAAGCCGCATGTGAACATTGGCACGATCGGTCACGTCGATCATGGCAAGAC
>NZ_VFTQ01000053.1:0-22538 GCF_006439475.1 Mesorhizobium sp. B2-8-9 | reverse complement strand
GATCCTGAGCCTTGCCTTGTGCGATCTTGCTCGACTCGACCTCGAACATGCCTCCGGCGGCGGCCTTGTCGACGAAGTCCTGAGCTTTATCGGCGGCGTAGGAAGGTGCGGCGAATGTCAGGACCGCGCAGGTGGACAGTGCTGTCATCCTAAGGCGGTGTTTCATCGATAGGTTCCTTGTTGAATGGGTGTCACTCAACAAGCGCCAGACCCCTTTGTTCCGGCCGCCACACGATTTCGGGTTGGTGGCGAGAGCGCCTCTTTCACCGGCGGCGATATTCGCCGACGACAAGCCAGTGAAGATCACAGTGGAGCTGCCGGCGCCTCTGCATCGCGATTGGTGAAATATGCAGAGATCCTTGGGCGCGAGACCGGGCGGCCATCGGCCCATCCATCGCGATCGCGCCGACGCTTGAACGGTTCATCTCAACGGACCGGGGCTTTGCGAAAGCAAAGAAGGAGCAGGTTGAACGGAGCTTTCCTATGGCCGACGACCGGCGAGCGTCTGGAGCCGAGACGCCGAGAGAATGCTCTTTTGTCGAAGGCTTACGGCCCAATTAGCCTTGAACGGCCCGTTCCCTCGGTGCTCAAGGCCTAGATCGATCAAATCCTGCGCGTCGGGCGCACGATAATCCGACGCGGTCGGAAAGGTGGGAACGCCAGCGGTGTCTCGGCTGTGTGGGTGGGGCGGAACGAGAGAAGTTCGGGCGGCGGCGCTATGTCTGGCGCCCGCAAGTGGTCAAGCTCTATGATGAAGCCAAAACATACATCGGGAAATGACCGACGGCTGACGTCTCATCGGCAGATGAGCTGCATGATGGGACGGATCTCTTCAGTAAGAGGCTGCCGGTGCCGTCGCACGATCACTTCGACATCAAGGCGTAACGGAAGGCGTCGAGCCGATAGCCTAACTGCCTGAGAAGCGAAAAGCTTCACGCCCGCAATTTAGTGCAACCCCACAATATCTGAGGAGACAATTCCCATGAAAGCACTCGTTGTTAGAGATCAGACGGCGGGAACAGCCGGAATGAAGCTGATGGAGCGGCCCGAGCCGCAAGCCGCGATAAACGACGCAGTCGTTCAGGTTCATGCAGCGGGATTTGTCAACACTGAACTGGAGTGGCCTTCTACTTGGGCGGATCGGGCCTTTCGTAATCGCACGCCATCAATCCTGGGCCATGAATTGGCCGGTGTGGTCACTGCCCTCGGCTATGGGACAACCGGGCTTTCAATCGGTCAGCGGGTATTCGGCCTGTCCGACTGGCATCGCGACGGCACACTCGCCGAGTACGTCGCCATGGAGGCCCGCAACCTCGCGCCGCTGCCCGGCGATGTCGACTTCACAGTGGGCGCGAGTCTGCCGATCTCCGGCTTGACCGCATGGCAGGGGCTGTTCCAGCACGGCCGCGTTCAGGCGGGACAGAGCGTGCTTGCGCATGGCGCGGCCGGTGCTGTCGGTTCGATCGTGGCGCAGCTCGCACGGGAAGCCGGAGCCTATGTCATCGGCACCGGACGCGCCGCCGACCGCCAGAAGGCTCTCGACTTCGGTGTAAATGAATTCGTCGATCTCGGAAATGACACTCTGGAGGACATCGGCGGCGTCGATCTGGTTTTCGACGTCATCGGCGGCGATATCCAGAGGCGGTCGGCAGCCCTGATCCGGGCCGGAGGAACGCTTGTGACCGTCGTGGGACCGACGGATGTTCGACCCGCCGACGGCTTGACGGTTGACTTCGTCGTCGAGGCCGATCGCGCCCAGCTATCCGAGCTAGTCCAGCGGATACGGGACGGACGGCTGCGGACGAACATCGGCAAGGTCTCGGGCCTGGATGATGCCGTTGCAACCTTCAACGCGCGCGAGCGACACACCGGAAAGACGGTCATCCGCGTTCGTCCGCAAAAGCTGGGGAGGGCAGCCGAAAGCCTAACTTGAGGCCGTCCTGCTCAACAGCCTGGAGGGGTGGGAGAAATCCCTTACGCTGCTGCAGGGTGTGATGCCGTTAGCGTCAAGCTACTACAAACCACAGGCGAGATGACGGACCGCGGTGCGGTGTAGGACTCCGAACTGGCAAGGTGATTCCTGCGAGAAGCCGATGGCATTGGCCCTTGAAGGAAGCCGACCGAGCAATTGCGGCCAATGCTCCGCTTCAGGTCGCCTTATCGTTAAGGGGGCAAGCCCCAGCCGTTCTTGATTGAAAAAGAATTCAGATCCTTCTCTCCCACGGAAGGGATGGCCGTTGGCGCGGCCCGTGCAGTGCCGGCTGTCGAAGTCTCCACCATGCCCCGTTGACGGCACGTTGGCTAAGCTCCTCGTTATCTTGCGCTACTGTCACCAATGGGAAAATCCAAGCAGTGGGTGGCCCCCTTTCTCTCGAGACGGAGATCTACACCCGCGTCAAATTCTTGTTCTGGTATTTCGAGACGAAATCGGCCACTGAGTGGTGAAAGTCGGGCATTGCGGCTTCAATCTTTTCATCGCTCCAGTCCCACCATCGAATGGCGAGCAGACCGGCTATGACTTCCGGCTCAAAGCGATTTCTGATCAGCCTCGCCGGGTTGCCCGCAACAATTCCGTAGGGCGGCACGTCCTTTGTGACAACCGAGCCCGCCCCAACAACAGCGCCATGGCCAATTGTCACGCCGGAAAGTACGATGGCGCGGGAGCCTATCCACACATCGTTGCCAATGGTGATCGGCCCCTTTGTCAGATCTCGGTCCGCGCCAGCGAAAGGATAGGTCGAGACCAGCGACATGGGATGCTCGCCGGCGGCTATGAAAAGAACGCCCGCGGCGATCGAGCAGTAGCTTCCAATGATGACCGGTGCTTCGGCCGTCGCTTGGAAGACGTTGCTGACATCAACCCCGTAGGTCTTTCGCCCAACAGTAACGTGCCTGCCCGGATACGGCTTTCTCAGCCCGAACTTTGTTCGCAGTTCTCTAAACATCGCCATGAGGCGTCGATAGCTCAGTATAGCCAGAAAACCAAGCGACTTACATCCTGTAGAGGGCGCCGCACCCAATCCGAGAAGACCAGGATCGACGCGTCTACCGCCATTGGTGAACGCGCTCGAGCGATGCCGAACTGCTTTGTGGCCGAAAGAACTGAGGTCACCACCGCCGACGCTTCGGTTATTGCCGACTATCTGGAACCGGCGCCGCAAAATTGTGAAACTCTTCAAAACGGCCAGGGAATGCATGCCAGATACCGGAATTATCCATCAGCCGGGCAAAATAGCGCCAGGCACCGACAAGTTCCAGGCTCGCTGGTCCGCGCCGGACGAGCTCACTAAAAGTGGCTCGGCTGACGTTAGCCAACTCGGTCTCCAATTCTGCCTTCCGGTCTCGGGAAGGGTGGCGAGCTCATGTCGCGGATGGATATCTTTAACCAGGATGGGCATTTGAATGAGGATACGGTCTTTAAACCAGGAGCCTTTTCGAACGACCGGGCGTTCGCACTTGCGCATCCAAATGTGAGATATTCGTCGTTAAGTTCCTGCGGATTCGGTAATCCGGCACCTGCAGGCTGATGGATGCCCGTCATCATCGCAGGGAATGGCGGGCATCCATGAGCTGGCGATGAAGGGACTGTGCTCGCCAGCACGTTCAAATGAACATCTGCGAAAGATGTTTCACGGTCGGGGCTTATGAGTCGACGCGACTGACGGGCATGACACAGATATCGGGGGAACAACCTGGCTTTTGGCTGTTCCCGGGTAGCCTGCCCGCGCACGTTGCCATTTTGTGCACCCAGGCTACTCCAGTATCGCCCGCTGGCTCGGGCCGGCGGGCTTTTTATCGTTTTGAGAGCGCTGTCTTTATTTCTTCCAGCGTCTCAATGCCGTTTTCAAACAGCGACATGATCTCCGCCGCCAGGCTTTCGCGCTCGGGGCTGGTCAACGGCAGATCGGCCCCAAGCTCTTTGAGCGCGGCTGCAAGTATCGCGAGCTGTTCCGGGGTAGCAGAACCGTTGTGGCGCATCTTCATTTCCCCAGAGCCCCTCGTTAACCGTCCGGCCTTATGGCTCTTCTAGCCAGGACCGATCGGCATTAACATTTGTTGTATGCAGCATGGAGCAGGCGAATTTATCCATTTCTGTGACAATTTTGCTCGCTGCAATAAGATTACAGTGGCCCTCAACCAGCGGGGGCATGCAGGCGCACTGGAAGGCAAGCGGCAGGCGGACTAGCGCACCATGGCGCTTTTGTCTCCTATCGAGCCAGAACGGGCTGAAGCGTCATCGAACCTCCACCAAACGTCTATATCAGATCGTGTGCGCCTGCTCTCCGGCAGCACGCGTTTTTTTAGAGGAGGAGGGAGCCGGATGGCAAAGAGAAGCGCCTGTTTGCGCAACCGGGTCCATCGAGGTTGCAAGCAGATTCCGAACACTAGTTGCGTTCCAGACCTTCGAGCGCGACAAGCAGTTTCGTGGGATCTACCGGCTTTTGTAGGCAGGGAACACCCCTGAATTCGGCCGGAATGATGTCGGGGTCATAGCCGGTCAGGAAGACAAAAGGTATGCCTCGCGCCTGAAGAGCGGAGGCCAATAGGAAGTTAGGACCGGCGCCGAGGTTAACGTCAACTAAGGCACAGTCTGGCCTTTGCACATCCAGCAGTGAGAGAGCCTCCTCGGCGGCGCTGAAAGGACCCAGGACCTCCGCTCCGGCGTCTTCGATCATCTGCTGAGTGTCGTCGGCAAGGTAGAAGTCGTCCTCGACGATCAACACTGCTCGGCCGCGCAGGTCGAAACTCATCAACTCTTCCCGTTGTCGGCGCCGCGCTCTGCGGGCACGTCGGTCTGCAGTACGCTTTCGCTTGGTTGCAGAGGAAATGAGATACGGCACAGAAGGCCGGTATCGGTAAGCTGCATCTCGCCAACACCCCTTAGCTCGAATGGCACGCGTCGGGTGATCAACTCGGTACCAAATCCTTTACGCATCGCCCCAGATGACGATATCACCACCCCGCTCTCTTGCCACTCCAGCTCCAGCCAGTCCCGACCTTCGCGCGGCTTGCGGGCCCAATGAACGTTGACCTTGCCCTGCGGAGCCCCAATGGCGCCGTACTTGGCAGCGTTTGTGGTCAATTCGTGAATTGCCAATGTCAGAACTTCAGCGGCCTTTGGCATCAATATGATTTGCGCCCCTTCGACTGAAATTCGCGAAGGATCGGCGGCCTGCGACAGGAGTTCGTCACGTACGATGTTGTCCAGTTCAACACCTTCCCCGGGTCCGCGTGTAAGCAAAGTCTGGGTGCGCGCCATGGCGGCAATTCGTCCGCTCAGCCGTTCGCGAAACTCCTGTGTCGTGCACGTCGTATCGCCCCTTTTTACGAGCGAAGCGACCATTGCAAGAACGTTGCGAACACGGTGCTGTAACTCAGCCGTGAGGACAGCCTGGCGCTCTTCGTTGCGCTTGCGCTCGGTTATATCCTTGCCAATCTTCATGAAGCCGCGAATTGTTCCGTCATCGTTGCGAAGTGCCACGGTCTGGCCGTCAAGGAAAACTCGACCTCCATCCTTTGTTGTATGCCATCGGATATTTGGAGCGACGCCCTCGGTGCGCGCCCGGCTGAGTTCTTGTTGCGGTACACCGTGTGCCTGATCTTCAGGGGTGAAGATTGAGGAGACGGGCTTTCCCAGCATTTCCTCAGCGCTCCATCCGAAAACGGCGGCGGCGCCGGGCAGCCAGTCAATGATGAGATCGCCCGGGTCACTGAGGACGATCGCATAGTCTCTGGCGTTCTCGACTATCAGGCGGAAGCGCTCATTTCCGTGCTCCAATTCGCTCAGCAATCCTCTGAGCTCGTATTGACGCTGGCGGGCGCGCAGCGCTGCCCGCGTCGAACTCGTCAGCGTGATTGACTCCACCGGCCGCTCAAGCAGCGTGACGTTTCCGAGCGAGGAAACCAGCTCGGCTCGCCAGGTCGTCACTCTTTTTTGCGGTAGGTGACTTGTGAGAATAATGAAAGGAAGGTCCGACCAGACCGGCTGATCCTTCGTCCATCGGATCAACTCCCCAAGATCACGGCCGTACAGACCTTCCTCGGCAGCAATCACGGCAAGACATTGCGGGCCCAGCCGTTCGACCAAGGCGCCATAGTCGACACACACGACCGCTGCGACCCCGATGCGTGACAAAATCTCGACCGCCGTCGGTCCATCTCGCCCGATCGGGGCAAGGACAACAACCGCACTGCCGTCTATCTCAGTTCTGATCGTTGGCACCGCGCACCGTTGGCAGCTCCTTGTCGCTAGTATAGGTCGGTGTGCCCGAGAAGATTCCGGAGAACTGCGTAAGCGGGGGCCCGACTGCAACGCCATTTGGCGTAAGTTGAAATTCCCGGATGGTATGCTCGTGATTACCACTGCGCTTCTTGACCACTGAAAGCGCGCGCCGTACCGAACCCGCGACCTCAAAATAACGCAGCATGAGAACAGCGTCGCTTAGATAGCTGAGGTCCAGTGGAGTATCCATCGGACCGACCAGACCATGCTGCGCGAGAACGAGAATAGTGATCACGCCCTGTTGTCCGAGATAGCTCAGCAATTCGTGCATTTGCAGGATCAAGAAGCGTTCGTCGGGCATCGCGTTCAAATACCCGTTGAGGCTGTCGATGACGACAACTTTGGCTTTGTCCCGCTCGACACTTGCGCGCACCCCAGCCGCGAATTCTCCGGGAGAAAGCTCCGCCGGATCGATCTGCTGGAGTTTTAAGGTTCCGTTGGTCAGCGCCTGATCAAGCGGCATTCCCAACGTCTGCGCACGCGCTTCAATTGTGCCGCGGCCTTCGTCGAAAGCGAAATACACGGCGTGCTCGCCTCGTTGAGCCGCAGCCAGTGCAACGGTCAAGGCGAGGGAGGATTTTCCCGCGCCGGCGGAGCCGATGAACAAAGCGTTGGTTCCCCGCTCGATCCCGCCGCCGAGCAACTTGTCGAGTTCGGAATTGCCAGTCGATGCGGCTTCGACCTCAAACTTGCTATGATGCTCCGCAGCTATCAGTCGCGGGAAGATGTTTAGCCCGCCTTTTACGATTGTGAAATCGTGATAGCCGCCGCGGAACCGGATGCCTCGCATTTTGATGACACGTATCCGACGCCGCTCCGCACCGTAGTCCAGCGCCAGTTGTTCCAGGTTGACCACGCCGTGGCATATCGAGTGCAATTGCAGATCCGTATCCGCCGATGAAAGGTCATCCAAGAGAACGACCGTGCAGTGACGTGCGGCGAAAAAATGCTTTAGCGCGAGAACTTGCCGCCTGTAACGCAGCGAGTTCTGGGCCAGCAAACGTAGCTCCGACAAACTGTCGAACACCACTCGCGTAGGATCAAGGGCAGCAACCTTTTCAAACACCACATTTGTGGTTTCGCTGAGTTCGATTTCAGCGGGATGAAGGATGGTCAGTTCACGGTCGGGGTCGAGGGACGTCTCCGGTGGAACCAACTCGAAAACATCGATCCCATCAAGGGTCCAACCATGCCGTTTGGCTACCAAGGCCAACTCGCGTTGGCTTTCAGAAAGCGTTATGTAGAGCACCCGTTCGCCGAGCCGTACGCCCTCGAGCAGAAATTGAAGCGCGATCGTGGTTTTCCCGGTGCCGGGGCGGCCCTCGTAAAGATACATGCGGTCAGGGTCAAACCCGCCGCCTAAGATGTCGTCCAGCCCTTCACTGCCGGTAGATACCCGCTTTTCTCCCAGATCAATGTGGATATCGACGCCCGCGGTTGCAGCGCCCTTCCTGTGATCGTCTGGCATTTCTCTTCCCCTCAAGCCCAGTGTGCGGCGGACGATGCCGGCCGCGGCCGCCGAACCGAAAGAACGCCAAACGGCAGCGCGGGTTCCCGGCGCTTGACCCGACGGCGTCGGGCGCAGGAAAATGTTGCTGGTCCGCGCCTAACGCTGATCAACCGCGGAGCTTTCTCGCTTCGCGCCCTAACGTCTTTCGATCGTTGCCATGTTCCCTGATCAGATCCCGAACCTGCTCGGGGCTGATCCGATGCTGTTTGGCAAAATAGCGGACCTCGTAATCTTCCTCCGCCGACACGCGGTCACGGTCGCGAAAATCTCGCCTGGCTTTGTCGTCTGACATTGCTCATTCCTCCTGGTCAGGGAGAACAGCGGCGCTGCCGGAATGTTCCTGATGCTATCAACGACCACCGCGCAAAACATCAAACAGTCTGGACGGATGATCGCGGACAGATGGCGGTTAAAAACCTCTGCTTTACCAACGGGGTCTGATTGACCCCGACCGGCTTTCGAACGAAGTTGAAAAAGCAGGGTTCGCCGGCGCTGACCCTGTCTTCTGGCAGGGCTGGAGCATATGCCGCCGAAGCCCAGCAGGCCATCTCCGAAAAAGCCGAGCAGACGCAGCGCGATATCGGATGGAGCCTGGCCGCTTTCGGCGGCGCCCTGCGCGCCGCGAGCGATCACTTGGCTAACAGCGACCAGAGCGCGGCCTCGAAGTTTATGCAGGAGGGCGCAAGCGGGCTGGAGCGGCTGGCCTCCTCGTTGAAGGAGAAGCCGTTCGGACAAGTGCTCGAAGACGTTCAGTCTTTTGGCCGCCAGAATCCTGGAGCGCTCCTTGCCGGTTCAGTTCTGGCAGGATTGGCCCTTGGCCGCTTCATACGGGCTTCGCCGCCCGGCACGCGCCACCCGACCCACGGCGCGGCCAAGGCGGAACATTCCGGACAAACCGGCCTGGGAGCTCCCACAAATTGGGGTTCCGACGGCGGCATACCCAGCAAGGCAGCGGAGCTGAAGAAATGAGCACTCACGATAATCCAAGTATCGACACGTTGGTCGCCGATCTGGCCCAAGAGGTGAGTACGCTCGTACAAACGGAGGCGAGGCTCCTAAGAGCAGAGATATCGGAGGCCGCGACCAAGGCTGGCGCAGGCGCCGTCGAGGTGCTGGGCGGCGCGATATGCCTGCTCGCAGCGCTGCTGATTTTGTTTGCAGGCGCTTGTGATCGCCCTGGCCCGCCTTGGTCTGGGCGCCGGGTGGTCCGCTTTACTCGTCGGCGTGGTCGTGGCCGTGCTTGGCGTGATCCTGTTGCGGACCGGCATGGCGAGCATGGCGCCTTCCGAGCTCGCGCCGGACCGTACACAGGAACAGCTCAAGCGTGACGTGAACGTGATCAAGGAACAAGCGAGATGACCGAGAGATCCGCAGCAGAGCTCGAACGCGAAGCGGAAGCCACGCGCGCAAGAGTGGTGGCGACCGCCGACTCCATTCGCGACAAGATGACCCCCGGGCAGCTCTTTGACGAATTCACCGGGCATTTCAGAGGCGGCGCGGGCTCCGAAATGCTTCACAACCTGAAGGCCCAGGTGCGGGACAATCCGTTGCCGCTGACGGTGATCGGCGCGGGCCTGGCCTGGCTAATGTTGGGCAGCGGCGCCTCCGCCACGCCGGCTGGTACCGATGGTGTGACGCGGCGCGGTCCTGGCCTCGATCATGGAGCGTTCGGCGCTGGAATGGGTTCGACCGCCTCGGATGCGGCAGGCTCTGTCGCCGAAGCGGCCAGCGGGGCGGCCGGAACTGTCTCGGAAAGGGCAAGCGAAGCAGCCGGCACAGTGTCGGGCCTCGCAAGCAGCGCAGCGAACACGCTTAGCGACTCCGCGGCTGCTACGACAAACATGGCGACGAGCGCCAACCGCTCCGCGCAGGAGCTTTTGCAGAATCAACCTCTGGCGGTAGCCGCGGTCGGTCTCGCCATCGGTGCCGCGATCGGGGCCATGCGGCCGCACACGAAAATCGAGGACGAGCACCTAGGCGCTTGTCGCGAGCGGCTTCGCGACAGTGCCGAAGACAGTTTGAAAGAAGGACTCGACACTGCAAAGCAAGTTGCGGCCGAAGCCTACCGGACGGCAAGCGACGAAGCCGGACGGGAGGCCTCAAGCGAGGGCATCCTGGCAGACGAGGTCAGCGGCGTCGTCAAATCCGCGGCGGACAAGACCGAGGAGTCGATGCGCGAGAAGCTCTCCGCTTCCGACCCGTCCTCCTCTCGGAAATCATAGCCGATTTTCCAACACGTCAAGGAACAATGCGCGCCCGCTCGGTTCGGGAGGCCTCAGATTAAGGGAGGTACCGCAATGGCTGAATCGCGCGACTAGCTTGTCCACTGGTTGAGGGACGCTCACGTCAGAGGAACAGGCAAAGATATGCTGTCCGGGCATTGAGAGCTACCTGAACTGAGCGGCGCCTTCGCGCCCATCTGGACGAGAGCAGGCCAGGCGGCTCAAGACCTGCCTGGACGGACTTGATGAAGGGTCGTGCATGTTGAAGGACGCCGATGGCAAGCTAACCGCCACGGCGCAGTCGATCAGCGGCGTGTTCGCCGGCGACTACGTCCTGAAAGGCTCGCTTGCGAGCCACACGTTCGAACATATCGAAGTCGGGTCCTAGACGATCCTTATCGCCGCGGCCAATGCCGCGGGCGAGGCAGAGATTGCCCGCGTGTGCGAACAGAACTCGCGTGAGGAGGAAGCGATGGCCGAGTGGCTGAAAAGCAACCTGCAGCAGGTCACGGAACAGTTCCTGATGCGGGCAGACGCAGACAGCGACGCCGCGAAACGCTGATTTCGGTCGAAGGCTTACAGCCCGCCCCGCTGTGCAACAGGGGGCGGACCCAGCTCGCTTGAGTCAGGAACGTTGGCCCGCGTATGGCCGCGCGGACACGGGGCACGTCACGCTGCAGACCGAAAGCCGATCATTTAGATGCGCCGTTTGCACTAGGAACATTCCCGCTAACCCCGCGTTGGGTCATCCGAGATGGAGGAGCACGATGATGCACAAGGACGAAGTAAAGGGATCTGCCAAGAAACTGCGCGGCGAGGTCAAGGACAAGATCGGCAAGGCTACAGGTGACGACAAGCTCCGCGCCGACGGGGCGGCTGACAAAGCCGAGGGCACGCTGCAAAAGGGTGTGGGCAAGGCAAAGGACGCTGTCCGAGACGCCTTAAAGGACTAAGCATTCGTGGAATCAGCGCGCTCCGTCGCTGCAAAGTCGTGCAAGGTATCGCCTGGCCAGCTTCGAGAGCTCGGTCGACGTCCTCGGAGAAGCGGCGGATAGCCCCGAACGCGTTGGCAGAGCGAGGTGCCGCCCTTGAAGACGAGGTTCGCCGTCGCTCGACCAAGGGCGATGTTGCGAAATTCGGCAGTTTTTCGGCGGTGATTTTCGCCGCCCTATAAATTGCCTTCGTGGTTATGTCTGACTCCTGCTCGACTGCTAATCTCCATCTCCGATCTAGCAGACCCGATCTGCGACCGCATCCCTGATCAAGTAAAGTGCTTTCAATATGGCGCGAGGGCTGCGGCGTAGAACGGCGTGCGTAAAGGCGTGTCTGCGTTGCGCCTCCGAGCGGACGTCAGCCGTCAGAAACAAGCTGCATATACTGACTGATAGAGAGAGCCGGCTCCAACTCGGACCGGTTTCGGCCTGACCGTCGCCCGGAACCGATCTCCTGACGCTGTCTCTGCTTTGAGGTGTCGCGGACCACCTGCCTTCCATCTGTCGAAATGAGGGCGATGGTTTGAATTTGGCTGTGATCGAAACTGTCCTAACCGGTCCGATCAAACCGGTCGCGCAACATGCTCCAAGGCAGCAGCATGTTGGGCGCGTAGCGCAGCAAGCCGTGAAGGGGGATCGGCGCCGGCGGCGCAAATGGCAACGGCAGGTCGCGCCCTTCTGTCCCGGCGGCCCAGTCGGCCAGCACCTTGCCCATGGCCGTGGTCATGGCGATGCCGCGTCCATTGCAGGCCCGGGCCGCCATCAGACCTGGGCCGAGGTCGATCAGATGCGGCAGGAAATCCGGCTCGATGGCGGCGATCCCCGACCAGCTATACTCAGGCGGCGGCAGGTCGGGCAGTTCCAGGCATCTCGCCAGTCGCCGCCAGATTGTCTGCGGCACGCGCCTCTCGGCACCCGCGCTTACCACATGCATGCCGCCGCTGATCAGCCGGTTCCGGGCATCAAAGCGGAAGGTGATGAGATTGCGTCTGGTGTCGGAGAAACCCTGGTCTCCAGGCAGCAGGCGCTGGCGCGCGTTCGACGGCAGCGGCGCCGTCGCGATCTGGAAAACCTTCAGCGGAAAATAGGTGCGCTGCAGTGTCGGGTTGAGCGCCCCGCCATAGGCGTTGGTTGCGATCAGCACCTTGCCGGCACGCAGCGAGCCGGACGGAGTCGTCAACGTCCAGCCGTCGGACAATCGGTCGATCGATGTGACACGCGAGTGCTCGAAAATCCGTGCGCCGGCGTTCTCGGCCGCATCGGCCAGTCCGCGCGCGAATTCGACCGGATTGAGCACGCCGCCTGAGCGGTCCATCCAGCCGCCGGCATAGTCTCGCGCGCCGGTCAACGCCTCGGTCTGGTGGCTGTCCAGTATCACCGCCGGCCGGCCGCGCTCCGCCCATTGCCTGGCGCGGGATCGGATTCTTACGAGAGCAGCCGATGAGTGCGCCGCTTGTATCCAGCCGTTCTGGACGGCGTCGCAGGCGATGCTATGCCGCTCGATCAGGTTGAACACGAGGTCGGCGCTGCCCGCGGCGACTCCGATCAGCCGCTCGCCGCGCTCGGCACCGAGATGCGCCACTATGGCGTCCGGATCCATCTTGGCGAAATTCGGCACAACGAAGCCCGCGTTGCGGCCCGTGGCGCCCCAGGCGATGATCTCTGCCTCGAGCACAGCCACCGAAAGGCCTTTGCTGGCCGCATGCAGTGCGGTCGACAGGCCGGCAAAGCCGCCGCCGACGATGGCAAGATCGACATCGAGGCCATCTTCCAGCGCTGGCCGGAGGCGGCGGTCGCGGCTGACCGCATGCCACAGGGACAGCGCTTCTTGCGGCGCCATTGCGTTCAGGATCCGCTTTCCCTGGCTGTGGCCTTCGTCCGCTTGCCGAAACGCGTCCGCCGTGGTCGCTCACCGAACATTCCGTTCGGCCGAACCAATAGGATAACGCATAGCATCACGCCGATGGCGACGATTTGCAAAGATGCGGCTCGCGCCTGTTGTTCGGGCGCGAAGAGCACGCTCGTGAGAGCGCCCGAGCCCGCCCATATCGCCCAGACCAGCACACTGCCCGCAACGGCGCCGGCGTTGCTTCCGGAGCCGCCGACGATCAGCATCACCCAAACTTGGAAGGTGAGGATCGACAGGTAATTGTCGGGTGCTATGAAGCCGGTGAAATGCGCCTGCAGCGCGCCGGCAAGCGCCATGATCGCGCCGCCGACGGCAAAGGCCTGGACACGATAGAAGCGTGCGCTCTTGCCGAGCGAAATCGCGGCGCGTTCGTCTTCGCGCAAGGCTTTCAGGACCCGGCCCCACGGACTGCGCGTCAGATGTTCGAGTGCCAGATATGCGGCGAGCGTCACCGCCGAGACGATGGCCAGATTCGATAGGTTGAAGAGCAGCGGCGTTTCGGCGAGATCGCCGAAGGGTCGCGGGATGAAGCCGATGCCGAATGGGCCGCCCGTCAGCTTCTGCGCGTTGAGCGCGACCAGTTGCACGACGACCGCAACACCGAAAGTAGTGATTGCCAGATAATCCGATCTGAGCCGCAACGTGGCGATGCCGGTCAGCGCGGCGGCAACCCCACCGGCAAACATCGCCCCCAGCCAGCCGATGAGGATCGGCAGGCCGAAGCCACCCAGCCGGGCGGGGTCGTCGGGCGTGGTGAGCAGCGCCGAGGTGTAGGCTCCGATGGCGACGAAGCCGGCTAGGCCGACATTGAACAGACCGGTCAGCCCCCATTGCAGGTTGAGGCCCAGCGTGACCAGCGAGAAGATCAATGCCGTTGTCAGGAAGAAGGCGCCGTAGCCCACTAGATCGATCATCTTTCACGCACCCCGAAGAGCCCGATGGGGCGCACGATCAGCACTGCCATCAGGATGATGAAGGAGACCGCGGCGCGCCATTCAGCGCCGATCAGCTGGACGGCGCCGGCCTCGGCGAGGCCGATGATCAGGCCGCCCAGCACCGCACCCGGAATGCTGCCGATGCCACCCAATATGGCGGCGGCGAACATCGGCAACAGCATGTCGAAACCCATCAGTGGACGGATCTGAACCAGCACGCCGATCATCACGCCGGCGACGCAGGCCAGTGCCGCGCCGATGACCCAGGTGACGCGCACGACGCTGGCGACGTCGATGCCGGCGGTGCGGGCAAGCGCCGGGTTCTGACTCATCGCCTGCATGGAGCGGCCGGTCTGGGTGTGTGTCGTCAAAAGATGCACGCCAAGCACAAGCACGGCCGTCAGCAGCAGGAGCGCGATCTGATCGGGCGTGATGCGGACCCCGAAGCCGACCGGCATCGCGATCTGGATGGCACGGCTGAAATAGGTCGGGCGCGAGGTGAAGATGAATTCGAGCAGGCTTCTGAGAGCCATCGAGGCGCCGAAGCTGCCCATCACCACGATGATCGCCTGCTCCTGCTTGCGCAGCCGCGAAAACAGCACCTTGTCGAGCAGCAGCGCAAGCAGGGCCGTAAACGCCACGCCGACGACCAGCGCGACGATGAGCGGCCAGCCGAAGGACAAAGGCGCGATCGGCGCCACCTTGCCGAACATGGCGGTAATGGCGCCGACGACGGCCAAGGTCGCATAGGTGCCCCAGGCCATGAAATCGCCATGGGCGAAGTTCGAGAAGCGCAAGATGGAATAAGTCAGCGTCACGCCGATGGCGCCAAGCCCGATCATCGAGCCGGTGAGCAGCCCATCGACGATGAATTGCAGGCTCATGCCGCGCCTCCCATCTCGGTGTGCCGTGCGCTGTCCTTATGGACTGGCCGCTGGCCGAGATAGAGCTCTGCGACGACCGGGTCGTCCCATAGCGTCGAGGCGACCCCCTCGTGCCGCTCTTTGCCCTCGACCAGCACATATGCGCGATCGCCGATGGCGAGCGCTGCCTTGGCGTTCTGCTCGACCAGCAGGATGGTGACGCCGGACTTGCGGATGGCCGAAAGCATCTCGAACACCATCGACACGAATTTCGGCGACAGTCCGGCCGAGGGCTCGTCGAGCACCAGCACCTTCGGATGGACGATCAGCGCCCGCGCTACCGCAAGCATCTGCCGCTGCCCGCCCGAGAGGTTGCCGGCGGGGGTTCGCCGCTGGCGCCGAAGGTCGGGGAAGGCCGCGTACATTTCCTCGATGCGGGCAGGCGCCTGGCGCCGCTCAAGGATGCCGCAGGCGACCTTCAGATTGTCCTCCACCGACATCCGTGGAAAGACGTTTTCAGTCTGCGGCACGAAGGCAAGGCCGAGGCGGACCATGGTGTGGGCGGGCGCCGCGGTGATGTCCTTGCCATCAAGCAGAACCTTGCCCCGGCTGATCGGGACAAGGCCGGCGATGGCCCTGATCAGGCTCGATTTTCCCGCGCCATTCGGCCCGAGGACGACGACGATCTCGCCCTTGTTGACGGTGATTGAGGCGCCGCGCACGATCGGCACGCCAGGCTCGTAGCCGGCTTCGAGATCGCTAACGTCAAGCACGGCTTCGCTCATGCCGCGCCTCCGAGATAAGCCTCGATGACGCGCGGGTCGCGCGCCACCTCGTCGGCTGTGCCCTCGCAGAGCAGCTCGCCGCTCGCCATCACCAGCACGCGGTGGCAAAGCCGTGTGACCATGTCGATGTTGTGCTCGATCAGCAGGAAGGTGATGCCGCTCTCGTTGATCTCGCGGATGCGCTCGATGATGACCTCGAGCAGCGTGGCGTTGACCCCGGCCGCCGGCTCGTCGAGCAGGATGATCGCCGGATCGGCCATCATCACGCGGGCGAGCTCGAGCAGCTTGCGCTGGCCGCCGGAAAGCACCCGAGCCGGCTCGTGCGCCAGGCGGGTCAGCGAGACGAGCTCCAGCAGCTCGGCGGCTTTCTTCGCGGCGGCTTTCTCTTCGGCGGCGACCCGCCACGGTGCGAGGAAATTGGCAAGCAGCCGTTCGCCGGTCTGTCCTTGCGCGGCAAGCATGACGTTCTCGATCAGCGTCAGGTTGGGAAGCGGCCGCGGGATCTGGAACGTGCGGCCGAGGCCTCGGCCGATGCGGTTGTGCGCGGCTTCGCTGGAAACAGCGACGCCACCTAGATAGATCTCGCCGCTGGATGGCAGGATGCTGCCGGCAAGCAGGTCGAACATTGTCGTCTTCCCCGCGCCGTTGGGGCCGATCACGCCCAGAATCTCGCCAGAGCGAACATCGAACGAGACATCGTTGACCGCGACGAGCCCACCGAAGCGCCTGACGACGTTTCTTGCCGCCAGCACCGGTTCCTGGGGCCTTGACCCGTGCCGTTTCACCGTCTCTCCCATCAGTCCGTCGGCCGCAAGCGTTTTTTCGTTTGCTGATTTTGATATGTGATCACACTTGCTTTGATCACGCTAATCAGCTTTAATTTTCTCCGCAAGCCCGAAAACAGACAGGTCGGCCAAAAGCTGGAGTCGAAAGCGCATGCACAAGGCAGCCGCGGAGCGGAGCAATGACGTTTTCGCCGCGCAACTTGCGCCGGTCGGCCGCGAGACCGTGCAGGACCGCGTCTATTCCGAGCTGCGCCGCGCTCTGATTGGCGGCCTGTTCGAGCCAAGCCAGGTGCTGACCATTCGCGGCCTTGCCGACGCGCTGATCACCTCGACCATGCCGGTCCGCGAAGCGCTTGGACGGCTGATCACGGAAAAAGCGCTCGAGGCGCTGCCAAACCGCTCGGTGCGCGTCCCGCCGATCACGCTTGAGCGGATCGATGACCTGCTGCGCGCACGTATCCTGATCGAGGGGGAGGCGATCTCGCTCGCCGCAACTCGTATGGGGTCGCGTGGAATTGCGACCGTCGAGGCCCTGCTGCGCGAATGGGACGAGGTCCGGGCACTGAAGCACAAGAAGGATGTCGACCGCGAGGTTACGCTCAACCAGAGCTTTCACTTCGAAATCTACCGTGCCTGCGGGTCTGCAGTGCTGATACCAATGATAGAGAGCCTCTGGCTGCAATCCGGCCCATGCATCCGCGTCGCTATCTACGCCTTTTCCGAAGCCGGCGAGGTGGACACCGCGCATTACCATCGCAGCATCGTGGCAGCGCTTGCGGCGCAGAATGCACAGGCCGCGCGCGAGGCATTGGTGGCCGACATCAGCCGGCCCTTTGCCTTCCTTCGCGACAAGCTGCAATCCAACGCACGAACGGAGTGAGATGACGAAGGGCGCCATACAAATCACCGAGCCGCGTTCAGGCCTATCGGCTGCGGCGCTGCTGCTGCCGGAAAAGGCACCCAGCAACGCTGCCTTTCTCTGGAGCTATCTGGAGAAGCCGCGCGTGGTCGCCGGCATCCACGCGATATGGACCGGTCCTGAAATCTCCTGTCCGGTGCCGCCGTCGCATCTGGAGGGCCAGCCCTATGCGCAGCCGTTGCCGGCCGAGAATGCGACAGTGACGCCCCAGCCCGGCGATATCGTGCTCTCCTATGTGCCGCCGCGCATGTGGGGCGGCAATCCGAATGCGATCTTCGACATCGGCCTGTTCTACGGGCAGGGCGCGCGGCTCTTGTTCCCGATCGGCTGGCTCGCTGGAAGCGTCGCTGCACAAGTGCTGCCGGAGCAGCGGGAACAGTTCGCCGCAGCCTGCGGCGTCATTCGCCGCAATGGCGCCTGCGACGTCACCTTCACGCGAGCGGAGATCTGAAAATGGTCGAGCGCGACGACAGTTTCGAGCTCTTCGATCTTCGCGTCGAGGCAGTCATCCCCGAAGATAAGCCGATCTATTGCGGCGCCAAGCCTGGCGACTATTTCGAACTGAAGGGCGAGATGCTGTCGCTGCCGACAGGGCAGGGGTTTTCGATCTATTCCATTGCCGCCGTGCTGCCACTGCTGGCGGCCAAGCAGCGGCCGGCGCACGCCAATGACTGGATGACGTCTGATGCCGAGATTGCCTGTCCAGATCCCAACTGCGCCAGCCGGCTCAGGATCGTCAGGCTGGCCAAGCGGCGGTTCAGCCATGCCGAAACGACGGCGGTGCCGCTGCCGGGGGAGACGGAGCACAAATGACCGCCAAGACTTTCGAGCTTGCCCCAGGCTACGCCATTTCGCGCGTCATTCGCGGCGGCTGGCAACTGGCCGGCGGCCACGGCGCGATAGACCGTGAACAGGCGGTGGCCGATCTTGTCGCAACGTTCGACGCCGGCATCTTCACCTACGACTGCGCCGACATCTACACCGGCGTCGAGGAACTGATCGGCGCCGCGCGTCTGCGGCTTGGCAACGAACGCGGCCTCGATGCCGCCGCCAGGATGAAGGTGCACACCAAGCTGGTGCCCGATCTTGAGCGGCTGGCCGGCATCAGCCGCGACTATATCAGGGGCATTATCGACCAGTCGCTGCGCAGGCTGAAGACTGAGCGCATCGACCTCGTGCAATTCCACTGGTGGGACTATGCGCAGCCTCGTTATGTCGAGGCGATGGGTTGGCTGGACGAGCTCCGCCGCGAAGGTAAGGTTCGCAATCTCGGCACCACCAATTTCGATACGCGGCGGCTCGCCGAAATCCTGGCCGCGGGCATTCCGCTGGTCAGTCAGCAACTACAATATTCCGTGCTCGACCAGCGTCCTGCCCGAAGCCTTGCCTCGCTGGCGAAGCAGCATGGCATGAATTTCCTTTGCTATGGTTCGGTTGCCGGCGGTTTCCTCAGCGATCGATGGCTTGGCGCTGCCGAACCGGCGACCCCGCTCGAAAACCGCTCGCTGGTCAAATACAAGCTGATCATCGACGATTTTGGCGGCTGGGACCTGTTCCAGCAATTGCTGCGAGTATTGAACGCGGTCGGCGATCGCCGCGGCGTCGACATCGCCACCATCGCCAGCGCCTGGGTGCTGGAACAGCCGCAGGTCGCGGCCGTCATCGTCGGCGCCCGCAACCAGTCGCACGCGCTTGCCAATGCGGCAATCATGGACGTCCAACTGAGCCCCGACGACAAGGCGGCGATCGGCGCCGTGATCGCGCAAAGCCCGGGCCTCGAGGGCGACGTCTACACGCTTGAGCGTGACCGCCATGGCCGCCACGGCTCTATCATGCACTACAACCTGAACGCGGGCCGGGTATGAGCGCCATGGACACCTCGCTGTTCTCCCGTGCTAGCGCCGAGGTGATCGACCTGCACCGCTTCTTCGTCGACTGGTTCGTCGCCGCGCGCGCCGACGCGGTGGACTTCGGTCGCTTCGAGGCCGCCATGGGTGAAGGCTTGACCATGGTCGCGCCGAGCGGCGCGGTCCTCGGTCGCGGCGCGGTCATCGACCATGTCAGGCAAAGCCGCGCCACCTGCGATGACGGCTTTGCCATCTCGATCGAGGACATCAGGCCCGGCTGGCAAACCGACGACACGATCGTCGTCCTCTATGTCGAGACGCAGCTGCGCGAGGGCAAGCTCAGCCGCCGCCAGTCGAGCGCCATCTTCACCACCAGTGCATCGGCGCCCAACGGCGTCGAATGGCGGCATCTGCATGAGACCTGGCTGCAGGTGCCGGAACGCTGAGACAGGCTCAAGAGATCAAAGCAAAGTCGAGTAACTCAAGGGGAACAACAATGAGAAACACGATACTGAAACTCACCACCGCGCTCGCTCTCGTCACGCTGGCAGGCGCGGCGCACGCCGCCGACTGCAAGATCACCGTCGGCCTGGTCATGGAACTGACCGGCCCGGCCGGCGAATACGGCCAGGCCGGCGCCAAGTCGGTCGAGATGGCCTTCCGCGATATCAATGCCGCGGGCGGCGTGCGCGGCTGCGATCTCTCGACCGACACGCGCGACAGCCAGAGCCAGGGCAATGTGGCGGTCGACGCCGCGACCCAACTTGTCCAGGTCAAGAAAGTGCCGGTGATCATCGGCGGCATCATCTCTTCGGTGTCGATCCCGATCCTCACCTCAGTCACCGCTCCGGCCAAGATCGTCCAGGTATCGCCTGCGTCCTCCTCGCCGACGCTGACCGCGCTCGGTCGCGACGGCAAGACCAACGGCATTTTCTTCCGCACCATCACCTCGGATGCGCTGCAGGGCGTGGCCGCCGCCAAATACGCCATCGACAAAGGCTTCAAGAAGCTGTCGATCATCCACGTCAACAACGACTTCGGCGTCAACATGGTGGCGGAGTTCTCGCGCGCCTATAAGGCGCTCGGCGGCACTGTCGTCTCCGACACGCCCTACAATGAGAAGCAGTCGAGTTATGCCTCGGAAGTGACGGCGGCGATGGCCGGTGAACCGGACGGGCTCTATCTCGTCAGCACGCCGGTCGACGGCGCCACCGTCGCCCGCACCTGGATCTCGCAAGGCGGCGTGCAGAAGTTCCTGCTCAATGACGGCATGAACAGTCCCGACTTCATTGAATCCGTCGGGGCTGATTATCTCAAGGATGCCTATGGCACGTCCTCCGGCACCAGCCCGACCGCGTCGACGGACTATTTCAACAAGAACTACAAGGAATTCTCAGGCATCGAGCCCTCGAACCCGGCCGCCGATCGTTCCTATGACGCCGGGGCCATCGTCGGGCTCGCCATCGCCATCGCCGGCTCCGACGACCCGGCCAAGATCAAGGACGCCATGTACAAGGCGGTCGATCCGGCAGGCACACCGATCTATGCCGGCAAGGAGGAATTCGCCAAGTCGCTCGGCCTGATCAAGGACGGTAAGCCGATCCGCTACGAAGGCGTCATCGGTCCGATCGCCTTCGACAAATTTGGTGATATCACCGGCCCGTTCCGCCTGTGGAAGATTGTTGACGGCAAGGTGACGACCGACGGCGAGATGACGACAGATGACGTCAACGCGTTGCAGGCGAAATTGAACAAATAAGCCCTCCGCGAAGGCCCCGGGCGGATGCGGTCTTCCTCTCCCCGCATCACGTCGGCGGAAAGCCGACGCGCGGCGACCTGCGCGACGTCAGCCGCCCGAACGGGGCCGACATGACGAAGCGCCTGCACCACCGTACCGGCGGGGCTGCCCGGTGCGATCAGATGCTTGGGTGAGGCGTGGCGAACATCGACGACACGCTTGCCCAGCACGACACGGCGCGACGGGCCGTCGGTGAGATAGATGCTTTGAGCAGGAACCTGCGTTGAGAGACCGAGCGCGTTGGCTGCCCGTGCCCCGGCAATCTGCACCTGCGAACCGGTCTCCCGAGCAAGAGCGTGGGCGACATCGTCCGGAGAAGGCGACAACGGCCCGAGCTTCCGATGCAGCTTAGGGAAATCGTAAAGCCGCGCGCGAGCCGGCGGAGCTGCCCACCTTTGACCAGCCGGGAGAGGGCTTGATCGACAGCCGGGCGAGCCGCGACGGTGAGGAAGTCGCTGGGCGTGAAGGTGCTGCCGCGTCCGCTGGCGCGGACACGCTTCATACCCGGTCGGGAACAGAGGCGGCGACCATTTTCATGCGTCAGAAAACAACCTATCTTTTTCTGACATCCAAGAGTTGGGTCCGTGGAGCTGCGGCCATTCCTGAGGCGATCTCGATTTTCGCTTTCCAATCTGCTAAAGCAGTTGATGACGGTACTTTTCGGAGTCGGCGGCAAGGTTGATGCCGACCGAAAAATCCGGCTCTGAAGGGCGATTGATCCCGATAGATGCCGAAACGACGCAAAAAATTTTCGCGAAAATTTCCCTTTAAAATCATGACCGCATGATTCTAACGGCCCTCCGGTCGGCTTATTGGCATTAGCGGAAGAAAAAATCAAACTAAATCAACGGTTTAGCTCGATTTTGAACAATTGAGTGGGAGTGACAGGGATCGCCATGAAGTAGGCATGGGATAGGAGGATGTATAAGCAATCGGAGACCAGCGACAGATAGAAATCGAGCGACGCTGCTCTGCAGGCGGTAGAAGCCCAGGTCGTGTCCTCATCAGCCGACCGGCAGACTATTGGCCGCCAATGCCAAGGAACCACATTCCCATCGGCCAGTTCACTTTCTATGGTGAAAGGAGCACGGGCCATGGCATCCGTCCGATACATTGTGACAGACGTTGACAGTTCGGTCGCGTTTTATCGCGATAACCTCGAGTTCGAGGTTGACATGCACAACCCTGGCAAGTTCGCAGCGCTCATTCGCGATGATCTCACGCTTTACCTTAGCGCTCCGGGGGCAGGCAGTGGAGGAACTGCTGGCGGCAAACCAGAACCTGGCGGGTGGAACCGATTCATGATCGTCACGAAGGACATAGATGTCGTCGTCGGCCGGTTGAACGATGCAGGCGTCAAATTCAAAGGAGAAATCAGCGAGGCGGGAGCTGGTCGCGCCAGACTTCTGGAAGATCCGTCGGGCAATCTGGTTGAGCTGTTTGAATTCAAGAAGAAATGAGTGCGCGCAGATCGTCAACAACGACGTTCATGTTCATGCGCTTCGCAAGTCCGACCGAATGCAGCTGAGGGAGCTGCCCGGCTGGCATTGAAGTGCGTGGCCGCACTTGATGCCACAGTCGCTGAAACCAAGCAGACAAGCAATCCGAGCGCTCGCGCTGCGCGACCGCTCCATAGCGCCACGAGATCCGCTCGCGGCCGGCGATTCCTAGCGACCGGCCCATTCCCGCC
>NZ_VFTQ01000052.1:0-23034 GCF_006439475.1 Mesorhizobium sp. B2-8-9 | reverse complement strand
AGCAGAGGGCAGACCTAGAAGCAAACTTCTTCGTCGCCAGCGGCGCACCGCCCTCGTTCGTGGGCCGTATATAGTCGCCGCCCGACCGAACTGTCAACAGCCTAGATCGCTCTTTTTTCGATTTCTCGCGAGGATATCCAAGAAGGCAAAATTTGTGAGCTGGCTTGGTTGAATTTTGGCCGGCGCTTCCGTTGCGGCGATACCCGTCACAACCGCTTCGCCGGGTGAATGCGGTCGCCCTAAAGCAGCCACCAGCACTTAGCCGAATGTCGATCGTCGCAGCCTTTTGACCTGCGGTTCGGAGCCTTTCTTCCAGCGACTCGGGCGTGATATTCCGGCCCGCGTAGAAGATGCCCAGATCAGCACGAACTCGCCGTCGACAGCGAAAACGATACTGACCGCGCGACGATCCGCAGCCCCCCGGCATGATCTCCACCCGCTCGGCCGCGCTGTGGAAATGTCGACAGGCCAAGGCAGAGATCGCGGATTCCCACAACAAAATCCCAGGCAATCGCCGGCGACGCACGCTCGGCTATATCGTCATAGAGTTGCTCGAGTTCGGCTTCCGCTTTCGGATGGAAGACAATCCGGCACTCCATTTCCTACTTGGCTTTCGCCTGCCGTGCGCGACGACGGAGATGCAGCCGGGAAAACACCGTTTCGGCGGGAATAGCTTTTGCCGGATCCTGCCGGAACTCGGCCACGCGCGACGGGATTTCCTCACGCAGCCACTTCTCACGCTCCGCCTCAAAATCCTCGAGCATGCGCAGCCCGGTGGGGACAACCTCGCTGGCATTGTTGTAGCGGCCCGATTCGAGCTGCTTTCTGATGAAGCGCTCATAGTGCTCGTTCAAAGCGTAGTTGGGCATGGAGGCGTCCTCCGGAATGTGGGGGCGGGTGGCGGGGATATCAATAGATAGCAACAATTGGCAGTGGGTTGATTCGATTCCAATTCACCCGTCGCGATTCGGTGAAGGCCCAACAGTACCCGAATCGGCAGAGATCAAAATTTCGAGTCGATACGCCGGCGCCGATCGAGGATCGCTAGGCGGACGATTCCACGACCTCGGCGCCATTTCGAGGCAGCTGGGACGCGGAAGCCGGCTGAGTTTAAAACTCAACCGGCTAATATTATTTCGTGCATGGTTGCACGCCGATCCCTGAGTGCGCTGCCACGCTCACTTTGACGTCCTCGTCGCCCGCGGTTCATGATTCCAGCTAGCGAGCAGCGCCATGACGAGCGCGCCGATGCGGGTCGATGTTGGTTGAATGATTCGGTCTGGTGAGAGCCCTGACCTTCGTGTCCGTCCTGCGATCACAAACGCAAACGGCCCGCGAGGAGCGGGCCGTTTTTGTATTTGGTTGCGGGGACCCGCAACGACTTTTGTCATAACACCGTCAGACGTTTGATTTTGGTCAGGTTTGGCGAATTCGAGGATGCCGAACAACTCGCCGCGTAGCTCGGCATGGACCTCGCCGCGCTTGTCGCCGGGCATGAGCACGATCTCTCCGATCAACGAGCGCAGCGCCTCGGCGGCCAGACGTCCATCATCGTTATCGGCAAGCGCTTGTGTGAACTGCTCGACCCGCTTTTTATAAAGAGTGGCGATGTTGGGATGCAGGTCAGGCACGTCAGTGGGCGCCACTGCCAGACGCGCGGTTATCTCTGCCTTCTGCCTCTCCAGGTCTTCCATTCTCGCTTTCATCGAAGGTTGGTACAGGCCATCCTCGATCGCGGCCATGATGCCGGCGATGGCGCGCTCGATCTTGTCGAGCGCTTTGCGGTCCTGTTCGCTTTGGGCGCGACGCTCCTGGTTGAGGCGATTGGTCTCCTGGGCAAAAGCTCTGATCGCCTCGGCCACGGCATCGGCAGAGACGAGCCTTTCCTTGAGGCCTGCGAGGACTCGCTGCTCGATCTTCTCGCGGGTGATGGTGCGGCTGTTGTCGCAGATGCCCCGGCGCTGGTGGTTGAGGCAGGCATAACGGTCGCGTGTGAACAGGCCGTAGCGCCCTCCGCAGTAGCCGCACGTAAGCAAGCCGGACAGGAGGGAGACGGGCCGCTTCATCGTGTGCAGCTTTCTGGCCCGGGCCTTGCGCGTGGCGATAGCCACCGCCTCGAACTGGCTGGCGATGGATTTCTGTCTCTCCTTCACGGCCTGCCACAATTCGTTGTCGACGATCCTGAGATGCGGCACCTCGGTGCGGATCCATTTCGCTGCTGGATTGGCCCGTGAGACGCGCTTGCCGGTGGCGGGATCCTTGACGAAATGCAGGCGGTTCCAGACCAGCACACCGGTGTAGAGCTCATTGTTGATGACGCCGGTACCCCGGATAGCATGCCCGCGCACACTGGTATCACCCCAGTGTCGGCCGAGCGGACCAGGAACGCATTCCTTGTTGAGGTCGACGGCGATCGCCTTCGGGCTCTTGCCGGCGGCGAACTCGCGGAAGATGCGGCGCACAATGGTCGCTTCCTGCGGCACGATCTCGCGATCGCCACGGACGGGTTCGCCTGCTCCATCCAGTTTCTTGACCACCCGGTAGCCGTAGCACAGCCCGCCTCCGGCCTTACCTTTCTCCACCCTCCCGCGCAGGCCACGATGAGTCTTGAGAGCGAGGTCCTTGAGGAACAATGCATTCATCGTGCCCTTGAGGCCGACATGCAACTCGCTGATCTCGCCCTCGGCCAAGGTGACGATGGCAACACCGGCGAATTTGAGATGCTTGAAGAGCGTGGCGACATCTGCCTGGTCGCGGCTGATGCGATCGAGCGCCTCGGCCAGCACCACCTCGAAGCGGCCGCGCTGCGCATCGCGGATCATTTGCTGGATGCCCGGCCGCAGCACTGTGCTGGCGCCGGAGATCGCCGCATCGTCATAGATTCCCGCTACGCTCCAGCCCTCGCGCGCCGCCTGCTCGCGGCACAGCCTCAACTGGTCTTCGATGGAGGCATCCCGCTGGCTGTCAGAAGAATAGCGGGCATAAAGTGCAACACGGGTCATGGCGGCGGATACTCTCTCTTAGTTAAAGGGGTTCGCCATCCTGCCCCCTACCCTCTCCCTCTCGGCGGCCCGGCCGATTGTCGTTGGCCGCCAGCCCCGCCTCGAATGTTTCCCGCGCCAGCCGCCGGCCGATCAGCCGGGCGATATCCAGCACCACCCGATCCATCTTGGCCGCCGCCACGCTTTCAGCGCGACCCTCGGGGCTGGCGAGGTCGCCGTTGTCGTTCGCCGGAAGCAAAGCCTGTGGCCCGGTGCTGGTTTTCTCCGACATGCCCGGTCGCTCTCCCAATGGTGGATCGACCCGCCATCAGACTCCTCCGGACGGCGAAGGAAAGCGCGAAGTTAATGTCGTAGGGCCACAGCGTGCAATGACTTGCGTCGTGCGGTTTCGGCGTTTCAGAAGACCCGCTACATCACCAACGGTACTCGGCCGCGCCTTCCTCTCCCAGCGCAGCGACCAGCTTGACTGCGGACTCCCAATGCTTGGCAACATCGCGCCGCGTCCTTTCCCGGCTACGGTGTCCAACCGGCAAACCTCCTGCGATCGCTCTTAAGTCACGCAGTACGGAAGCTATATGCGGCCAAGGGAAATCGGTAGGATCACCAATATCCCGGTCGGCGCCGACGATCATTTCTAACTTGGCGACGACGCCAATGAGCGACGTTGCCGCGACCTCAGGGATAGAATCCTGAAGCTTAAGAGCTTCGGTCATCGCAAAGACCTCTGCCTCCCGCGCAACCGCGTACTCCTGTGGACCACCGAGAGTGCGCGCCGGTCGGTCTCGAACTCGCGTTGGAGAATCTGTGGCCAATCCCTGAATTCTGGGATTGACTATGATTTGGCTCTCCAACCGCTGCTGCACGCGACATAGCAGCAGGGAGATGTACCGAGCCATTTGCCAATCGCTCACCAGCAGAAGTGCGGGATCGCGTAGGGCTGCCGGTTGCAATTCCGTATCGTTGCGGCTTGCGGCGAGAACATTCGGCTTTTTCGCTGCCACAGCATGGTCTCCTTTCGCGAGGCAAGTTTCGCTCAGTGGGTCCAAACCCCATGAAGGAGCCCGGCCTTCCGAATGTGATTTGTAGAGAATACTCCGTGGTGAAATACTATTCAAGGCGCTGGTGTCGGATTCATGGAAATCCGAGAAGCGTTCGCGCAAAACCTAAGAGCCTTGCGGCGGGCTAGAGGCCTGTCACAGGAAGAGCTTGCGCACCGGGCTGGGATCGATCGCACCTATATCAGCGCTTTGGAACGCAACGTGTACAACGCGAGCATCGACGTCGTTGACCGACTGGCTGAAGTGCTGGGTGTGGATGTCGCAGAACTGCTGAAACGACCCTCAGCTGACCCGCAGAGATCGAAGTCTGAGCCTGACGAATAGAGAAGTTGATAATGTTGTCGGACCCATGGCCATGCGTCAGCTAATTCTGCGCGTATTCTGCGGGAGAACGGCCTGACGCAGGAAGACGTTAGAAGCGCGCCTTGGATTCAGTTCATAGGAATGTTCTTGGCGGAAGCCGCTCGCCCGCGCGCCATTAACAGGCGCTGTAGCGTGCGAGCGGCTGCTTCGCGCCTCAAGCCGGTCGTTCAGAGGTGTTTGCCGATTACCCGGAAGCGGACATTTGCCCTTGATGAAATCAACGTCCTCCTTGCCGGATTATCCGCGGTCATCCGTTTTGGACCGCCCGGCGCAACGACCCGAAGCGCAAGCGGTATTGCATCGGCGTAATACCGACCTTGCGGCGGAACAGGCGCCCGAAGAAACTCGTGTCCTCGTAGCCGACCTCGTTGGCGATCGCCTCGATGGCCTCGTCGCTCGTTTCCAGCAGCCACTTGGCTTCTTCGAGCCGCAGCGCGTGAACATAGTCCAACGCGTTCATGCCCGTTGCCTTGGCGAAGCGACGCGCGAAGGAGCGTTCGGGCAAACCCGACAGGCGCGCCATGACGGCGACCGGTGCCGGCTTGCGGAAATTCGATTCCGCCCATTGCTGACTTTGCTTGATCACTGCGTCGCTGGTCTGCCGCGAGCGCGCCAGCGTGGCGAAGGGCTGCTGGCCGAGGTCGTGCCATTGCAGCATGTAGACCCTCGCCACCTCGATCGCCTCACGAAGACCGACGAAGCGCGCGATCAGATACAGAGCCAGATCCTGCCAACTCGATCCGCCGCCAGCCATGACGATGCGCTGCGCCTCGCCGCTCAGCACCAGCGACTGCTCCACTTTCACCTTTACGCCGGGATAGTTGTTCGTCAGCGCGTCGACATAGCCCCAGTGGATTGTCGCCTCGCGGTTCGCGAGAAGCCCGGCTTCGCCCAGCAGCACCGCGCCTGAACAGGCGCTCGCCAGCAGCGCGCCTTCCTCATGCACGCGCTTCAGCCAGCGCGTTTCAGGGTCATACTGCCCGGCGACGCTTTCGCCCGGATTGACGAAGAAATCGGGGATGCAGACGATATCAGGACGCGGACAGTCGGCAATCGTGTGATCAGGATGTACCCAGACGCCGTTCGCAGCGCGAAACCGGTCTGCTCCGCGCGCCACGACGTAGGGCCGCATCCGCTGGTCGCCAGCCATGCCCTGCGTGATGAAGCGAAAGTCCCGCCCCGGCGAGGAGAACAGGTCGACCATCCCGTAGAGCGCCGAAGCCGTGACCTCGGGCACGGCGAGGATCGCCACATTGAACGGAGCCACCTGTTCAGCCATGGCAGAAATGACCGTTTCGTTGCGTTTTCGACTTTAGCCGGCGCATTCGTTCCGCGCTAGCATTCTGGAAACGGAGGATGGGACGATGAACGCGACGACCACGCCTTCGCTTTCGCCAGCCAGCATCGAAAACCTTCGCTCCAGAATGCGCGGCGAGGTGCTGGTTCCGACGAACGAGGCCTACGATGCCACCCGGGTCGTTTGGAACGGCATGATCAACCGAAGCCCAGCCCTCATCGCCCGCTGCCGGAACGCCGCCGATGTCATGGTCTCGGTAAATTTCGCGCGCGAGGACAGACTCGCCATCGCCATCCGTTCTGGCGGCCACAATGTCGCCGGTTATGCGGTCTGCGACGGCGGATTGATGATCGACATGTCGCCGATGAACGCGGTGCGCGTCGTGCCCGGCCTCGACCGCGCCATCGTCGGTGGCGGTGCGACCTGGGCGGATGTCGACGCCGCGACGACGCCTTTCGGCCGTGCCACGCCGGGGGGCCTCATCTCCGCGACCGGCGTTGCGGGCCTGACATTGTCCGGCGGCATCGGGTGGCTCCGCGGCACTCATGGCCTCTGCGTCGACAATCTCGTCGCGGCCGATGTCGTCACCGCCGAGGGCAAGCTGATCCGCGCTGACGAGACGGAAAACCGCGATCTTCTCTGGGCGCTCCGCGGCGGCGGCGGCAATTTCGGTGTCGTGGTGAGCTTCGAGTTCAAGCTGCACCCGATCGAATCTGAGCTGATGTTCTGTGGCCCCGCCTATCCCGAGGAACGCGCGGACGAGGTCATTGCGCGCTGGCGCGACTTCATGGAAACGGCACCGGACCGGCTGAGCGGACTCGCTGAATTCTCGATGCTGCCTGACGATCCTTCCCTCCCCGAGCCCGCGCGCGGCCGGCGCGTAGTGTCACTTGCGCATGTGTATGACGGCCCGGCGGATGAAGGCGAACGGATTGTAGCGCCGCTCCGCGGTTTTGGCGAACCGCTGGTCGATTTCAGCGGCCGCATGCCCTATTGCACCATTCAGTCACTGTACGACGCGCTGTTTCCGAAGGGGCGCGACCGCTGCTACTGGAAATCAACCTATCTCTCCCGCCTCGACGACGGCGTCATTGCGGATATCGTGCGGCAGATGGCGAAACGTCCGTCCGAGATGACTTTCGCCTCGATCTGGAAATTCGGCGGCCACGTGCAGCGCGTGCCGGAAGACGCGACCGCCTTCGGCGACCGGTCCATGCCCTACATGCTGAGCCTGGACGCGATCTGGTCGAGGGCTTCGGACGACGACGCGAATATCGGCTGGGTGCGCACCTTCTGGCAGCACATGCAGCGACACTCGACCGGCCGGCTCTATCTCAATTTCCCAGGCCATGGCGAAGGCGCCGACCTCGTCCGCGATGCGTTTGGCCCTCAGGCTTACGGACGTCTTCAACAGGTAAAGCGGCGCTATGATCCCGAGAACATCTTCCGGATGAACCAGAACATCGATCCTGGAGCCGCATAGTGACCTGGAGGCTGAATTTCCTCGACCGACGATCCTTCAAAACAAACTCTCCTGCGCCTTTTGGGGCTTCGATCAGCTCATCTAGCCGGAGGCCAAACGGCAGCTGTCCGCTAAACGCGCTCTGATAGCGGACCGACGGCTCTCGGCGCATAGCGAACTCCGCGTCCCGTCATGGGCCGCTCCAGCCTAGCTCTTTACTCGGCATCGCCCGGGTACGTCGCCTCGAGCGTCACGATCTGCCGCCCTCTCCAACCCCGTGCTCGAGCTGACGGCGGGCGGCGACGGGCGGTGTCAGTCGAGCCCGGCTACGCGTAATCCTTTGATATAGCGCGCGCGATCCTTTTCGTGGATGATGGGGTGGTATTTCTCGACCCAATCCACGGACACGGATGGATGTAGGCGCCGCGTTTGTGACAGCGCGTGGGTGGCGGCGGCGTGATCGCCCGCCATGCCTGCGGAGGCGGCGTAGGTGCGCCAAGCCGTCCCGAAATTCTGCCTGAGATCCACAGCGCGCCGCTCGAACTCGGCTGCCTCGACATAACGCCCCGCCATGAAATGACAGAGCCCGATGACGGAAAGGCTGCCCGCCTGCGTGAAGTCGCGCGGGCTGAGCCGGTCGGCAAGCGCGACATGGTGCAGACCGTCGTCGGGCATGCCGGCATAGGCATAGGTCGATCCAAGGATCATGTGCGCGTAGGCGAGGCTCGGATTGAGGGTGATCGCCTCAGATAGGGCTTTAACGGCAGGATCGAAACGGCGCGAGGCCATATGCACGAAGCCCGCGGCGAAGTGCGTCCAAGGGTTCTCCGGATCGCTGCGGATCGCCCGTTGCGCCATGTCGTGGGCAGTCGACAAGGTGGCTTCGGCATCAGCCAGTCCAAGCATCACCTTTGCGCCGAGGCCCCAGGCTACCAGGCAGTTGGCGTGTGGATAGTCGGGGTCGATGTCGATAGCTTTTTTCAGCAGCCGCTCGGCGATCTCGAAATCCGGCATCGAACCCCAGGTCCAGACATAGGGCATCGCCTTCATGACGAACCCCCAGGCGTCCAGGCTGCCGGGTGACCGGCTCTGGAAACGCTCCTGCTCGGCCACGTAGAGCCTGGGCTCGATGGCACCGATCACGCTTTGGGCGATCTCGTCCTGCAGCGCGAAGAAATCGGCGATTTCCGCATCATAACGCTCCGCCCAGATCTGGCGCCCGGTGTTGGCATCGCTCAACCTGGCATTAATCCTGAGCCGCTGTCCGGAACGGCGCACGCTCCCATCGAGCACATAGCGCACGCCAAGTTCGCGCCCGATATGCTTCACGTCGACCGCTTTACCGCCATAGGTGAAGGAAGAGTTGCGGGCCGAAACGAAGAGCCAGCGCAGCCGCGCAAGGCGAGTGATGATGTCTTCGGCGAGACCGTCGCCGAAATATTGCTGCTCGCTGTCGTCGCTAAGATTCGCAAAGGGCAGCACGGCGATGGAGGGCCCAGCCTCCTCGTTGTCGGATGGGGTCGAGGTCGCGTCAAGGAACTCCACCGCGCCGCCGAAGCGGTAGCCGATCCGCGGTATGGTCGCGATCCACTCGGCATCGTCGGACGCCCGCCCAAGCAGTTTGCGCAGCAATGCGATCTGGACGGAGAGGTTGCTCTCCTCGACCGTCGCGCGCGGCCAAGCCGCGTCCATGAGCTCCGCTTTTGACAGAACTTCCCCAGTTCGCATCACCAGCGCTGCCAGCAGCAACACACCGCGATAGCCGACGGGAACGGGAACGCCTTGCCGGAGCAGCGTTCCTGCCTCCGGATTGAGCTCGAACGGGCCGAAGGCGAAACGCTTCCCCATCATGGAACAAACTAACATCTTTTTGGAGCTTTTCGGAACTTTTCGGCCATGGCCCCGCGACCTTGCCGCGCGCCGGGTTCACGCTGACAAGGTGTTTCGAGACAGGAGAGCCGAAAATGTCCGCTGTTGTTTTCTATCGTATCGGGTTTGGGACCGAGACCACCCACGTAACCCCAGTGAGCACTCCGCGCCCCCGCGATCAAGAATTTCGCGCAGCGCTCGACCGCTATATAGCTGCCTATATTGCCGATCAGAAGCGCCGAACCGAGGGGAATGCGGCTTCGCAACTCGATGGGGAATGATGCGGGATCACACTATCGGCCACGGTCCGTTCGTTCGCAAGTCACCTGCGCAACTATGGCTAATATGATGGACATTAATTTAATTCGTTGACGGCTTTTGCCTCGCGTATTGGCTCCAGAAGGTTTGCGCCTTGCGCCCGCCTGTCGAGCATCTGCTATCCCAACATTTGAAGGACCAGCTGCAGGATAGGGGCAGTGACGTCCCTCCTGTTTCGAGGCGGATAACGGGGCACAGGCGTTCCTCGATCGTGACGGCGAGATGGAAAGGGGGATGGCTTTCGCCATCACCCATCAGACGTCTCCCTCTGTGGCACGCCAGCCTATTCGAGAAGATCGGGATGTTGCCTGAGGATGCGCTGCCAGAGCGGCTGGCATTGAAACCAGCCTGCGGTGGGCGTTCCGTTCACCGCGCGAGCGGCTCGGGCATTGGCCGGATCGACCTGCAGCGGCGTCCCCACGCTCTCGGCGAGGAACTGCGCCTGGCAACAGCGTTCCATTGAAATGAACCACCAGACTGCTTCGTCGACAGTTTCACCGACCGTAAGCAGACCGTGATTGCGCAGGATCGCCGCTTTGTGGGCACCAAGGCCCCCGGCGATCCGGGCCGCCTCGCTTGCCTCGGTGATCAGCACCCGCGTGTCATTGAAGAAGATGTGATCCTCATAGAACGCGCATGCGTCTTGCGTGATCGGATCGAGCAGCCGGCCCACCGCCGACCACGCCTTGCCATAGATGGAGTGGGCGTGGGCGGCCGCGACGACATCCGGCCGCGCGGCATGGATCTGATGGTGAATGGCGAATGCGGCTACATTGACCGGCATCGTGCCCTCGATCACATCGCCTGAGCAGTCGACGCGGATGAGGTCCGAGACGGTGATATGTGCGAAATGGATGCCGAACGGATTAACCCAGAATGTTTCGGTGAATTCCGGATCACGTGCCGTGATATGTCCGGCAACGCCTTCGCTGAAGCCCAACTCCGCGAATATGCGGAAGCCGGCAGCGAGCCGCTCCTTTCGGTGTTGCCGCTCCTGCTCTAGGGTTGCAAAGCGCGGCGGCGCCCGCCGTTTGAAAAACGATTCATAGGCCTCCTGTTTGCGGATGGCCAAATCGCTTTCAGTGTCTGGAATTGACTTGACGACGTCCATGGCGCGCCCTCCTTGGGGTTCTGCACCGTCGGCATGACGGCACGCCTCAGATTGGGGAAGCTTCTCGCGCGCGTCTCGAAGGCTGCATCATTTGTTCCGAATTCTTCCGAATGGATGCCAAAAAGAGTCGAGTGTCGCGGCAATGATCCGAATTTGCCTGGTGCTGGACATGGATCTCAATCCGATCGAGCAGGCTTCGCCAATGTCAAGCACTGGACGCGCTTCCAGTTATGTTGTTCCGGGTCGGCGGCTATTCCCAGTCAACCACGAAAAGCCGACAGTCTGCAATCGGCCCCCGTCCTGACTGACGGGAAGGCGCCCGATAGCGGACACTCAAAAGCTCCGGGGTCGATGTCGAAGCGGCACGCCGGCCACGCGTAAACTCGCGCCATTTTACTATTGGACCACACCAAGAGGTAACCCTTGGGCCTTTGGCAAGGCCGATCGCGCCTTGCGCCAGGTGCCTGGCGGAACGCCGACAAACTTTTTGAAGGCACGATTGAAAGCGGCCTCCGACTCGTAGCCCACTTTGGCTCCCACCTGCGCGATGCTGACATCTGGTCGCTCAAGCAGGCGCCCCGCCAGCTGTAGACGCCACCGAGCCAGATACTGAATCGGCGAGACCCCGACATAGTGGGCGAAGCGGCCAGCAAATGCAGTGCGCGAGAGCCCTACGTGGCGCGCGAGCCGGTCCAATGTCCATTCCTCTGTGGGACGTGCATGCATGAGTCGGAGCGCCTCGCCGACCTGTGGATCTCTTAGCCCTGACAGCCATCCGCGAGAATCGTCGGGGAGTGTGGCGAGATGGTCGCGGACCACCTCGACAAACATCAATTCGCTCAGCTTGGCGAGGACCGTTTCACCCCCGGCCCGCCGGTTGCCCCCCTCCGTCATCGCGAGACGAAAAAGGTCCGTTACCCAGCCACTCCCGTCAGCGGGTTTGTGGGCGAGAAGTATTGGCGGCAGGGCGGCGAGCAGCGGGTTGAAGGGACGCGCATCGCAGCCGAGGTACCCGCAAATGAACCGAGTCCGCTCATCTCCGCCGCCGCCATGGATCAACGTGAACGGTAGATGCTGGTCTATTGGCCGATAATACATTGCCATGTCGGGTTCGCCGCGCGCTCCAGGCGAGGAGCTCATGACATTCGGGGATCCCCCGGGAAAGACGACAACATCACCGGCATTCACTCGCACCGGCGGCACAGAGTCGTCAGCCAGCGCGGCCCAACAGGAGCCTGATATCACGGCATGAAACGAAATGACGTGCTCAGCCTCCGGCATGACGGCGGCGGAGATTTCGGCCGTGCCGGGCGACTCGCCGACCCAGGGAGAACTCGCGTCGATATCAAAATAGATCGCGCCCGTGAGGCGAACGGCTCGGAGCACATCGGAAAGGACATCCATGCACTACACCCCGGAACGATCGACTACTCCATTGCTGACGAACTCTTTCGGTGGACGCGACGCTATGGCGGCGCATCGCTAGACTATCCAGCAATATCGCGGCACGAGCAAGCGGTGCGTCTGCACATGATCCCAGTCTGAACGATCGGGCAATAGAATGGGACGATGTGGCATTTGCAGGAGCACGGGGCAGGACTAGCGTTCCTTGGCTGGCTAGGGTTTCGGCAGGAGGAACGTCATGAACGACGAAGACATTACCAAATTCGCAGCGGACCTGCGCGGCGAAGTCATACGCGCCGGCGACGCCCGCTATGACGAGGCGCGCAAGCTCTACAACGGCATGATCGATAAGCGGCCGCAGATCATCGCCCGTTGCGCCGACGTCGGCGATGTTATTGTCGCGGTGAACTTCGGTCGCGACAACAAACTCCCGATCGCGATCCGCGGCGGCGGCCACAACGGACCGGGATTCGGCAGCGTCGACGATGGGCTCGTGATTGACGTCTCGACAATGAAGGGCGTGCGCGTCGATCCAAAGAACCGCACGGTGCGGGTTGGGCCTGGATGCACGACCGGCGACGTTGACCATGCTACCCACGCCTTCGGCCAGGCGGTCCCCTTCGGCATCATCTCGACCACCGGGGTCGCCGGCCTGACACTGAGCGGCGGCCACGGCTACCTCAGTCGGCAGTACGGGCTCGCCGTCGACAATCTCCTCGAAGCCGACGTGGTGCTGGCCGACGGGAGCTTCATAACCGCAAGCGAAACCGAGAATGTGGATCTCCTGTGGGCGCTCCGCGGCGGCGGTGGCAATTTCGGTGTCGTGACCAGCTTCCTGTTCCGCACGCACCCAGCGAAAATGCTCTATGGCGGACCGATCATCTTCGACATCGGCGATGCCGCGGCGGTGATGCGCTGGTATCGCGATTTCCAGTCGAAGGCGCCGGAGGATTTTTACATCTTCCTCGGACTGCAATCTGTTCCTGGCGGCGCTCCCTTCCCGCCGGAGCACTGGAACAAGCAGATGTGCGTCCTCCTTGTCGCGCATAACGGCGAGGGTGGCGAAGCGGCCGTCAATGCCGTCCGCGCGGATCTCCCCAAGCCGATGATCGACTGGGCGGGCCCGATCCCCTACACCGCGTTGCAGACTTTGTTCGACGCGCTCTATCCGGCCGGGCAGCAATGGTATTGGAAGGGCGACTTTGTCCGCGCGCTGCCGGATGCCGCCATCGACGCCCATCTCCTGCATGCAAGCAAGGCGAGCCCGGGTTCGTGCATGCATCTCTACCCGATTGACGGGGCGGTGCATCGCCGGGGCAAGGGCGACAGCGCTTGGGACGCCCGTGATGTGACCTGGTCGATGGTGATCGCCGGGATAGATCCCGATCCAGAGATGGCGCCGGCCCTGAAGAAATGGGCTGGCGACTACTGGCGGGCCGTTCATCCGTTCGACCTCGGCGGCGCCTATCCCAACTTCATGATGGATGACGAAGGCGAAGAGCGTATCCAGGCGAGCTACGGCGACAATTATCCGCGCCTCGCCGCGCTAAAGGGCAAGTTCGACCCTGCCAACCTTTTCCGCGTCAACCAGAACATCCGGCCCGCGACCTAGACGCGGTACCTGTGGTCACCGTCCTTCGGGGAGAGCAGCCGAGTGAGTAGGATTGCTTTGGTGAAGGTTTTCGATGCGGGCCGCAGCGCAAGGGTTCGGTCTAGGATCGACATCGGCCCGCGTTGGAAGACCGCCCAAGGAGGAGGCCGACCTACATGGATGACTGCTTCGGGTCACAGGAAGCAGACGCAGGTGCCCAGTTTTGTTCCAGTAACTGGGAAAAATGGCGCACCAAATCACTATGTTACGAAATGGCGCGCCGGAGGGGATGAAACTGGCGCCGCTGTGTAATTGCAGGGCCCCTATAATTGGAGCAGCGTCCATTTCGCGCCTCATCTCGGCCATTAAGGCAAAGTTTGTGCCCGCCCAGAAGCGGACATCGCGGATGATCATGCTGCAAGTCGTAGTCGCGCCAATTCCCGCCATCCCGCACCCGATATTCTTGTGAAGGATGATCTTGCTTTGAGGGCAACCTGCGCTCATCAACACAAAAGAGTTCAACGGTGTTTTGCGGACCAGCCGGTCTTCTGAGGGGCGCCCGCGGACAGCCGTTCACTCCGGCAACCCAGCGAACCGCATGTGTTCGATCCAGCGGTCGAGGCTTCCGGGTGCGGTCCAAATCTTGTCCCACTCTCTGCGTTCTTTACTGATGGATTCACGGGGAGTGTTCCGGAGGAAAACCGCAAGCGCTTCCTTTGCCTCTCGCCTGTTTCCCAGACAAGCGTGAATCCCCGCAAGCATTCGGTGCGCGCCGCTCGGGATTCTGGACATTTTCCGCATCGCCGCCAGCGCGGCCCCGCAATCGTTCTTTTCCCAGAGCGCCCAGCCCATCTGCCAGTTGAAGTCGTCTGGGTAGAAAGGATCGATGCCCATGGCCTGCTTGATCCGATCGATCGCTTCGTCTGTACGGCCAACATAGAGTAGCAGATCCGTGCTGCGGACCAGGATATCCGAGTTGCTGGGGTTCAGGGCGATCGCCTGATCGTACCGGGCAAGGGCCAGCGCGACCTCGCCGGCTTCGGTATGGATGCTGGCGCGGATATTATGCGCTTCAGCGTCATCAGGAGCGAGCAGGATGGCCTTGTCGGCGTATTCGGCGGCGCGCTTCAACGCCTCGTCACGGTTAGCTTCCTGCTCGTGCCAGCCGAATATCGCATCGTTGCGATAAGACCAGGCCAGCCCGATATAGCCGAACTGCGAGTTCGGATCCTCTTCGATCGCCTTGAGGTTCAGCTGCCGAAATAGGTCGTTCCTCGCGGCCGAGAAATCCTCTCTGATCTCGGCAATCCCCATCAGGTGATAGTGGAGCGCGCTGACCCTGGCGGCACCGCTCAGTGGCAAGGGGCGCTCGATCCTGCGCCCGACCCGTTCCGCAAGCGTGCGGATGATTTTCTCCTGGACGACGAAAAGATCGCCGATCTCGCGGTTGTAGGTGTTGGCCCAGACATGCGATCCGTCATGCGCATTCAGCAACTGGGCGGTCACTTTCAGCCGGTCTCCCACCTTCTGCTGGCTGCCTTCAAGCAGGTAGTCGACCCCGAGTTCATCTCCGATCTGCCTGGTGTCGGTCGGCTTGTCGCGGTACCTGAAACTCGAGTTTCGGGCAATGACGGCATAAGTCTTGCTTCGTGCCAGGTCGGTGATGATCCCCTCGGCAACGGCATCGCTGAGATATCCCTTATCCGCTCCGGTACTGAAGTCGTCGAAAGGAAGGATTGCAATCCTGGGCATGTCGCCCGAAGGAACCGGAGCGGCTCGCCATACTTCCGCGCCATAATATGTACCGATCGCTGCCGCAACGAGAACGAGTGCAGCAAGAATGAAATTGCGTCGCGAGAATCGTGTCTTGGCCCGTTCCGTGCCGGTTGCGGCGTTTGGTTCTGCCGCGTCCGACGGATCGGCATTCAGCCGGTAGCCTCTCTTTGGGACGGTTTCCACGATCACGTGCGCCTCGTCCCCCAGGGCGCGGCGAATATCGGCAATGCATTGAGTGAGGCTGTCGTCGGTCACGAAGGTATCGACCCAAACCGCCTGCATCATCGCATCCTTGGACACGATCTCGCCCGGTCGCGCGGCGAGCACGGCGAGCACCTCGGCGGACTGGCTGCGAAGATTGACCGCTTTGCCTTCGACGGTTCGGAGCTGTTTGCTTTTTGTCAAGAAGACAAAACCGCGAAACGTGACCGTTTCAGCAGATTTCAGATCAATTTCAGGAGCCTTTCGGGACATTTCACCCTCATGGCGCGCTCGCTAGCCTAACCCATTCGGCCGCCGCATCCAACGGATCCTGGCGGCACTGGATTCGACAAGAGGCTGACATGAAACGGACCAGATTTATCATCGCTCTCGCTCTCCTTTTGACAGCGCAAACGACTGCAAAAGCGGACTCCCATATTGTAAATGCAACCGCGCATGTTATTTCTCTTACATTTGCAAACGGCGGTATTGAAGAACGGCGAGAACAGAAACAGTTCGATACATACGCCCTCTGTCTCGAATGGAAACATCAGAAGGAATTCCTTCCGCCGGATCCGCCTGCTTTTATTTCTTTCGTATATTGTGCGCAAACAGAGACGACGCTCGCATCATCCTGAGCACGAATCACTGAAGTGACGCGAATGTTTGGGTACGAGCTAAGGCGGCGCCGACTAAATCGCCGTTTCGCAGAAGTGAGGTTGGGCGCAAACTGCGCGCCGGGACGAGTAACCAGAAGGCGACGACTCCCGGAACTTCAGAAGGTCCGCTCCAACGCCGCCGATCGGGTAACCGCGGGCACGGAGAGGTATTTGGCTGCACGCGGACAAATCTTGCTGTAGGTCGTAAGACGTCGATCGGTTCCACTCATCCTGCCAGGGGTCGATCAAGTTCAAGGACCCCGACGCTCCTTCGGACCCGGGATCTTTTTATGGAACCGCGCGTCACCGTCCTGCTTCCTTGATCCCTTGCCTTCTCTTACAATCCCCTCCGGACACAGAGGAGTTCGGCCATGAGCGAAGACGCCTTCAATATGTCGATCCGCAAGTTCCTGAAGGAAGTCGGCGTCACCTCCCAGCGCAAGATCTAGGAAACGGTGCGCGACGGGCAAATCGGCGGCAAGAAGAAGTTGAAGGTCCGCATGACGCTGACCGTGGAAGGCACCGGCCTCAACCACGTGGTGGACGGCGAGATCGAACTTCCATAAGGCCGGGCGAAGCGACCTTAACGCAAGTCCGACGCCGCCGGAACCCGCCAGTCCGCAACCGGCCCCTAAGCTTCCTAGCGGCATTGCACCTACAGCGGACTGTCCGAATCAATGAATGCAATCGCCACATAGGCTTGCTCGACAGCAATGACGGGGTGACCCCATATTTGGAGTGAGGTCACCTCGATCCTCGTCAGTTTGGGAGGTGCCGCCACCGCTAACCTTCTCAAGCAATGCTGACGTGGCGCGTGACCTGGCCGTTGCTTTCCCAGTAGGTGTGTTTCTTGGCGATAACCGGATCGTCCATCGCGGGCTGGACCTTGCCTGACGTATCAGTGGCGCGCGAGGTGACCGTGTGCTCGCCCTTTGACGGGTCTTTCCAATCAAGATACCAGACCTTCCACGCGAATTCGGCTTCTTCCGCATGGTCGATCGTCGCCTCGGTCCACGGGCCATCATCGATCTTCACTTCTACCTTGGCGATTGGTGCACCCCAGGCCGCACCGCTGATGCGGTATCCGGCTTCACTGCGCGTGACTCTGGCGGGCGCCGATTTCAGCAACGCTCGGCCGACCGAGGTCTCGGCCCACACCGTCTCGCCATTGTGCTCTTCCTCGCGAATGGTCACGTAGTCTCGTGCCATCAGCAGACTCATGAAGCGCGTGTTGCGTATCTCAATGTGCTTGAGCCACTTGACGTTGGCGATGCCGTACCAGCCGGGCGCAATGAGCCGCACCGGGAACCCGTTGGGTGCAGGCAGGGCGGCCCCGTTCATCTCGTAGCAGAGGATGTTGTTGGGGCTCATCGCATCGCTGAGCGACATGCTGCGGGCGAAATTCTGATGCATCTTGACGTCGCGATTATTGTCCTTGAGAGCGATGTCGCCGACATCAGTGCCCCAGAAAACAACCTCGATGCCGTCTTCTTTAACGCCCGCCTCTTCAAGAATGGCGGCGAGCGGCGTGCCAGCCCAACGGGCGTTGCCAATGCCGCCAGTGAAAAATGGAAAACCATGATTGCCTGAACACTCTACGGTGAAAGCCACCTCCTGGCGCGGTCGCGCCTTGAGGTCGGCAAGCGACAGGCTCAGGGGCTTCTTGACCAACCCATCGATTTCCAGCTTCCAGGCATTCGCATCAATGGTTGGCCGATCAAAATGCGCGATGCTGAAGAATTTCTCATTGGTCGTCACCCACGAATCCATATCCTCCCAGACGAGCTGGGTCTGGATGACGGCCGGGACAGGATTGGGCGGCGGCTGGTCCACCCACGGGATTACGGTTTCACCCGCCCGGCTTGGAAAGGCTTGGGCAAACCGTGAGTGGAAGATCGCCAGCGCCGCGAGGGCCGCGCTGCCTTGAGCGATGAATTCGCGTCGTGGAAGGTAATGCATGATGATTTCTCCTCCAGTGAAAAGCTGTTTTCTCCTCCAGTGAATAAAAGCAATCGCGGCCGGAACCACACAAAGGAGAGGCCGGCCGAGGCGGCAGTCTTGAGAGCGCGCGGAATAACGCCAGATCTTAAGGCGAGTCTCCCGCTCTCCGTTGCCGGCTCCGTCAGGTCCCAGCCAGCAATCGTTAAGATACGCCTGATCTGCGGTCATGGCGAGCGCGACGCCCCGGAGTAGTCGAGGGAGTTGATTAGGTATACACTTCTCAATCACCGTGTCGGCCCAGGGAGAGCCAGATGCGTGAGCTGATTGGAAGCGTGCTCATCTATTTGGCTGCTCTCACGACCGCCCAAGGCAGTCCGCTTCACGAGGCGGCCAAGAACGGGGACCTTGCCGCCATCGCAGCGGCCCTCGATGCAGGGGCGGCCATCGAGGAGCAGGACAAGGGAGCCACTCCTCTCTTCCTGGCAGTTCGCAGCCACCATCCCGAGGCGGCGGAACTGCTGATCAAGCGCGGCGCGGGTGTGAGCAAGGAGTCGGCGCTCGGTCTGCCGATCACCGTTGCTGTCCTGAAGGGTTACGCCGACCTCATGCAACTGTTGTTGTCACATGGTGCTGACCCCAATGCCAAAGCGAGAGGCGGCGAGCCCATGTTGCACTTCGCGGTCGCGAACGGCTGTCTCGATTGCGTCAAGGTGCTCGTTGAAGCCGGCGCAGACGTCAACGCCATCTGGATCCAGGGTAACCCCGCCCGCCGACCGGGCATTATCACGCCCTACCACCTCGCAAAGCACGACGACCATGCCGACATCGCCGCCTACCTCAAGGCTCACGGCGTCGTCATTTCGAAGCCCGAGCCGATTTCCGCCAAGCTGGCAAGCGGCGACCCGGCAAAGGGCGCGGCGTTCTTTGCCGCCAACTGCGAGCCCTGTCATGTCATGCGTCCACAGGATGTACCCACCCGCGGGCCGAACCTGTGGAACGTTGTCGGACGCAACAAGGCGTCGACAAAGTTCGATGGCTACTCCCAAACCCTCTTATCTTGGGAGGGCGCCTGGACCTACGAGGACCTCAACATTTTTCTCGCCGGTCCTACTCTCACAACGCCGGGCGTAAACATGGACGTTCGTGGCGCGCCAGATGAAACCGATCGGCTGAACGTGATCGCCTATCTGCGAACGCTCGCCGACTCGCCGGTTCCGCTGCCCTGAGCTGCATTGCGCCCGGCCTTCGCCCCCGGCCGTTATGGGCGAGCCGATTATTCTCTTCGAATTCCATGTTCCCACCGGTTAGACCGAGACAGAGAGCATCGCAAATTGAGCGTCCACTATCGATTCCCGGATACCGCAAGCAGACCTACCGCTTTCGGCCCACAACAGACATGGCCGCTTTGCGCCCGATTGCAGCCGTCGAGGTCGCCACCGCCGCTTTCCAAAAGCAGACATCACAAGTGAACGCCCTGATCGTAGTCGGACCCGAGCGTCAATCCGACGGGCAAGCCAAACCCCACAGTTATGCGCCACGCCGTCCGGATCCAGGCCGATTCACTCGGTCATCACTTTGGGGCTGGACGGGTGGCAGTTCCAGCAAGCGGCCTAAGGGGCAAAGTCTGACCGTTGTCGCCTCAGCCCGGACAGGTGCCGTTTGCAGGGACTTCAGGAAGGAAGAAGCTTCGCCGCTCGCAAGGGGTCAGTTCGCGAGGGACGGTACGCCGGGCGAATTCAGCAAGCTCCTTGGGTGTCTGGAAGACGCGGACGATGCTGACCGTTTGTTCGCCGGAAATAATCGCGACATGGGTGCCGTCGGCGCTGAAAGCTGCACGTGTAAAGCCCGGTTGAAAAGTTGCTTCGTGCAGGCTCCCAAGGACGGCAATCTGGCGGCCCGATTGCGCCGCCCATAACCGGACCGTTCGATCTTCGGTCGACGCGGTCACGACATACAAGCCATTGGGGCTGAATTCGGCGCTGTCCAGCGCGCCGCTGTGACCCCTGAGAACCTTTTCCAGATCGCCTGAGACGCTCCAGATCCGGGCGGTCCCATCACGCGAAGCGGTTAGCAACGACTGACTGTCGGGACTGAAGGCGACCACCGTCACCGCGCCGGTATGTCCCTCCAGCGTTCTGACGCTTGTCCCCTCGGTGGTCGACCAAATTCGGGCCGTGTGGTCGAGTGAGCCCGTGGCGACGAGTTGACCGTGAGGGTTGAAGGCCCCTGCCGTGATGCGATCCTGATGCCCGACAAGAGCACGTAGTTCGACTCCGCTCGTCGTCATAAGGTGTCCCACATTGTCTTCCCTGGCCGAGAGGATCAGACGTCCGTCAGGGCTAAGAATGGCTTGCGGCAGATTGCTGCTAGTATTGATGGCGGCCAGTTCGGTGCCGGTCGTTGCGTCCCACAGTTGCGCGGTCCCGTTGATCCATGCGCAAACAAGCGATTTGCCATCGCGACCAAACTGGATCTTGATCAGTCCGGCATCTGATCGGAACTGGGCGGTCTCGTGTCCCGTGGCCACGTCAAAAATTCGGACCACGCCCTCAAGAGATGCCGTGGCGACGCGCCTCCAATCTGGGCTGAACGAGGCGCTTTGAATGATCTCATGCGTGTCGAGGCGGATTATCTCGCGCCCGCTCACTACATCCCACAAGTGCGCCGCGCTGTCGCCGCCGCCGGTCAGCAGGTGGACGTTGTCGGGACTGAAAACCGCGAAAGTCGGCCGATATTCATGTGAGAGCGAGGTCGTCAGGGCGCCATCGACATCCCAAAGCCGAGCGGTGCCATCGTGTGAAGCAGTGAGTAGAATGTTGCTGTCGACCGGGCTGAATTCCAAATGCTCGACCAAGGATTCATGACCGGCGATCGTCGTCACCAACGAGGCGCGTTCAGCGTCCCAGATGCGGATCGGCCCATTGATCGAGGCGGTCGCCAGGAAGCGGTCGTCCTGGGTGAAAGCACCGTTCATCTCCACATCGCGTTCATCTGTATCGATCTCAGGCTTCAACCCCGAAACCTCTTGGCCGAGCACTTCATCCAGCGTTCCCAACGTTCCATCCCAAATCCGGGCAGTGCCATCGAGGGATACCGTGGCGATCCGCTGACCCCCGTGGCTGAAAATCACGCCGTTCAATTGCGTATCGCTCTTGCTGCCGGCCAACTTTGCGATCTCCGTTCCTTTCGACAAATCGAAAAGGCTGGAAGTGTCGCGGTGTGAATGCCAACCCCACGGGCCGGCCACCATCCGGCTTCCGTCCGGGCTGAACGCCAGAGTGTAGGGCCAGGAGGTCACTCGGATCGACTGCGTCAGCGCGCCGTCTGCGGTATTCCAGATCGAAACAAAATGCTTGCCCGCCGTCGCGAAGCTGTGGCCGTCTGAACTGAAAGCAGCACGCGTATATGCGTCGCTGCTTACATCCAAGACTTTCCTTCCGGTCCGAGCATCCCAGAGCGTTGCATCGCTGTTCTCCCCCGCCGTCAGCACCCGGGTGCCATCCGGGCTGAAGATTGCCGTCGGGTAATTGCCTAGCGGCCGCAGGATGTAGAGCTGCTCTCCCGAGACGGCGTCCCAGAGACGTGCAGTGCCGTCCCTCGCAGCCGTCAGGATACGGCTCCCGTCTGGGCTGAATTCGGCCCTCTCCACGGCCCCATCATGACCTTTTAGAATCACAGTTTCGGTACCGGTGGCGATGTCCCAGACGGCTGCGGTTTTGTCATAGGATGCGGTGACAACACGATCACCTGTAGGATTGAAAGCTGCATGCGCCACACTGGCGCCAGGGCGGAGGATTTTGATCTGCCGGTGCGCCAGCAGAGCCTTGTAGAGGGCTGCTTCCGCCTCGAAGAGATATGGCCGCTCGGGTTGCTCTTTCGAGGGCAGCGCCTCAAGCGCCAACCGGATCGCAGCCTCGGTGTTACCTGCCGCGGCGGACCGCTCCGAAAGGAACGAGAGCGAAAGGAACTGATTGCGCAGCGCCTCATCGCGTTGGCCCCTTGCTTCCTCCCGCGCTTTGAAGGCGACCAGTGCGCCTGCACCCGCCATAAGAGCGAGCATTATTGCCACGACAGCGGCGTTCCGTGTCCGTCGGGCAAGCCGGTTTGCTGCGGCAGCCGCGAGGCTCCGGCGCTCGGCCTCGCGCTCCAGGCGCTCGCGTTTTGCCTCTTCGGCAGCCGCGACCAGTGCTAGCTCTGCCTGACGATCCTTCTCCTCCTTCTGCCGATGGGCACGCAAGGACTCCTCGATGTATTCAAGGACGGCATCGTCAACCTCCTCCCGCCTTGAAAGCATCAACTCTTCGCCCTCCGCCAGACGTTTGCCGGACGGAAGGAGAAGCTCTCTATTCCTGTTCTCCAGGTGCCATCGGTGGGCGTCAGCCCTCAGGCGTTCGCGCGTCTCGAGGAAATTCCGGTTTGCATTCACAATGTCACCGGCGCGCGGCCAGCGTCTCAACAGTGCTTCATGTGCAACGCGAACGAAGACATGCCCTCCGGCGTCCTGATCGCTGACGAGGAGCCGTGCGTCGATCAGGGCCCTGACGAGGGCCGAACGCGCGGCAGTGCCCGCAACTTCGCTATACAGGGCCGGACTAGCCGTGACTGTTTCATCGCCCAGACTTGCCGTGGTGAGGGCGCGCAGCACCGCAGGCAAGGCCTCCTGGATCTCGGGCGCCAGCAAGTCCACGACTTCATCGGCGCGGCGCGCGATCGCGCCTTCGAGCCCGCCCAGCGCACGATAATGCGCAAAGGTGAGAACGCGTCGGTCGCCACTGGCCTGGTACAACGCGTCGAGGACAAACTGGAGAAGCGGCAATGATCCGGGATCGGCAGTTGCTGCCGCCTGCAGCACGTCGTCGAGCCGCCCCAACTCGGCACTCTCCTCGAAGCGGAGCCCGGCCACGACCGCAGGTTCGCGGATCATCTGCGCGATCTCTGGGCCGGTTGGTGGCAGAAGTTCGTAGCTGGCGAGGCCGTCCTTG